>CAZKVF010000364.1:0-23188 GCA_964556085.1 uncultured Solibacteraceae bacterium
ACAGTGCAAACAGCATCGGCGTTAAGCGCAACCCCCCAGACCATAACTGTAGCGCCGCCGCCTGGTTATAGCGGCCAGAATGCCAGCGTCATTGTGTACAATAGCGACGGCCAGAACTCGACGTTCTACCAGCCGTCGAGCCCTCCGACTTACAGTTATCCAGCGATCGGGACAGCGCAAATCAGCAGCGTGCAGCCCGCCTCGCTGCCATCCGGCGTTTCCTCCATGGTGGACGTAGTGGCGAGCAATACGCAGTTTCAGAACTGTCAGCCCACCCTCGGTCTCGGAACATCGGATGCATCGGTTCGCCGCGTCTGGGTGCTTAGTCCGACCCACCTGGTCGCCAACGTGGTGGTAGCCCCCAACGCGGCGATTGGTTCCTCGGAAATCAGCGTTGTCTGCGGTTTCCAAGTGGCCTCGCAATCCGGCGGCTTCCAGACCCAGGCCGCTGATCCGACGCAGCCATTCCTTGGGCTGCCCCTGGAGAATAACGATGTTTATCAGCAGTTCTTATATTATCCCGGCGCTGTGATGAGCATCTACGGGCTGCGCCTGGCTACTGCGCCTAACTCTACTCAAGTGACACTGAACGGCCAATCCATGCAGGTCCTCTACTCGTCCGCGAACCAGGTCAATTTCGCGATCCCTTCTAACTTTCCCGCCGGGTCCACGCCCGCGACCCTGGTCCTCAATAACGGCGCCGTCAACTCGCGGCCCATCGAGGTGGAAATCGACAATGCGCCGCCAGTGATTCAGCAGATCATCGGCGCTTCCGGCCAGCCGCTCGACGCCTCACACTTCGCCTCCTCCGGCGACACCCTAATGGCCGTCGTGTCCAACATTGATCCCTCGGTGGTAGGCAATCCCAGCCGCGTTCAGGTGACCATTGCCGGCATCTCTCAGAATGTTTCGCAGGTGAATGCCGGTAGCCAGAACGGCACGGTAGGGGTATCGTTTGTCGTCAGCCAGTCGTTCAGCGGCGCCACGGTGCCGGTCGTGGTAGCCGTAGGCGGCATCGCTAGCGATCCCGCGTCGATCATCGTCAAGTAGAGACGGTCGGCGCTTCCGCCTGCCAACCTCACCGCTTAGGCATGTTATATGCGAAGTTGAACTGCAGCACAATGCGGTCGGATTTGTATTCGGATGGAAGCGGCGGAAACGGGTTGGAAGCGCTGATCCCGGCCACCGCCGCGCGGTCCAGCGCATCGGCCCCCGAGGAGTTAATGATCACCAGCTTGGGAACACTCCCCACGCGGCTGATCGAAAACTGGATCGCCACTCTTCCGCGGCGGCCAAGCTTGGCGCTCTCGGGAATCACCGCCAGCCAATTGCGGCGCACCGCCGCGAGCACCTGCGTCAGATAGGGGCGGAAGTCCACGCCTTTAGGGTCGCTAAGTAGTTCCAGGTTGCTGCCCTGCACACCGGGGGTGGGCGGCATATTGAGGCCTGGCCCCACTCCGCCGGGTCCGCCCAAATCCAAATCGCCGACCATCAGGCCGCCGGACGGTGTGCTGCGCACCGCCTCGCGGATAGCTTGGTCGACCGAGGCATTCGGAATGGCCACCTTGCTTTGGCCGGGTGCGACGGGTGTCGGCGGCGGCGCGCCGGGATTCTCCAGAACGATCTTGGGCTTTTCGACGGGTTCGATTTGCGGGGTCGCCTGCGCCAGCAGTGGCACTTCGGCCTTGGGCGGCGCGGGATCAAACTTCGGGGCTTCCGGCAGTGGCGCCGTGGCCCTCTGCGGTGCGGGTTGGGGCGCATCCAGCCGGAATGCGCGGCGCCGCGTGGTAGAAGGCGCAGCTTGCGGAAGCTGAATTTTCGAGTGCTCGAGTTCGGCAACCGAGTCGAATTCCTTGCTGAGCTTCTTCTTGTTCGGCGCGCGCTGCGTCAACTCGGTAGGGGGCTCGATGAGCGGGGTTACACGCCGGACAACCGGCGCGCGCTCGGGCTCGCTTGGTGCGCCGGAAATCAACAGGAGCAAGGCGATGAAAGCCAGGTGCGCAAGGACCGAGATGGCGCCGGCTCTACCGAAACGCGCATTGTCGCCGGGGCTTCCCCATTCGGTCAGGAGCTGAAGATCGGCGTCGGCCGGGGGTGCCACTACGGTTTCCATGACGCTCGAATGGTTTGTGAGACTACCTCGGAGTGCTCTTTAATTTTATCAAGAATCGCCAGGGCCGCTCCCAGACTTTGACGCGCTGAAGCCCCCGAGCATTTCGGCGGTTCTCGCGTTTCTACGCTGTCTAGAAAGGCTTCCAGCTGGAGCTTCAGAGGTTCCATTTTCTGGATCGCGGCCTGCTCGAAGCCGATCTGGTCTTGCCCCTCATGGGCCGAGACCGAGAACACCGCGAGCGCTTGCCGGTCGTAGTCGAGCGAGAGATACTGTTGCGGCTGAAACAGGCGCAGCTTGCGCACCCGCTCGGTGGAGATGCGGCTGGCCGTGAGGTTGGCCACGCAGCCATTAGGGAATTGCAGGCGCACATTGGCGATATCCACCTTGGGCGAACGAATGGAAATGCCGGCGGCGCGGATCTCGGCGGGCTCGGCGCAGACAAGCGAGAGGACGACATCGACGTCGTGGATCATCAGGTCCAGAACGACATCCACGTCCAGGCTCCGCGGACTATAGAGATTCATACGGTGAATCTCGAAGAAGAGCGGCAAGGTGACGCGGCGCTCCAGTTCGACAACCGCGGGATTGAAGCGCTCCAGGTGACCTACTTGCAGGATGCGGCCCGAGCGTTTGGCGCTATCGACCAGCCTCGTGGCAGCTGCGAGGTCGGTCGCGATGGGTTTTTCAATCAAGACGTCGATCCCGGCCTCGAGCAGCGCGCAGCCGATCTCCTGGTGGACGGAGGTGGGGGCGGCCACGATGGCCGCATCCACGCTGCCGGCGATCTCGCGATAGTCCGTGCAAAGCTGCGCGCCGGCAGCAGCGGCTTCAGCGGCCCGATCCGGGTTAATATCCACCACGGCTACCAGTTCGGCGCGGTCCGATTCGCGGATCACGCGGCAATGATTCTTGCCGAATTGGCCGGCGCCGATGAGAGCGAGTCGAGTCTTGGGCATCTCTTCAACCCTGCATCACTAGAGACGCAGGATGCAAAGAGAGATCGTAACAGTTCGGCGCGGTGCGCAGGACGGGCAATAATTCCGTTACCGAGCGGCTTCGTCTGCCGCCGGCTTTGTTTTATTGGATCCGGTAGTTGACTTTGACGTCCACGGTTTTCGGCTGGAAACAGGCGCGATTGTTGCAGGCTTGGTAGCGCAATTTACCGGCAGCCGAGCCCGGACCGGCGGAGGCGTTGCCGGCGACCTTGAAGTTGGCGACGATATCGAAATTGCCTGTCAGCACTAAGAGTGGCTTCTCGGCGAACTCGTATTTCTCCTGCGTCGCCTTGGGGTAAATAATGGCGCCGGGTTGGAGGGCGCCGGTTCCCGTCCAGGTCAGCTTCAGCGGGATGAGGTATTCTTCGCTGGGCTTGTCGCTGTTGACGTGAAAGCCCGGCTGTACCGAAACTGGAATTCTGGCCTCCACGGAAGCATTCCGCTTGCCGCTCACGGTGGAGGCTTGTCCGACGGTCAGGTAACCGCTACCTTGCGCCTGCAAAGAGGGCAGGCACAGCAGGGGCAGCAGAAGCGTTTGCGGGAGCTTCCAGAAGCTGTTCAATGCCATTTTCAAATTCCTTCCGGTCTACCAGGCCAACATGAACGGCCGCGATTTTGCCCTCGCGATCAATCAGGAAGGTGGTCGGGAGGGCATCGATTCCGCCATACATCTGAGCCGTCTGATCGTTGCCGATCAGAACGCGGTAATTCACCTTCAGACGAGTGAGAAACGGCTTGACCACTTCCCAGCCTTCATCGTCCATGGAAACGCCGATTACCGCAAAGCCCTTTTCCTGATGCTGCCGCTGAAACTCTTCGAACCAGGGAATTTCGAGTTTGCAAGGGCCGCACCAGGTGGCCCAGAAATCCAGGAGCACGACTTTACCGTGGTAGTCGGCAAGGTGGACCAGCTTGCCGTCGGCATCCTTCAGCGCGAAATCCGGCGCTTTGTGCCGCTCTTTGCCGGGCTTAACGGAAGAGACATTTACAGGGCGCTGAGTACCATGCGTGAAGAGGTATCCCAGCGAGGCGACAACTGCGCACACGATGGCAGCGGTGGCGAACAGTCGGAGTGCTTTCACAGCCTGCGTTCCTCTCCATTCATTATACGGGCAACGGGGCGCTTCTCTCGATGCCGGCGAACCACTGGCGGCGTAGTTCGCGGAATTTCCGGGCCAGCGTAAACTCTTCGTGCCGCCGGACCCCTGAGTAGACCCAGGCCGCGGTATCGCAAAAGCTCTCGCAACAATACTCCCGCCACAGACGGCTGCGGGTTTGAACATCAGCGCCGGCCAACTCGTCCTTCCGCCACTCGGCGGACCAGCCCAATTCGCCCCGGGCGCCGGCAGCGAACTCCGTGCGCAGCACTTCTTCATAAGCGCGGCGGCGCCGGTTCCCCAGGCGCAGCCAAACAAAATGAAACAGCTCGTGGACGCAGACACGGGCGAACTCGCCCCGGGGGCAGTTGAATGCGATGGATCGCTTGCGAACAAAGGAACCGGCGTGCACATCGCGGGCGCCATCGCGCAAACCGGCAGCCGGGAACACGCCGATGGGCGCACCTGCGAGGGGTGGGAGGCGGGCCAGCAATCGGCGCGCCCGCGCTGCATACAGCGAGTCTCGAGGCCAAAAGACGGGACGCGCGTCAGTGCCGAGCGGCCGCAGCCCCTTCCATTTTTGCGAGTTCAGCGGCATGGCGTTTGAGGTCGGCCGGCAGTATTGTCACCAGGTCTTTTTCCATGTCATCGCCCGTTTCGACCAAATACCGCAGGTGGAGCGCCGCGATGCGACCGCACCACGGATCGTCCACACTCCGTCCGGTTTCGCTGCTCACGCGCAAAAGGTCGGCATGCGGCAGTGCGATGGTTTTGTAGGTCTGCACGCCGTTCTCATCCGTCAAGACGAAGCGCACGTCGACCGTGTCGGCATGGCGTATGGATATGGCCGTCATAAGCCATTTCAGGAACACATGAAACTTGCGCCCGAACGGGTCCGGTCCCGCTTCAAACTCGCGATAGCTGAACATCTCAAAGGTATCTTAACAAGATGGGACAGGACCTTCGGCCTACTGTGCGCCCGGTGATGGCCGGCGCAAGACCGCCGGTGCTACCAAAGGCCCGCTTGCCCGAACGGAACCATACGGAATAACGTATCTAAAGACAGATGCCGTACTGCAGCCACTGCGGGAACGAGGTGAGAACGCGCGATCTTTTTTGCGGCCGCTGCGGTGAACGGCAACCAGTCAACAGCCTGCCCGCGGAAAACGCCTTCGAGCGGATCTCGCCCCGCACCGCCGCCATCTGCTGCTATATCCCCGCGATCGGCTGGGTGGCCTCCATCATTGTGCTGGCCTCGCAAAAGTTCCGCCACGACCGCGTGGTTCGCTTTCACGCGTTCCAGGGCTTGTATCTGTTCGTCGCGTGGTTATTGAATGATTGGGTTCTGCAGCCGATTACACAGCAGGTGCCGCACTTCCGCATCCACGGACTGGTGGGGGCGGTTTTGTTTTTCATGTCCATATTCATGATGGTCAAGGCGGCGCACAACCAGGCGTACTCCCTGCCGTTGTTTGGAGAACTGGCCGAACGGTCAGTGTCCGAGGAATAGTCGCGGGCTAGTACCGAGAATAGAAGTTGGGCAGGGAACCGGAGGTCCGCCTGACGGTTAGGATGGCTCCGAGTCCGGGGCCCTGCGGTTGAGGATTAGATCGTTAAAGCGGTCCAGTAGCTCGCGATAGTGCCGACTGGCCTCGGCCTTTTCCTCCGGCTTCGCAGAATGGAATACCGCTTCGGCCGCTTTCAGTTCCCGCAGCAACTGAGTTTCGAGCTGCTGTCGTGCTGCTATCCGTGAAGCGACTGGCCAGTGCGCGGGCATACAATAACCCAAAAACAAATTATACTCCAGAAGGTCATAAGAGTACTGGTCAGTTGGCCGGGACCTTCTGATACGGCACGAAAGTTAACAGACCATGCCAGTACGTGCTATTCGCCGTGTCCCGGTGAGGAAGACGGTAGCCAATAGGCCCATTGCGCCCGCCAGGGCCAGCCAAGCCCCCGGCATTGCAGGATCTCCTGTGCGGTGAATGAGATAGGTGGAAACGGCGGGAGTGAACCCGCCGAAAATGCCGGTAGCCAGGCTGTAAGCAAGTGAGAATGCCGATGCCCGAACCTGGGCCGGCATGATTTCCGTAAGGAAAACCACCATCGAGCCGTTATAGCCGCCAAAGATCAGGGAGAACCAAAGCGCCACGGCCAGTAAGCGAGGGAGCGACGGCTGGCCGACGAGCCAAGCCAAGGCCGGGTAGGCGGTCGCTAGGGCCAGCGAAGCGAAAGTCATCAGCAGCGGACGGCGTCCAATGCGATCCGAAAGAGAGCCCATCACGGGAAGCCAAACGAAATTGGAGAGGCCCGCACAAAGCGTAACGATCATGCTCTCGCGGTTGGAGAGGTGCAAAACGGTGCTGCCGTAGGTGGGCATATAGGCGGTGATCAGGTAGAAGGTCACCGTGGTAGTAGTGCTCAGCAGCATTCCCAGAATCACCAATCGCCAATTAACAGCCAGCGTGCGCCAGATTTCGGATGGCTCCGGGCGGCGTTTGCGCGCGAGGAACTCGCCGGTCTCGTCGAGGGACCGTTGTAGAACGAAGAGAAAGGGAACCATGAGGCAGCCCACAAGCAGCGGGATGCGCCAGCCCCATGCCATCATTTGGACGGGAGTCAGCGAGGACGCCAGGAGGATGCCCAAAGACGCAGCGAACATCACCGCGACCTGCTGGCTTGCGGATTGCCAGCTGACGTAAAAGCCTTTTCGGCCCGGCGGCGCGATCTCCGCAAGATACACGCTGACACCGCCGATTCCGACGCCCGCCGACAGCCCCTGGACCAGGCGGCCGGCAACCACAAGCAGCGGTGCCACAAATCCGAGGGTGCGATATCCCGGCGTGCATGCAATCGAAACCGTACCCACCGCCATCAGCCCCAAGGTGAGCAACAGGCCCTTGCGGCGGCCGTGACGGTCAACGTAAGCGCCAAGCAGGACCGCCCCCAGCGGGCGCATCAGATATCCGGTCCCAAATGTCATGAGCGCCAGCATCAGGGAAGCGTACTCGCTCTGCGCCGCGAAATACGCCCGGCCAATGGCGGTAGCGTAATAGCCGAATACCATGAAGTCATACATCTCCAGGAAATTACCCACGGAAACGCGGACCACGCGGGCGGCGTCGGAGGAGGACCTTTGCTGGCTGGCAGTATCCACCCGGGACTCGCCCGCCGGGGCGCTTGCCGCCCCTGGCTGAAGGCGCGCTGGCATAGAGCAAACTTTACCAGATCAGGCGGACGACGGTTTCCAAGTGATACGTCTGCGGAAACAGGTCCACCAAGGTCATTTGTTCGATGCGGTAGCCTCCGGCCAGGAGGTGCGGCAGATCGCGGGCCAGCGTCGCCGGGTCGCACGCAACGATCGTCAGTCGGCGTGGCTTCAGTTCGAGCAGCCGGCGTACAACGGTCTTTCCGAGCCCGGCGCGCGGTGGATCGAGCAGCATAAAATCCGGCGCGAGTTCCAGCGCTTCCAAATAGGCCTCGGCGTTGGCATGTTCGGCTTGAATCGTGCCGCGACAGGCGAGGACGCCTGTCCTACTGGCGTTGAAGTGCAGGTCGCTCACGGCGGCGGAACTGGATTCGACCGCGATGACTTGTTGGAATGATCGCGCCAGCCCCAGCGCGAACAAGCCGACGCCGGAGTAGAGATCGACCGCGGTTTCGCCGCAGGCTCCCGCGATGGCATTGTCGACCAGGGCGTCAATCAGAAAGCGATTTACCTGAAAAAACGAATTCCGGCTGACGCGGAAACGGCCTCCGTAATCCAACGCTCCGGAGACAAGGCCGGGGATTCGTTCCGAGCACCAGTCGAAGAACCGCCTCGCAACCGGCTGGCCGGCGTCGGTGACATTGAGCTGAACCTGCTGCTCGTCGGTAAAGATTTCGAGCGAACGCAGGAAACGCGGCCAGCGCCGGTCGTTAAGCATTCCGTTCAAGGCGGCGATAGTTTCGTTGAGTTTAGGTGACGCGATGGGGCAAAGCGCGATGGGGCACAGCTTGTGCGAGCGCGCTTCGCGATAGCCGAGACTCTGGCCTTCGATGTGAAGCTGCACGCGGTTGCGGTAATCCCATGGCTCGGCCGCCACAACAGGAATTTCCGCAGGCGGCGAGATTTTCCCCAGCCGGCGCAATTCCTCTTCGAGGATCGCGCGTTTGGCGGCAATCTGCGCTTCGTATGAGGCATGCTGATAATGGCAGCCGCCGCAGCGGCCGAAATAAGGGCACTTGGGGGCTACGCGATCAGCCGAGCGATCGAGCACTTCGAGCGTGCGTGCACGAATCAAGCCGGGTTTCTCCTGCGCGATTTCGGCGCGCACCCGCTCGCCCGGCAGGACGTACGGCGCCAGAACAATGCGGTTTTGCGGGCCGGTCCCGGCAAGGCGGGCCAGACCTTCACCGCCATACACCAGCTTCTCGACCGTAACTTCGAAATTGCTTACGATAGGGATTTACTCCGCGGACAGGCCAGGAGGCATGTCCCTTTAGTGTAAAAGCGTGACAGGCCGGGAGGGCCTGTCCTACTTCTTATGAAAACACGAGTCTTCTCCGGGATGCAGCCCTCCGGAAATCTTCACATCGGAAACTACCTCGGCGCCTTAAAAAACTGGGTTCGCATTCAACGGGATTACGAGTGCATCTTCTGCATCGTCGATCTTCACGCTGTGACGGTGTACCAGGATCCGGCCGAACTGCGCGCCAAGATACGGGAGATCGCGGGGCTGTACCTTGCCGCGGGGATAGACCCCCAAGTTTCCGCCATCATGGTGCAATCGGCTGTCCCGGCGCATGCCGAGCTGGCGTGGATGCTCACCTGTGTCACGCCGGTGGGCTGGCTGGAGCGGATGACGCAATATAAAGCTAAAGCCGCCAGGCAGGAATCGGTTGGCGACGGCCTGCTTCAGTACCCGGTATTGATGGCGGCGGATATTCTGCTCTACCAGGCGGGCATCGTTCCGGTAGGTGAGGACCAGGCGCAGCACCTGGAACTGACGCGCGACATCGCGCAGCGCTTTAATTCGCTTTATGGCGAGACCTTCGTCGTGCCCAACACCAGCTTGCCGGCCGTGGGCGCTCGCATCATGGGCCTGGATGACCCCACGCAGAAGATGAGCAAGTCGGCAACCGGAGCGAATCACGCAGTGGCGCTGCTCGATCCGCCGGATAAGATCCGCAAGACCATCATGCGCGCCACCACCGATTCCGAGCCGTGCGTCAAGATTGAGACCGCTGGTCCGGGCGTGCTGAACCTGCTCGCGATTTACCAGGCGTTTTGCGGCTGGACGGACGAGCAGATGAAGCAGCACTTCAACGGCATGCGCTACGGTGACTTAAAAAAGCAGGTGGCCGAGATGGTGGTCTCGCAGCTCGAGCCATTCCAGGATCGCTACCGGCGCATCGTATCCGACCCCGGCTTTCTCGAAGGCGTGCTCCGCGAAGGCGCCGAACGTGTACGGCCGGTCGCGGATGATACGGTGCGGCTCACGAAGGAAAAAATGGGGCTGTGGGCTTAAAGCAGGCGGGGCTCGCCGAACCCTTCATGAATCCGGCGTATCAATGCCACGCGCTCCAGGGAGAATCACAGGAATTCGATTTTCCCTGCCATCTCTTCAGGAGTCAACAGGTCATAGATCAGCACCAGCTTCCGAAGCATTTCGCCGATCGACGAGGCTCCCTGTTCACAGTAAGCTATGCCGGCATGAGCGACTCCCTCCGCATGCAGCCGGAGGAAGTCCGCATCATGCGTCACCAGGACGCGTCCAGAGGAAGCGGCGAAAAAGAGCTGTGTCGCATCGTCAGCGCTGAGTAGTCCTGACTCGGACGAAGTCGATACATCAATACCGCGGCGGCGCAACCCGGCGGCGACGCTGCCCGGAATGTGCTCGTCCAGATGGAAGCGAATCTGCACTCGTTCAGAATGGAGTCTCCACCTTCCTCCGGCCCAGCTTTGTTTTGAGTACGGAGGGGTTCATCCGCCGGGACTCCTCAACCAGCGCCCGCTCCGCGCGCACGTCTTCCCGGATCTCGTCCATGTGATCGAAGTAATATGCTAACGCGGCGTGCACGTCCGCGAGCGTTATGGATGGGACCTCCGAAACGATTTCGTCGGGAGTCATCCCTTCGTGCTCATGCCATTCGACAATGTCCAGAACACGAACACGGTGGCCCGTGATACAAGCCTTGCCACCGCAAACGTCCGGGGTCTTGCTGATCCGGTCTTTCGTAACGGTCGCCATGACTCAAGTATAAAGCCAGTGTCTGTGATACCTTTGGTCGAATCGTGTGAGGTGACATTCCATGCGTTCTTCTAGACGGACACACGCCGCGCTGTTGTTGGGAAGTCTGGTTTTCTTGGGCACCGGCTGGCTGCAAGCGCAGCAGTCCGCCAAACCGGTGAATGTCGATGGCAAGGTGCTCCGCAATGCGGGGAGCGTCGCCAATGATGCTTTGCCCGGCTCCTGGCTGAGCTACGGGCGCAATCAGGGCGAGACGCGCTACAGCACGCTGAAGCAGATCAACGACACCAACGCGAAGCGCCTCGGCTTGGCCTGGACCTACGCCGTCGGCGCGGGCGGCAGCAACCAGGAAGGTACGCCCTTGATGTGGAACAACACGCTCTACGGCATCACGACGTGGAGTGTCGTCTACGCGCTCGACGCCAGGACAGGTAAGGAGTTGTGGCGTTGGGACCCGGAAGTGAACCAGTCTGCCGTCCGGCCGAAGATCTGTTGCGGCATTGTGAACCGCGGCATGGCACTCTACAACGGCATGATCATCGCGCCCATTAACGATGGCCGCCTCGAAGCGCTGGACGCGCTGACGGGCAAGCCCGTATGGGAAGCGCGCGTGGCTTTCCCGCAGGATCTGTATACGTTGACCATGGCGCCGCGGATTGCGGGTGACAAGGTAATCATCGGAGCCTCGGGCGGCGACAAAGCGACGCGGGGCTTCTTTGCAGCTTTTGATGCCAAGACCGGAAATCGCGCCTGGAAGTTCTACACCGTTCCCGGCAATCCCGAACTGCCCCCGGAAAATGACGCGATGAAAGCCGCGCTCAAAACCTGGGGCGGCGATTTCTGGACCAAGGGCGGCGGCGGCGCCGTGTGGGACGGCTTCGCCTACGACTCCGAGGCGAACCTGGTTTATGTGGGGACCGGCAACGCCGAACCATGGGTACAAAAATTCCGCGGCGCGCAGAACGTGGACAACCTTTATACCTGTTCGATCCTGGCTGTGGACCTCACATCGGGCCAGCTTAAGTGGTACTTCCAAACCACACCCAACGACAACTGGGATTACGACAGCGTGCAGCAGTTAATGCTGCTTGATCTGAACATCAAGGGAAAAACCCGTAAAGTGATCACGCAAGCTTCCAAGAACGGTTTCTTCTGGGTCCTGGACCGCATCACGGGCGAGTTCCTCTCAGGCGCGCCTTACGTGAAGACGACTTGGGCGCTCGGGCTGGACGCCAAGGGCCGCCCGATTGTGAATCCCGAGGCCTACTACGACACGGAACCGATCTCGCTATTTCCCACCGGCGGCGGCGCACACAATTGGGCGCCCATGTCCTACAGCCCTCTTACGGGCTGGGTGTACATTCCGGTATTCCTGCAGCCATTCACCTATGCAGCTGCCGAGGAACTGAAGCCGGGCACCAACGGTTTCGCGAGGGTGGCGAAGACTCCCAAGGTGATCGATACTCCGGCGATTGGACCGCCCACAGCCGAAGGCATGCGTGGCGCACTTCAGGCTTGGGACCCGGTGAATCAGAAACTGATGTGGCGCATCGAGGGCGGCGGCGGCATCGGCGGCGGAACGGTGGCGACGGCAGGTAACTTGGTGTTCCACACGATTAACGACGGCCGTTTCCGCGCCGTGACGGCCGACAAGGGCGAGATCCTCTACGAGATCAAAACCGGACGCACGGGTATGGCTCCGCCGATCACCTACGAGGTAGACGGCAAGCAGTACGTTGCCTTCCAGGGCGGCCTCGGACGCCCGGCGGCTACCGTCGCTGCGAACAACGCGAAGGTAGAGCACCCGCCCATCATGTTCGCGTTCGCTTTGGATGGCACGGCAGAGCTGCCGGAAGCGGCTCCTCCGCCGCCACCGAACAACAACGGGCCGCCGGCGCCGGAGCAGCAGCGCTAGGAACGTGGCCCTCGCGCACGCTCCTACCAGGGGCGTTTGATTCCTATCCGCGCAGCGGAATCAGCTTGCGCAGGCGGCTCTCCCTCAAATACAGGCCGACCCAGACGAGAATTCCGAAAATGACGGGGAAGCTCGTATTGAAGGCCCCAGTGCCCGCGCGAACGTTGGTGGCGGTTGCACCGCCGAGATAGCCGGTCAGCAGGATGGCGCCCAGAACCGAGGTCTGCGGAATCACATACAGCGCGGTCGAAACCAGCAACGCGATTCCCATCCCAGCGATCGTACTTTCAGGAAATCCCACTCGGACCGTGGCCTCGACCACCTGAGGCAATTTGAATGCCTTCCCAACGCCATCGAAGATCAGGAACAACACAAGGAAGCCGCTTAAGATTCGGCCCGCCCAAAGACTGCCTTTCGAAACAGAGGCCGATGCAACGCTCGATTGCATATGTATGCGCGGGTCTTATCTTTTCGCCGCTTCGGCGTCGGCCACGCGAGCGCCGCGCAGCGTGTTCTCGAGACCATAATTGGCTTCGTTGCAGGCGTACTCGTAGAGCTGCCCGTTGATTCTCGTGATGGGCACTTCCCCCGACCACGGCTTGGTCCACATCCCCGGATCTTCCACAGTGAATTGATAGAGTAGCGTATCTTCGCCGGTACGCGTGATCCGTTCGATCACGTGCAGGTTCTGCGCGCCCGGGAACGGAGTCTGATCGGTGAAATTGGTGGTGTCCACGACCAGCGTATTGCCCTCCCAATGGCCCACCGAGTCGCCCATCCACTGGCGGACGCTCTTTGCAGGGTGCGGGCGCCCGTTGGTCGGAATAACGCGAACGTCGTGAATCTCCTCGGTTTCGATGGCTACGTAACCGGGGCCCTGCACGATCTGCAGATTGCTGTTGTAGCGCGTGGGAAGCAGCGGCGGTCCCACATTGGCGCGAGCCATGCAGCGCGCTTCGAGCGGCCGGTTTTCCGCGCCGTCGAACTCATGCCCCTTAGCCGCAGCCGCCCTCGTGGCGCGCCTGTCGCGGGCTTCCGCTGTCAACGGAGGAATGGTTCCCTCAGGGCCCACGATCAGCGAGGTCCGGCGGTTCCAGTTCAGCTTCGACTGTAGCCAGTCGAGCCCGAACTGGGCGTGATCGTAGTGCACGGTCTCCGCCGCTGCGCCTTCTACACCGGAATGGTTGGCGGCCGGCTCGCCCTCTTTTTCATCCAGCTCATAACGCTCGAGCTGCTTCTGCCGGACGGCCGCCAACTCCGATTCCGTGTAAAATTCCTTGCCCGCAACCTCCTTGGGGCGCTGCAAGGGGGTCACGCTGTTGTTAGTCCAAACTCCCTGAAGGTCGGGCTTTCCGTCCGGCGTACGCGGTGGAGTCCACGTTGATTTCACCGCAGCCGCAGTTTTCGCCGCCGGCTCCTGGCCGAGGGCGGGGATCATCGCGCACACCAGACCGGTCACCAGAGCCAGTACATGATTTTTCACCGGGGACCTCCTTCAACCGACAACCAGCAAAGGTACAGTCGCTTCCCGTCGAAGTCAAGGCCAGTTCGTATGGCATGTCGATTGCGCGCGCAGGTCAGACTTCTACGTATCCGACCCCCACTCGCGCCCAGAAGACGGTTCCTGCTGCGGTGAGGAACGGCTCGTCTTTGAGATCGCGAAAGCTTGACCAAGCTAAGCGTCTCTTGAGCAGTCGCGAGTACTTCGGCGGCAACGCCGCCTTGACAACGGCACCCGGCGAGCGTAGCCTCCCCTTAACCGTCGGAACGGGCCGCGGGAGCGGCCGTGGGATGAGCTGTCAATAAGCATTAGTCATTTCGCCATAGTGAGTTTTTTGGATCGGCCGGAACTGCACCATCGCGGACCGGCTAAGTCAGTTGCGTCCGAAAGGGGGGACTATGGTCAGAGTAAGAAGCAACGCACTGCCAGCGTTAGTAATGGGGATTGCTATCTGGCTTTGCTGGATCTCGCAATCGTCATTCGCGCAAGGTTTCACTGCGAGCATCACGGGGAGCGTCAAGGACGCATCGGGCGCTGTCATGGGTGGCGCGCTGATTATCGTTACTCACCTGGAGAGCGGCCAGAAGCGCTCGGTGCTCGTCGATGCCCGCGGAAACTACACGATTCCATCGCTGCCGGTGGGCGCCTATGAGGTGACGGCCGAGAAGATGGGATTTCGGCGGGAAGTGCGTCGCGGCGTCGACTTGGCGGTGGGACAAGAAGCTGAGATCAATTTGATCCTGCAAGTGGGGTCCGTAGAACAACAGGTCACCGTGACTGCCGATGCTCCCCTGGTGAACACGACGCTCGCCTCCACCTCGGGACTGATCAACCAAGCCCAGGTCAAGGACCTGCCTCTGAACGGTCGAAGCTTCGACCAGCTCATCATGCTCAACGTCGGCACGTCCAACGCCAGCTCGAATACGCTCAACAACAGCGCCTGGGGCATGTATTCGGTGGCGGGCAAGCGGCCCGAAACCAACCGCTATATCATCAATGGCGTCGACTGGATCGGCGGGAACGCCCCCGGCTCATTTATTACGCCGCTCGGCCTCAGCCAGCAGTTGCTCGGTGTGGAAGCTGTCCGCGAGTTCAACGTTCTCGGGGACACTTACGGCGCTGAGTATGGGAAGCGGGCCGGAGGTCAGATCAACGTTGTCACCAGTTCCGGGACCAACCAATGGCACGGAGACCTGTTCGAGTTTTTGCGCAACAGCGACTTCGACGCCCGGAATTTCTTCGATCAGACCATCGGCACGCCTCCGTTCAAGCGCAATCAGTTCGGAGGCACGTTGGGGGGCCCGATCAAGAAGGACAAACTGTTCGTGTTCGGCAACTACGAAGGGTTCCGGCAGGCATTGGCGTTTAGCAGCACAGCGGTCGTGCCCAGCGCCAACGCCCGCGCGGGTCTGCTCCCGAATGGCTCACCGGTTCCCGGTTTAAATCCCGGAATTCTGCCCTATGCCAACTACTTTTGGCCGGCCCCCAGTACTCCCGATCTGGGCAACGGAACCGCCGTCGCTTATTTGAATCCTCCACAGAGCGTTCGGGAGGATTTCGGCTTGGCCCGCATGGACTATACCATCTCCAGCAAGGACTCCTTGTCGATGCACTACAACGTTGACAACAGCTTCAGGAGCCAGCCGTTTGTGGACCCCACGTTCGCCAACGTTTCTTCTGTCGAGGTGCACGTGGCCAGCGTCCAGGAGACGCATATTTTCTCGCCGAGCCTGGTGAATATCACGACCCTCGGATTCGCTCGCAATTATGCAACGCTGGTCAATACTCCCATTACGGCGATCCCTTCGAATCTGGTGTTTCTTCCCGGAGGAAATCCAGGCTCGATCATCATCGGAGGCAGTGTGACCACGGCCTCGCCGTCCGCGGTCGCGGCCGCTGGCGGTAACAACCTCAGTATCGGTGTGCGAAACTACTTCACCGAAGCGGATGACATGCACTGGACCAGAGGCAAGCACTCTTTCAGCTTCGGCGGCTGGATTCAGCGCATACAGCAGGATGAAGCCGGACAGGCTCAGGGATCGGCCGTAAACGTCGCCTACCCGACCGTGCTGGCATTTCTCCAGGACAAACCGAGCCAGGCGATCGTAGTGCGGAATCCCGCTATGGTTGGCTACCGATCGTTAGAAGCCGCTTGGTATATCCAGGATGAAATCAAGCTGCGGCCGAACCTGAGCCTGCGTCTCGGAATAAGGGACGAGATGACCAACGGCTGGAATGAAGTGGCGAACCGGTGTGCTAACTATTTCAGCGACCCTACCTACGTGATCGGGATCAACCCGCACGTCGGGAGTTCCTGCCTGGCTCAGAACAACGCCAAGGCGCTGTGGCAGCCGCGGGTAGGCATCGCCTGGGACCCGACCGGCACGGGCACCTGGGCCGTGCGGGCCAGCTTTGGAATCCACAACGATCTGCTGGATGCCCTCGGACAGAAGGCCTTTATGGATCCGCCCTTCAGTGCCCGCGAGCAGCTCCCGGTGACCAACGGGTTTCTTCCCTTGCTTCCCATTAACAAGAATGTGCCGCTACCGCCGACCTGCTCCCCTGGAGCGGTTTTCGTGGGGTGCAACATCTACCAACCGGGCGGCTTCGATCCGAACATGTTCACGCCCACCATCCAGATGTGGACCTTTACGTTGGAACGCCAGATCGCCAGGGACCTGGTGCTCCAGCTGGGCTATGTGGGCAGCCAGTCCTACCACACCAATCTCTCGGAGGATACCAATTCGCCCGCGCCCCAGGTGTGCCAGAACGCGGCTGGGTGTCTCGCCGGCGGCGTGAATGCGGCCAGCGCCATTGTGCCTCAGGGGACGACCTATTTCCCTTCCACGCCTCCGATCAAAGTGAACGGCGTCACGCTGACCCAGCGCCCCAACCCCTATGTGTCCAACAACTCGCCCTATATCGGCGAGGGGACCAGCAACTATAATGCGCTCAATGTCTCGCTGCTCAAGCGCACCAGTCATGGGCTCGCGTTCAAAGTCAATTACTCGTGGTCAAAGGTGATGGACCTGAATTCGGCCCAACTGGCGGTTACCGGCGAAAATGAACCGACCGACACTTTCAGCCCCTATGATCTTGCGCTCAACCGCGGTCCGGCGGCTTACAGCGTCCGCCAACAGTTCAACGCCAATTTCAGCTACGCGTTGCCGTTCGGCAACGGGCAGCGCTTCGGAAGCGGGGCCCACGGCTGGATGAAACAACTGATCGGCGGCTGGCAGTGGAACGGCATCTTCACGGCGCAGAGCGGCTTCCCCATCACTCCTGTGATTGGCTCCAATAATTCCGGCACAGGCGACACAAATGTCTCCGACGTGCCCAACTGGAATCCGAACTTTCAGGGGCAAGTGATTTTGGGAACCGTGAATCACTGGTTCAATCCTGCGGCATTCGTGACGCCAACCGTCGGGACGTTGGGGAACGTATCGCGCGGCGCTCTCACAGGCCCAGGCCTCTTTGACGTGGACACTTCGATGTTCAAGAAGTTCAGCCTCAACGAGCGAATGAACGTGCAGCTCCGGATGGAGGCGTTCAATATTCTCAATCACACCAATTTCTTTTACCCGAATACCATCGTTTTCCAGGGAAGCAATTACAGTCCAACAGCTGGACAGATTACCGCGGCGGCAACCTCGCGGCAGCTTCAGTTAGCTCTGAAGCTGCTGTTCTGACGGTCACGTAACAAACGGCAGGCGACAAAAGATCGCCTGCCCCACCTTCGTCTGCTATTATTGAACATACGATCTGAGCCGGTCCTGGAGCCACCCGCCCGCGTAGTGCTTTTCAGGCGAATCGGTATTCAAGTTCTAGGAGAATAAATGAGCCTGCTGTGGATGGCGATCATTACCGTTGTAGTTCTGCAAATGTCGGTCTTTTTCACGACGATTTACCTGCACCGCGCGAAAACCCATCGCGGTTTGGAGTTGCATCCTGCGATCGGCCTCCTGATGCACCTGGAGCTGTCCCTGTTCACGGGCGTCGTTCCGCGGCAGTGGGCCGCGGTGCACCGCAAACATCACCACTTTTCCGACGAGGCCGGCGACCCGCACAGCCCCTATCTCTATGGTTTGTGGACCGTGCTGTTCGGGAATTATTTCTTCTATCGGAAGGAAGCCTCCAACCCCGTGGTCGTTCGGAAGTACACCCCCGACTGGAAGGAGGACTGGCTGGATAAACTTCCCGGGATCGAGTGGGCGGGGTTCGGTGGTGTGCTGGTTTTTGCTCTCCTGTTCGGGCCCTGGTGGGGCCTCGCCGCTTGGGGAACTCACGCCATCCTGTACGTTCTGCTCAACTCGGCCATCAACAGTGTGTGCCATATGGTGGGGTACCGCAACTTCGATAACACTGCGACCAACCTGCAATGGATTGCGTTGCTGACCGGGGGTGAGGGATTGCATAACAATCACCACGAATTCCCCACATCGGCGCGTTTCTCGCTGCGGGGGTGGGAATTCGATCCGGCCTGGCCGGTGATCCGCCTGCTCGAACTATGCGGTTTGGCGAAGGTGCAGCGCCTCCCGATGGCCAAGGCAACGGCCTAGAATCTCCGGCCGCCATACTATGGCGGCGCCTAAAATTTAAAATTCGCTGATAGGAAAGAAGTTGCCGGTAGGACGACCGCCACACTATGGCGGTCATCAGCCGCCGGGTTCGATCTCGAATGTCTTCACGAAGCCACCTTTGAAATCTTCCGTGGAGGCGAAGTCGCTTTGAGCGCGCAATACTTCCACCAGGGTCCGGCGCGGCACTTCCGTGCCGGATTTGGCGCTGCCATGCTTGCCCGACCGCGTGGAGCAGAGCGTCGCGAGCCGCTCTGTTTGCTGCTCGTCGCCCCGGCGCCGGAACAAAGCCCAAAGCGATTTGGGCGTAGCGTTCCGGCTTCCGTGATGACCCACCTTATATAAGTTCACGTCGGCCAGCAGGCGGCGCCAGTCGGGGTTGCTTAGGGCAAATGCCCAGTTTTCGATCTGCGCATCCCCGGGAAACAGCAGCTTGCAGTTCCCGGCTTCGAGCAGAAGAATGAGGCTGGTGTTATTTAGGACCGTATCCAGCTCGCGGACGAGCTCCAGCGTCAAGTCCGCTTGAATACGCCGCGCCTGCCGGATGAACCAGCGGACGCCCGGAGGCGGCTCGGTGGCGCTTCTGGAGCGTGCGGCCGTTGCCGTCAATGCCAGGCGGCGAGACGCCCAGAAATTGCAAAATTGCCAAAATTCGTGGGGATCTTGCGCGCGTTCCTTGCGAATCGAGTTGCTCTGCTCCAGAGTCGGCGGACCCAGCACAGTGATCTTGACACCGGGAAGGAGATTGTTAAGCGTCATGCCCGCGTTGACATAATGCGCTTTGCCGCTTTGGCCCATGCGCATCAGGTTCTCGACGGCCGAACGGTTCTTGAGGTTCTCTTCACCAAGAAACTGGAGCTGCGAACGCGTGTCGCGGCCCGCGCTTTCGGGATTAGCTGCGAGACGCGCGGCCGCGGCGGCAACCCGGTGCAAGTCTTCCAGAGTGCCGAGAAAACCCGCTTTCATGCTGGCCGGGTGACTCGAACCGTGCGGGCTTGGGGCCGCCCTGCCATTGGGAGCGGCGTTGGGATCTTCGGTCCAGGGGAGGAGCACGTGATCGGGATCGAGGCCGGCGATGATCCTGCCGGCGCCGCTCTCATCGGTGGCAAAGCCGTTGATGTGGTCGCGATGGCGGTGGGTCGCCGCCAGAACATGCAGCTTGCCTTGCGACTCGCGGGCGATATCCTCGGCCACACGCTGCAGGTAGTCCTTCGGCCCATAGCGGGGAGCCGCCGAGCTGCCGAAGTCCACCAGCATGTGGCGCTCGGATTTAGCGGCGCCGCCGTAGCGAAAGGTGAGCAGGAAGCAATCGCCAAAGCCCACGTTGTACATGCGAACAGCGATCGACGACGGGCCGGGTGTTTCGGGCATTAATTACTCCGGATTGCGCACGGAACGGTGCCAGGCCGTGCCGCGGCGAAGGTGCATGCGGGAGAAGGCGCGCGCCTTGGTCGCGCCGCGCTCGAAGGCTCCGGCCTTCCAGAGATCTTCCAGACGCCGGCTCTGCCGCGCCTGCACCTCGTCGCGCTTGGGGTCCATGATGGCGTTGCCGATGTTGTACTTGACGTGGCCGTACTCATCGAAGATTACCGCGTTGCCTCCATAAAGAGTAACTGTAGTGTCGGGCGGCATGCCTTCGGGCCTGGCGATGCCATAGTCCTCCAACTCGCGCGCGAAGAGAGTGATCTGCTGGTGGTATTCGGCAACCGTTTCGCGAAGGATGAAGCCGTCGCGCCCGGCGCGCACCGCGGGCCGCACCGACAGGACGCGAGTGTGGGCCTCCTCGTTCAGCTTGAACGCGGCGCGGTTCTCCCACAGGAAAAGGAACAACTCCTGGGCATCGGTTTTCATTGAGTCGAAGTGTGTCCGATCGGAGCGGAAGCGCGTGTCTTCCGGTGGAGGGTCCCACGAGCCTTCCTGGCGGCCCTTCGAGCCCGGCGAACTGGGCTCGATGCCGTAGGCACGGAAAGACCGCAACAGGCTTTCGCGGATCCGGTATTTCTCGTCGCGCGGGTTGAGTTCCCAATCGGCGGTGAGGATGGCGCTGGCGAAGTCGCGGAATTGCAGATCGGTGGGCGGGCAGTAGTCGATGGCGCGTATGCACATCGTCAGAAGGCGGTCGGCAATTTCGGCGCCTTCTTCGGCGGCGCGCTTGCGGTCCAGCCTGGTCTGGTTGCCGATGGTCTGAAGCCGGTTCACCCAAACTTCCAGATAGGCGTTTAGGACGGCAGCCACCAGAACCTCGCCCGCATCGTGCGGCTCGTCGTATTCGCCCGAGGTCAAATAGTCCGAACGCGGCTCGAGCGCGATGGAGCGGCGCAAAGCCTGGCCGTGAATGCCGGCGAGTTCGGCGCCCATCTCCTGCGCGAGCCCGAAGAGACCGGAGCGCCGGAGCTTTTCCGGGGTCACCGCGGCGCGCCGCAGCGAATCGCCATCCCGCTGGGGCATGCCGAGGTCCACCACTTTGGTCACCACGGATTCCGCGGACAGAATGGAGAGCAGCGCGACGATATCGGCAAAGCCTTCATGGAAGCCGGCCTGCTGCGGCGAGGACGGATCCATGTAGCGCTCGCGGAGGCCATCGAGCAGCGCGTGTGTGGTCTCGTGCGCGACGATTTCGTGCGAAAGGCAGCTGTACACACGGCGTTTGCCGTCCGCGCTGGGAAAGTAGCCGAAGTGCAGCCCCTGCGTATCGAGGGAATAGAAGGCGTTGGCGTCGGCAAAAGCGTGCGGCGCGACCTGGATCTGGTGGCCCCCGAAACTCCAGCCGATGCGCCGGCCCAGGGCGAACTCGAATCGCGCCAGCGTCTTCATGATGATGCCGTAGGTCATGAAGGCGTGGAAGGAGCGATCTTCGAGCAGCTTTTCATCCGCGGCAGTCTCGAACGGATCGCGCGGCGCCGCGGACTCGCAATTCACTCCCGCGGGGAGGCGGGCGGGAGCGCGCCAGGCGCCAGTGCTGGCGTCGTAATCGATGATGTGGACGCGGTAGCCGCGCGGGCCGGCACTGAGCGATTCGTTTTGAATTTCAACCTGGGTGCGGAGAATGCCACTGCCATCCCGCACGCTGGGATCGAGCGCCAGAATGGTGAGCTTGCGTGTCGGGTAATAAGGCATGAAACGGTGCTGAGAATAACATGCGGCAAGGAAGCGCGGAATGGCTGAGTGATTCTCTAGGGAGGTCGGCTACCCCTTCAGGTCCTTGAACGCGTCCTCGATCTCCGTTTTTGCCTGGGGAGTCGGCGTACAAAAGGGCAGGCGCGGAGGGCCGCCGTAGTAGCCGTTCAAATCCATGGCGTACTTCAAGCCCGGAATGCCGTATTTGCTGGTGACGTAGGGCGCGGCGCGGCCCACGCGGCGCTGCCAGTCGCGCGCGGCTTCGTCCTCGCGTGTGCGATACGCCTCCCAAATGGCGATGGCTGAATAGGGCGCTGCATTGGCATACGCGAGGATGCCGCCGGTGGCCCCCATGAGCAGCGCCGGAAGCAGAATCTGCGCCGACCCGACCAACACCTGGAAGCCCTCCCTCGCCTCGCGCACCACGTGCATGAGCCGTTCGACATTGCCGGAGCTATCCTTCATACCGATGATGTTGGGGTGCTCGGAGAGGGCAACCACCGTTTCCCACGAAAGATCCACGCCCGTCACTTGTGGAAAGTTGTAGAGCAGCACGGGAATTTTTGCCCTGTCGGCGACCGATCGGAAGAACAGCATTTGCGTTTCCGGCCGGCTCATCTGGTTCTTGAAATAATGTGGCGTGAGCACCAGCGCGGCCTTGTAACCCATTTCCGCGGCGCGATTGGTGAGGCAAACCGTCTCCTGCACGCCGTCCACGCCGGTGCCGGCAATCAGGATCTTTTCCGGCGCGGCCGATTTCGCCACGAGCTCCCAGAGCTGGCACTTTTCTTCAGCAGAGAGGAGCGGCGTTTCGCCCGTGGAGCCGCAAACAACGTAGCCGGCTAACGTGGTCTTGTTCCACTTCTCTATGTTGTGTTGCACCTTCACCGGGTAAAGATTGCCGGCGTGATCGAATGGAGTCGTAACGGGGGGAAAGATGCCTTGGAGTTTCATGGTTCAGAATACAGAATACAAAATGGAGATGAGGAACGTTTCGCCGGCCCCACCAGACCCGGCGGCAGGCCAGAAGGTCTGCCCCACCGTGGCCGGTTACGATATCCCTGCCAGCGCTGTCAGACCGGCCGAAGCAACCTGCCCATCCTGGGCGCTGGTGACTCCGCTGACGCCGATCGCGCCGAGATATTCGCCATGCACCACGATCGGCAGGCCGCCTTCGACGGGAACCGAACCGGCCAGCTTCATGACCACGGTCCTCCCGCCCGCCACCACATCCTCGAGCGCTTTGGTAGGCCGCTTGAACCGGATGGCGCAGGCTGCCTTCTCCTGTGCCACCACCACGCTCGCGACCTGTGTCCCGTCCATGCGCTCCAGATAAATCAAATGACCGCCGTCATCCACCACCGCAATCACCACGTTCCAGCCGTTCCTGCGGGCTTCCGCCTGCGCCGCGGCGGCGATCTCGCGCGCAGCTTCGAGCGTCAACACCTTTTTCGTCGCTAATTGTGCCATAGTGCTGTCCTATCACATTCGACCCGTGGATTGAGATATTATGATGCCCAATCAGGACAGGAGGCTTGTCGCATGAAGAAGCGTACGCGTCCGGCTGTAACAAAAGGCGCCGGGCTGTTCCTCGTTTCCGCCTTTCTCGCCATACCTTTGGCGGCTGCCTCGATCCAGGG
>CAZKVF010000365.1:0-5594 GCA_964556085.1 uncultured Solibacteraceae bacterium
AGCCCCTTGGTAATGGTGGACACCGCGGCTTTGGCCGCAGCGTAGATAGCGGCGCCGATCCCTCCACCGTTACGCGCCGCGATGGAACTCACATTGACGATAATCCCGCTCTTCCGTTCAATCATGTGCGGCGCCACCGCCTGAGCGATAAACCATGCACTCTTGACGTTCAAGGTCATCACGCGGTCGAACAACTCGGGTGTGAATTCGGCAAGCTTCGCACGCTTGACCAGCGAGCCGGCATTGTTGACGAGAATATCGACGCCCAGGCCCGCGGCGTTGAGTGCTTTCAGAAAAGCCTCAATACCCGTCTCGCATCCAAGATCCGCCTGGATAACGTCCGCGTGCGCTCCGGCCTGTCGCAGGGACGCAACCACGCGCTCTAATCCTTCCTGATAGGAGTTGTAATGCAGGATGAGGCGGCTGACGCCTCGTTTGGCAAGTGCGATCGCGGTGGCGGAGCCAATCCCGCGTGACGCGCCCGTAACGAGCGCAGTTTGTCCATTGAATACCCGGTCCACGACTTAGAGTATAAATCTAGGATGGGTGCCGGCGGCGTTCAGGCGGAGGCGGACTGCTGGTTTCGCAACCAATCATGCATGGCGTCGCGGTAGAGCACGATCCCCTTGCGTGAATAGCGCAGGTAACCCTGGCGCCGGAACTGATTCATGTAATGCGTCACGATCTCTCGCGATGTACCCACGCACTGGGACAGCAGCTCATGCGTAAAGGGCATCATCTCGGTAGAACCGTCTTCGTGCTTCTGACCCAGTCTCTCCGAAAAGCGGATTAGGGTTCGGGCCAGCCGCCGCGCGATATTATCAACCGAGAAGCTCTCGATGCGCTGCGCGAAATCGGTGGAACGCTGCACCAGGATCTGCAGCAAAGCCACTGCCAGGCGCGGTCGCCGTATGGCAATATCCATGATTTCCGCGGCGGTCCACGTCATCACCTTGGTATTGTCCAGCGCCGCTGCTTGTTCGCCCCGTGTGCCGGAGTTCAGGAAAGCGGATTCGCCGAAGAATTCGTCGGTCTGATAGATATCGACCAGAATCTGGCGGCCCTCCTCCGCCATTCTGCAGACTTTTACTTTGCCGTCAATAACCAGATAAACGTTGGTGGAAGGCTGATCCTGGTCGTAAACGACCTGCCCCTTTCGATACTCCAGGATGCTGGAACAGGGGAGGTGTGCTAGTGGGTCCTCTAAGGATTGCCTCTGGGGAAAAGCTAACGTCGTAGGGGTGGTTGCCATTGCTCTCTCCATTTTAACGCTGCCGCCGTCAGAGGCGCGCCACCTGCGACTCTCACGCGCACAGGCTGCCGGTCCTCCTCCGATTTGCTAACTCAACGGGTAGGCCGCCACGGCTGGTTCCGCAGCTAGAAACTGTGGCATAGACTCGCCACACAGGTCGAGACTAAGCATGTCCCGTGCCAAATGTTACGCTTGCCTTCGTCCTAGCGCAATAGCCCAATGGGAACAGTGTTAACGCACCATCGTTTAACACCCGGCTGGATGTTACCGCCACATGCAGTTTTACCGAATACCGTGCGGATGAGGACATTTTTACACGGGCAAGCTTACTTCTTGTGCATGTATGGCCTGCCGGAACGAGGTTTTTGGATGCTGCTAAGCTGGCTACTGACTCAATTAGGCTCCAGAAAATCGATGATTTCTCTAATCACCCTCCTGGCCCTCACTCCGGCGCTAGCCGCTGACTACAGCGCGCCAGCGGGAACCAGACCAGCCATCCACCGGCCGGGGGCCCCGAGCATTTTGCCGGGAGGGCGCATTATTGCCCCGCTGGGCCGCCAGTACATTACCGGGCCCGGGCCGTTCGGCTTGGCCCTCAGTCCGGACGGGAAGACCATCGTTTCGGTGAACAGCGGACCCGAGCGTTTCTCCGTGAGTGTACTGGAGAAGGACAAAAAGGGAACTCTGCTGACCCATCACCTGGTGACCGCGCCACCGCCCAGGCATCAAGAAGAACGTCCGGGAGAGAGTGACGAGTGGCGCAGCGTATTTATGGGCGCCGCGTTTGCCGGAAATAGGGTTGCGTTTGTATCAGAAGGCAATTCCGGCCGTGTTCGAGTGGTCGACTTGACAACGGGAAGCCGCCACAAGCTTTACGATTTGAACCAGGATGGTTTTCGGGACAGCTACACCGGTGACCTGGCGTTCGACCCCGACCGCGCGCTGCTGTATGTGCTGGATCAGGCCAACTTCCGCCTGGTTGTGCTCGACACCAGGAAAGGGCGCGTGGTGTCTTCAGTGCCCGTGGGACGGCTGCCCTTCGCCATTGCGCTATCGCCAGACAAGCGAACAGCTTATGTGACCAACATTGGCATGTTCCAATACAGTCCAATCTCAGGCGCCGATCGAAAGAATCCGCAAGAAACCGGTTTACCTTTTCCTGCTTTCGGCTTTCCTTCGCCAGAGGCGCGCGACGGGGTCCGGCTGGAAACGGAACATGGCGCGGTAGATGTCCCCGGTTTGGGCGATCCGAACGTACGCGAATCCAACTCCCTGTACATTGTGGACGCAGCAGATCCGACAGCACCGCGCGTGGTGGGTGTGATACGGACGGGCAGGCCGTTTGGGGACGGGATCGATGGTGGCAGCAGCCCTTCCGGCGTGATTGCGACTGCCGACCGGGTGTTCGTTTCCAATACACATAGCGACACCGTGACCGCTGTCGATCCTAAGACGCGAACCGTCGTCGGTGAGGCGCCGATTCGTATCCCCGGCCTCGAGCAGCTTCGCGGGGTGATGCCCGTCGGCATGGCGTTTGACGAAGCGCACGGGTGGCTGCTGGTGGCAGAGGCGGGAATTAATGCCGTCGGAGTGATTGATGCGCACAACCTGCGAGTATTGGGGCATCTTCCGGTCGCTTGGTTCCCTACCCGCGTTTTAATTGACCGCGGCACCGTCTATGTAACGAATGCCAAAGGGCACGGCACGGGCCCCAACATTTACCTATCCCAACCGGAGGCCAACGGTTTCGTGGATGTCTTGCGGCGCGGCTCGATTTCGGTTTTCCCCATTCCGGATGCGGCCTCTCTGGCAGCCCACACGGTTACGGTTCTGGAAGCGAACGGCTTTCGGCCGAGGCCCGTTCCCACTCCGGCAATGCCTCCGGAAATCCGGCACGTCGTGCTGATCGTAAAAGAGAACCGGACGTTCGATGAGGTTTTCGGCGACCTCGCGCTGGCGGGCATTGGACCGGTGGCTGGGGTACCGGTTCTGGCTCGTTTTGGGATGCACGGCTTCTGCGACGGCGGCAGAAGCCGGCTCAGCTTGCAGGATATCGCCGTCACGCCGAATCACCACGCGCTCGCCAAGGGGTGGGCGTTCAGCGACAACTTCTATGCGGATTCGGAAGTCAGCGTGGACGGGCATCACTGGCTGGTGGACGCGGTCCCGGATGTCTGGACGGAGAGCTCGCTCATGGCTTCCTACGCGGGCGGTAAAGACTTTCGATTTCCCACGACGGCGCCCGGAAGGCTGCTGTTTGCGGAGAGCAATTCGTCGGTTCATCCCGAAGAGCAGCCGGAAGGCGGGACCATCTGGCATCACCTGGAGAGGCATGGCATCTCTTTCTTCAACTTCGGCGAGGGGTTCGAACTCGCCGGGAACCAGGAAGAGTCAGGGGAAAAACCAAGCGGCGCGCGCTTCCTCACCAACGTCCCCATGCCAGCTCCCTTGTATCGCAACACCTCTCGCGAGTATCCGGGATTCAACACGAATATTCCGGACCAGTTTCGCGCCGATCAGTTCATCCGCGAGATGCAAGAGAAATACGAACACGGCGGCCAGCCACTCCCGCGATTCATTTTCATTCACCTGCCGAACGACCACATGGCCGAAACGCGGCCGGGCGATGGTTACCCGTTCCACGCCTCGTTTGTTGCGGATAACGATTACGCGCTGGGGAGAATCGTCGAGTATCTGTCGAATTCACCGTGGTGGAAACAAATGGCCGTCTTCATCACGGAGGATGATGCGCAAGGGGGCCGCGATCACATCGACTCTCACCGGACGCTGCTCCTGGCCGCGGGCCCATACGTCAAGAGGCAATATGTCTCGCACGTCCATGCGAGTTTCCCCGGCCTGTTGAAGACCGTGTTTCGCATCCTGGGCATCCCGCCCCTCAATCTGTATGACGCAACCGCCTCAGACCTGGCAGACTGCTTTACCAGTTCGGCGGACCTCACCCCGTTCCATGTCTTACCCATCGACCGGCGATTGTTTGACCCGGCGGCCGCCCGGGAACCGCTTCATCCGAAGCCCTCGCCTCGAATGGACGACCCGCGGGTGGTTAGGGAGTTGGAGAAATAGGCCGCGGGTTAATTACGGCGGCTTGTTTTTTCGATCCAATTGCGGAACATGCGCACGAAATCGGTTGCCTGTTTCGCGGAGTATAGCTCATCCAGCCGAAAGTGCATCTTGCGGCTCCAGTTGGGATACTGCCACGTGGTGCCCGGCAGGTTTTGCTGCGCCGTTTCTTTGGTGAGGTCTTCCTGGTTGATCAGCAGCAGCATGGAGGGAGTGGACGCCAGGTATCCGATGACGGCGTTGTGCAGTTCTCCGGTGAGCTCCGGGGTCTCAAGCGCAGAGCGTGGAAACCAGTCCGGCAGAAGGCCCGCTGCCAGAAGGGCATCCAGCATTTTCTGTTTCTCCACCGCGCGCGCCCGCAATTGCTCTTGATAACTGGCTTCGTCCGCCAGCAGGCCAACACGGCGCCGGGCTTCGATGTCTTCGCCGATCCAGAATCCCGCCAGCGTGGGCAGATCATGGGTGGTTGAAGAAACCAGAGCCTGTTGGGGATAGGCCGAGTTCTTGCGGAACCGGCCTGCCTCATCCTTTTCGAAATACAAAAGCCGGTAGCTCAGGATGCCAAACCGGGCGAGTGTGTCGCGTACCTCGGGCTCGACCGTCCCCAAGTCCTCCCCAACCACGATCACGCGATGGCGAACACTTTCCAGTGCCACGATGCGAATCAGGTCCTCCCAATGGTCACGCACGTAGGCGCCGGAATCGGCTTCGGCTCCGTCCGGGATCCAGTACAGCCGGAAGAAACGCATGACGTGATCGATACGCAACGCTCCGCCGTGGCGGCAGTTCTGGCGAATCGATTCGATAAAGAGCTGGTATCCGGATTCACGATGCTGTGCGGAGTTGGGAGGAGGAAAGGCCCAATCCTGTCCTTTGGGATTGAAGTCGTCGGGAGGCGAGCCGACCCGGCAGCCCGCTGCGAAGTAAGACCGGTGGGCCCATAGGTCCGCGCCATAGCGGTCGGTGGCCAGCGCCAGGTCATGATAGAGTCCGATCGACAATCCCTTATCCCGGGCGTGCTGCTGAGCCTTGGCCAGTTGAATGTCGATCTGCCACTGTAAGTATTGGTAAAAGAGAACCAGCCGCCAATGTTTCCGGCTGAAGGCTTGGGTCTCTGGCGACAAGGGGTCGCGATACGGCTCGGGCCATTCCGGCCAGACCCAGATTTGAGGGTTGCGGCGGTGGATCCATTCGTCCAGGGCGGAATAGGTTGCGAACCGCTCCAAGGGCAATGCTTCGCGGCTGCGATATTCCTCAAACT
>CAZKVF010000366.1:0-22252 GCA_964556085.1 uncultured Solibacteraceae bacterium
ATCCGGCCGCGCATCTCCAACATCCCGGGCCTGCGGATCGGCATGCAGATCCCCCAGGCCATCCGCGTAGGCGGCCGCAATTCCAGCGCCGCTTACGATTACACGCTGTACTCGGTGGATACCGAAACGCTCTACCGTGAGGCCCCCAAGCTGGAAGCCGCCATGCGCACGCTTCCGGGCTTAACGGATGTGATCAGCGACCTGCAGATCCGCAATCCTCAGATTCATATCACCGTGGACCGCGACCGCGCGGCGGCCCTGAACGTCGATTGGAACAACATCTCCAACGTGCTCTACGACGCGTTCGGACCGCAATTGGTGTCCACCATCTATGGCACCAACAATCAATACCGCGTGCTGCTCGAGATTCTGCCCGAATACCAGCGCCACGAAGAATCTCTCAAGCTGCTCTACCTGAAATCCACGACCGGTCAACTGGTGCCACTCAGCGCCATTGCCAACCTTAAGCTGGAAGCCGGCCCGAACAGTATTCCGCACTCCGGCCAATTGCCGTCGGTTACCGTGTCGTTCGGACTGAGACCAGGCTTCTCGCTAGGCGAGGCAACCGATGAGATCGAGGAGGCCTCCCGCAACGTTTTGCCCGCCTCGATTACCGGCACATTCCAAGGGTCCGCTCAACTGTTCAAGGATTCCACCAGAAATCAAGGGTTCCTGCTGATGATCGCTGTTCTGGTGGTCTACATTGTCCTGGGTGTTTTGTATGAGAGCTACATCCACCCCATCACCATTCTTTCGGGCCTTCCCTCTGCCGGGTTCGGGGCGCTGCTGACGCTGCTGCTGTTTAAAATCGACCTGAGTATCTATAGTTTCGTCGGTCTGATTATGCTGATCGGCATCGTCAAAAAGAATGCCATCATGCAGATCGATTTTGCGCTGGAAGTCGAGCGCCGCGAAGGCAAATCGCCGCTCCAGGCGATTCACGAAGGCTGCCTGATCCGCTTCCGCCCCATCATGATGACCACTCTCGCCGCGCTATTGGGGGGCATACCCATCGCCCTGGGCTATGGCGCCGGAGGCGAAGCCCGTAGGCCACTAGGCATGGCGGTGGTCGGCGGCCTGGCCTTCTCTCAGTTGATGACCCTCTATCTCACGCCGGTGGTCTACACCTACATGGCCGCTTTCGTGAATTGGTGGCGCTCCCTACGCGGCACCCGCAAAACCCTAGGAATCGAGCCCGCGATGCTGGCGGGAGATTGACCCATGAACATCTCCAAAACCTTCATCGAGCGCCCGATTGCCACCAGTCTCCTGATGGGAGCCATCGCCCTGTTCGGCACGGTGGCGTATCGAGGCCTCCCCGTCAGCGATCTGCCCAACGTTGACTTTCCGACTCTGCTCATCACCGCGAGCCTCCCCGGAGCCAGCCCCGACACTATGGCTTCCTCGGTGGCCACGCCCCTCGAAAACCAGTTCTCGCTCATCGCCGGCCTCAGCTCGATGACGTCGACCAACTCCCAGGGGTCCACGCTGATCACGCTGGAATTCGATTTGAGCCGCAGCCTCGATGGCGCGGCCGTGGACGTACAAGCCGCCATCACGCAGGCCGCCCGCCTGCTCCCGCCCAACATGCCGACGCCGCCGACCTTCACCAAAGTGAATCCGGCCGATCAGCCCATCCTCTATCTGGCGCTTACTTCCGACACTCTGCCGTTGTACACGGTGGACGAGTACGCCGAAACCCGCATCGCGCAGCGCATCTCGACCATCTCCGGTGTGGCCCAGGTACAGGTGCAGGGACAGCAGAAATACTCCGTCCACGTGCAGATGGACCCCCACGCTATGGCCGCCTACCAGATCGGCCTCAATGAAATTCAGACCGCGCTCACCAACTGGAACGTGAACCTGCCCACGGGATCCATCATCGGCCCGCAGCAGTCCTTCACCCTTATGGCCAGCGGCCAGTTGTTGAATGCGGCGCAGTACAAGCCCCTGGTTGTTGCCTACCGCGGCGGCTCTCCCGTTCGCCTGGCAGATCTCGGCAACGTGATCGATAGCGTCGAGGACGACAAACAAGCTTCCTGGTTTTATACCCACAGGAATAGCGCCCGCGCCGTTATCCTGGCGATCCAGCGCCAGCCCGGCACCAACACCATCGCGGTCACTGATGCCATTAAGGGCCTGCTCCCCATCTTCAAGAACGAGCTGCCGCCCTCCGTACACATGGACATCCTCTACGACCGCTCCGACACCATCCGCGAGTCCTACAAGGACGTTCAGTTCACCATGCTTCTGACCCTTGGCCTGGTCGTGATGGTCATCTTTCTGTTCCTCCGCAACCTCTCGGCGACCATCATTCCCAGCCTGGCCCTGCCGTTCTCCATCGTTGGCACGTTTGCGGTGATGTACCTGCTGCACTACAGCCTGGATAACCTCTCGATGATGGCCCTGATTCTCTCCATCGGATTCGTGGTGGACGACGCCATCGTGATGCTGGAAAATATCGTGCGCCATATCGAGATGGGCGAGCGGCCGCTGCAGGCATCGCTTCGCGGCTCGGCCGAGATTGGCTTCACCATCGTGTCCATGACCTTGTCGCTCGCCGCCGTTTTTATCCCGGTGCTGTTCATGGGCGGCATTCTGGGGCGCCTCTTCAAGGAATTTTCCGTTACCATCTGCGTCGCCATCCTGATCTCCGGCGTGGTCTCGGTCACGCTCACCCCCATGCTGTGCAGCCGCTTCCTGCGCTCGGTGGAACACGGGCGCCGGGGCTGGTTCTACAACATCACCGAGAAATTTTTTGAAGGAATGCTCTACGTTTACGACCGCTCGCTGCAGTGGGCGCTGCGGTTCCGTCCTGTGACGATGGGCATTTTTGTAATCGTGCTGGCAGCGACCGGTTACATGTTCGTGAAGATCCCCAAGGGCTTCATCCCCGATCAGGATACCGACCAGTTGCAGATTTACACTGAGGCCGCCCAGGGCACGTCGTTTTACCAGATGGTGCAGTACGAAAAGCAAATCGCGGATATGGTGGCCGCCGACCCCAACGTGGAAGCGCTCAGCGCCAGCGTCGGCGGCACGACCGCGACCAATTTGGGCGGCCCGAATTACGGCCAGCTCGTGATTCACCTCAAGCCGCGCGATCAGCGTGAAATGAACGTCAGCGAGATCATCGGAAAGCTGCGGCCCGAACTGGCTACCTTCGCCGGGATGAAGGCCTACCCTCAAAATCCGCCTACCATTCAGATCGGCGGCAAGCTGACCAAGAGCGTCTACCAGTTCTCGATGCAGACGCCCGATAAGCCGGTGCTGTACGAGGCTGCGGTGCGCCTGGAAAATGCCGTTCGCGAAGAGGTTCCCGGCGTGGACGATGTCAGCAGCGACGTGGCCGTCACTACGCCGCAGGTCGAAGTAACCATCGACCGCGATAAGGCTGCGGCCATGAACGTAAACGCAAGCCAGATCGAGAATTCCCTCTATGATGCTTACGGCCAGCGCTGGGTCTCCACCATATACGGCTCCGTGAACGAATATAAAGTACTTCTTGAACTACTGCCCAGGTATCAAGCCGATCCGAACGCACTCTCGATGCTCTATTTCAAGAACAGCACGGGGAAGCTCATTCCTCTGGAGACGCTGGCGCACGTCGTGACCGACATCGGGCCGCAGGCCATCAATCACTACGGCGAACTCCCCGCCGCCACCATTTCCTTCAACTTAAAGCCCGGCGCGGCGCTCGGCACGGTGGTCGGACAGATTCAGGACATCGCCGAACGTGAGTTGCCCGCGGGGATCACCACGCAATTCCAGGGCGCGGCCAAGTCCTTCCAGAACTCGCTTGGCAACCTGGTCGTCCTGTTGGTCATCGCGGTGATGGTCGTCTACATTGTCCTGGGCATCTTGTACGAAAGTTACATCCATCCGCTGACAATCCTCTCCGGTTTGCCCTCCGCAGGTTTCGGCGCGCTGCTCACGCTGCTTCTCTTCCACATCGACCTGAACATCTACGCGTTTGTCGGCCTGATCATGCTGATCGGCATCGTCGAGAAGAACGCGATCATGCAGATCGACTTCGCCTTGGAAGCCGAGCGCGAGCAGGGCCTGCCCCCGCTGCAGGCCATTTATCAGGGCTGCCTGATCCGGTTCCGGCCCATCATGATGACCACCATGGCAGCTATGCTAGGAGCGGTGCCGATTGCCCTGGGCTATGGCGCAGGCGGCGAAGCCCGGCGCCCACTCGGCCTGGTGGTGGTGGGCGGCCTGCTGTTCTCGCAACTGGTGACCCTCTACCTGACGCCCGTCTTTTACACCTACATGGCGGGCGCGCAGGAACGCATGCAGTCCCGCAAGGTTCATAAGAAGCTGATGAAAGAAGCGCCGGTGGCGGGGTAGGGAAGGCGCCAACTGGCGCACCGAAGTGATGCCAGCGACCGTTTCGAAGCTGGTGACCGGCCACCGATTATGGGCCCGCCTGCTCTTCCCGGAACCATGCCGAGCCAGCGAGAGAGCCGGGCTCAGCCAGTGACTCGCGGCTGCGAGCCACTTGCGCGGCGAGCGACGCGGTTGGCAGAATGGGCTGATTCATGGCCACTACGGTGAAATGCCCCTCGTGTGGGCGGGAAAGCGCCGGCGCACGGTTTTGCGGGTGGTGCGCCGCGGCGCTGGACGGCACTTCCGCCGAGACAGCGTTTGTAACGGCGGCGCCGGCGCCCCTTTCGCATTCGTCGGCCAGCGTCGACGAAGGCCGCTTCCTGCCGGGGACTATGCTGGCCGGCCGCTACCGCATCGCGGGCCTTCTGGGGCGCGGAGGTATGGGAGAAGTCTACCGCGCGACGGATCTCACACTGGGGCAGGCGGTCGCCCTGAAATTTTTGCCTGCAAGCCTGGTGCGCGACGAGCGCGCACTGGCGCGTTTTTATAATGAGGTGCGCATCGCACGCCAAGTGACCCATCCGAATGTCTGCCGCGTGCACGACATCGGGCAAGTCGAAGGGCAGCACTATATCTCGATGGAGTACGTAGACGGCGAAGACCTCGCTTCGCTGCTGCGCCGCATAGGGCGGTTGCCGGTGGACAAGGCAGTCGAGACGGCGCGCAAGATATGCGCGGGGCTGGCGGCGGCTCATGATCGCGGCGTGCTGCACCGCGATCTCAAGCCGGCCAACATCATGCTGGACCGGCGCGGGCAAGTGATCATCATGGACTTTGGCCTGGCAGGGCTAAGCGACCAGGTGCGCGGCGATGCGCGCAGTGGAACGCCGGCCTATATGGCTCCCGAACAACTGGCGGGAACCGATGTCTCTGTCAAGAGCGACATTTACGCCCTAGGTCTGGTGCTTTACGAATTGTTCACCGGCAAGCGGGCGTTTGACGCAGTTACCCTTGCCGAGCTGACGGACCTACAGCAGCGCGGAGCGCCCGTGAGTCTCACCACGCTGGTGAAGGAAGTGGATCCGGCGGTCGAGCGCGTGATTCTGCGCTGCCTCTCTCCGGATCCGAAGCAGAGGCCGGGCTCGGCGCTCTCAGTCGCCGCGGCGTTGCCGGGCGGCGACCCACTGGCGGCGGCCCTGGCCGCGGGCGAGACTCCATCGCCAGAACTAATTGCGGCTGCGGGAGAGACTGAAGGACTGAATCCGAAGATTGCCGCGGCGTGGCTGGCTGCCGCGCTGGCGGGCCTGGTGGCGGCGGCGGTGATCGCTCCCTCGCAGCAGATCACCGAAGCCCTGCACCTGGAGAACCCGCCCGAGGCACTGGCACTGGAGGCGCGCACTCTCTTGCAAAACCTGGGATACACGGAACGGCCGAGCGATCGCTACTGGGGCTACGCCTACGATAACGAATACCGGACCTACTTGAGGCAGCATGCGGCCGAGGCAGCCGTGCGTTGGAAGAATCCGGCGTCGGGCGAGCCACCCCTGGTTACGTTTTGGTATCGCGAGAGTCCAGCTCCGTTGTTGGCGCAACGCCAGTTCAATTTGCAGCCGATCTTCGACGATCCACCTTTTGAAATTCCGCAAATGATCCGGCTGCGATTGAGTCCGGAGGGAAAGCTACGGCAACTGGAGGCGATCCCGCAGCAAGTGGAGCCGCCGGCGCCGCCCGGATCGTTCGATTGGAGCAGGCTTTTCCAGGCGGCGGGGCTGGACGTGGGCCGGTTTCAACCGGCCGAGCCGCAATGGGCGCCGCTGGCTAGTTGGGATCAACGCGCTGCCTGGATCGGGGAACCGCTGCGGGTCGAAGCAGCGGCCTGGCGCGGCCGTCCGGTTTCTTTCCGGGTCGTCGGGCCGTGGACCACCCCGGCGCGCGGCAGCCCGCCCGCCACAACCGGACAGATCATCAAGCTTGCCATCATTTATGCGTTATTCCTGGCGGCGTGCGTTGGCGCGTGGTTAAATTTCCGAGCTCGTAAAGCCGATTTGCGCGGCGCCACCAAGATGGCCCTGTGGTGTTGGGCGGCTTATAGCAGCGCCTACTTCCTACGTGCGCATCACGTAGCTGCAACCGCCGAGGTCACGACGTTCTGGCGGGTCGTGACGAACGACGGCGCGGTGAACGGTTTCCTCGTTTGGGCCCTTTACCTCGCGTTGGAGCCGTGGGTGAGGCGGCGCTGGCCGCAAACCATGATTTCGTGGAGCCGCTACACGGTCAAGGGCTGGCGCGATCCTCTGGTCGGGCGTGATCTTCTCTATGCGGTGGGTATCGGGGCGTTCCTATATATATTGGATCTACTCCAATCGGCGGTGCGCGGCCCTGGGACGCCTCCCATGTTTCCCGGGGCGCTCTTTGCGCTGACGGGATTCTCCTCGGCGATCAGCAGTCTTCTCCTCTCCTTTGGCGGTAAGGTCACAGATTCGCTGCTGATTTTTTTCATCCTCTTCGTCTCCCGCGTGGCGCTGCGCAAAGAGTGGATTGCGGTGCCGGCGACGGTCGTAATCGTCAGCGTTATCGATTTCCTGCAAGGCGGGATTCAATTAGCCAATCTCCCGTTTGAAATCGCCTCGTTGGCGATTTTAACGATGGTTATGCTGCGATTCGGTCTCATTGCGGCCATATTTGCCTTCGCAACGGAGCAGATTCTGCGTCTGCCGCACACCGTGGACTTGTCGGCATGGTATGCCGGAGCCACGGCGGCCCCGGTGGTCCTTCTCGCCCTTCTTGCAATTTACGGATTCCGCACGTCACTCGGGGGCCGCCGGCTGATCGCTTTGCCGGATTGAGGGGCAAAGACGTGGAATAGACGGCGTCGGCGAGTCCGGCCCTATTCACGCTAACTGGAAAGCGATCACCTCGAAAGACACGAAGCCCGACGAGACGAATCCTCATACTCGCGGCTCGCCTTCCCATTGACCTTGCCTGCCGATTGATGTAGACTCCCCCGCAAGCTTTCGGCCATCAGACTTCAGCGCAAAGGGGAACGCCAGGAGCTGACGGCTGATCGCCACGGGGGTGAGTCATGGGTGTCTTGAAGCGCAGTATCTTTGTCTATGCGATCGCGGTGGCCCTATGGGCGCAGAGCGATCGTGGAACTATAACCGGCACCATTTCCGACCCGGCGGGCGCCGTGGTTGCCAGCGCCGCAGTCGAGGCCAGGAACCTTGCGACGGGAGCGGTCTACGAGGCAGCCAGCTCTACTACGGGGAATTACACCGTTGCGCAATTACCCGCAGGAAACTATGAGCTGGTGGTCACCGTGCCCGGATTCAAGAGATATGTTCGGGCAGGTCTCCAAGTGGAGGTTGCCGGAACGGTGCGCATCGATCCTACGCTGGAGGTGGGCGCCGCTTCGGAATCCGTGACTGTAGAAGCCGCTGCGCCGCTGCTCAAAACCGAGGGCGGGGAGGTGAGCCACAATATTGCCACACAGACCTTGGATGACCTCCCGATCCTCACTCTGACCGGCTCGGCCGCCAGCGGCGGAAGCCTCAGCACTTTAGGAAATATCCGCAATCCGTTGTCCTCCGTCCAACTGCTTCCGGGCGCGCGTCTCTCCACGGACAACATTCTGCGGATTAACGGAATGCCTTCCAGTTCGCAATCCATCAACATCGAGGGTCAGGACGCCACCAACGGCTTCAGCAAGATGCGGAACCAGGTGAACCAGGCCGGCGTGGAATCGATCCAGGAAGTGGCCATCCAGACCAGCAACTTCGCGGCCGAATATGGTCAGGCGGGAGGCGGGTACTTCAACTACACCATGAAATCCGGCACCAATCAGCTTCACGGCAGCGGCTACGACTACTTCGTGAACGAGGCCCTCAACGCCGGATCGCCCTTCACCGACGCGGGCGCCATCAATCCCAATAAGGCCGGACAGCTAGTCCGCAACCCGCTGCGGCAAAACGATTATGGCTTCACGCTGGGCGGGCCGGTCAAGATCCCCAAGATTTACGACGGCCACGACCGCACGTTCTTCTTTTTCAGCTTCGAGCAGTTCCGGCAAAGCGCTTTCACCACCAACACACAAGCGATCGTGCCGACGCTGGCGCAACGCAACGGGGACTTCAGCGCGGCGATGAAGGGGCAACCGTGTAACGGTCCCGATCCGGCCGGCCAGACGGTTTGTCTGAACGAAATCTTCGACCCGAAAACTACAAGACCGGTGGGTGGCAGCCAGGTCCGCGATCCTTTTGCCAATAACGTCATTCCGATGGACCGAATGGATCCCACGGCGGCCATCATTCAAAGCATGATTCCGCTTCCCAATACGCCCGGTCTGATCAACTACACCGCGCCAGGCTACTCGAACTTTCGCCACACCACCATTCCTTCGGTCAAAATCGACCACAACCTAAGCGCTAAGGTGAAATTCGCCGCCTACTACTCAGCCACCAAGACGGTCTCCCCGCAGACTAACGGCTTTCCACAACCTTTTACCGCATTGCAGCCGCAGGACGCCCTGGCGCACACTGTCCGGCTCAACTTGGATACAACCCTCACACCCACTCTGCTCTTCCACATTGGCGCTGGTTATCTGCAGACCTCCAATCCCCAAGGCGGAGCGCCGTATGATCAAAAGCCGCTGTTTCCGCAGGGCGTGCCCTTCACATACAACACCTTTTTCCCGTATCTGGCTGGCATGTCCAGCGTGCTGGGGGGTGGCTGGAGCGGCGGCGGCCCTTACCCGTCGGTCACCAATGCCGGTGTCCCCTTCGGTCTGACGCCGATACAACACGATTACAAGCCGACTTTCAACACCAGCGCAACCTGGGTCAAGGGGAACCATACGTTCAAGCTCGGGGCAACCGCGCTGTTTGAAGGCCTGCAAAGCGTCAATGCCAGCCGTGCCCAGGGAGAATTCACGTTTTCGCAACAACAGACCGCCGACCCCTGGCAGAACGGTCAGCCGTTTTCGGTGACACAGAGCAGTGGATTCGGATATGCCAGTTTCTTTCTCGGGGCGAGTAGCAGCGTTGCAACGGCGTCGCCCGCGGACGTTCGCCTCGGCACGCATTCCTGGGGGATCTATATCCAGGACAGTTGGAAGGTCACGCGCAAACTGACTTTCGACTACGGTTTGCGCTGGGATTACGCAATCCTGTGGAAGGAGCAATACGGCCGTATGCAGAGTGCCGCGTTCGACCAGCCCAACCCGCTGATCGGAGGACGCATCGGCACGGTGGAATATGAAGCAACGTGCCATTGCACCTTCGCCAACGCCTACCCGTTTGCCATTGGTCCTCACCTCGGGCTCGCTTACCAGCTCACGCCGAAGACGGTGTTCCGAGCAGGCGCCGCCATCTCGTACGCCGCGGTCTCTGATGAAGCCGGGCTGAACGGCAGCGCCGGGGATTTTTATGTAGTTAACCCCGCGGCTTACGGCGCCTCAGCCGGAGACTTGAAATACGGCGATCCTTTTGGACCTGGTAACCACTACGGAAACCCGGTGATCAAGTGGCCGGACTTCAGTCCTCATTATCCGGTGCCCGCCGCGCCGGGTGTCATCCCTCCCTCATCGCCCTTTGTCTCGATCGCTCCGAACGCGGGGCGGCTGCCTCGGATCTGGCAGTGGAGCCTGGGGTTCCAGCGAGAGCTTACGCCCAACCTGGTGGCGGAGGCCAGCTACGTCGGCAACCGCGGCGTCTGGTGGGTCGGTCCCCTGCTGGCCGGGCTGAATTACAACGCGCTTACCCCCGAGGGGTTGAAGTCGCAATACGGGATCGACGTGACTAACCGTGCTGATACCACGCTTCTCAACACGCAAATTAATTCGCCCAATGTGATCGCGCGCTTCCCCTACCTCGCCAACCCGAATAATGTTTACCCCGGATTCCCGGCCACGCAGACGCTGCTTCAAGCGCTGCGGCCTTATCCACAGTGGATTGGCATTCCGCCCTTCCTGGGACCGCCGGATGGGAATACCTGGTACGACTCGCTACAGGTGAAGTTGACCAAACGGTTCTCGCACGGCCTGAGCGCGCTGGCGACTTACACCTGGCAAAAGGAACTCACCAACGGCACCAACGCCAATACGGCTTACGTCACGCCTTCGCCGCCGCTTATCAATGATGTATTCAACATTCGGCAGAACAAACAGATTTCCGGGTTCAGCCAACCACAAGTGCTGGTCTTTGCGTTCAGCTACACGACGCCAAAGCTCGCGGCGAGCGGGAGCGGGTTTAGAGCGCTTTCTTGGGCGCTGCGCGATTGGACTTACAGCGGCGTGCTTCGCTACCAAAGCGGACAGTTACTGCAGAGCCCCAATTCCGCCAATAACCTTCTCTCGAATCTGGGCCGGGGACCGTCTAACAATCCGGCGGTCTGGGGCGGGGGTTACACGTTTATGAACCGCGTGCCGGGCCAGCCTCTGTTCGCAGTGGACCCCAACTCTCACTTCGATCCGACCAAGCAACTGGTGCTCAACCCGAACGCGTGGGTGGAACCGCCGTACGGTACGTTCGGGACTTCCGCTGTGTACTTCAATGACTTTCGCTGGCAGCGGCAGCCCGCCGAAAGCATGGCGCTCGGGCGCATCTTCCGAGTCAGGGAAGGAATGTCGGTGTACATCCGGGCGGAATTCCAGAACGTGTTCAATCGCCTGTTTTATCAGATGCCCGCCAACAGCGCCACGGCCAACACTACCGTCACCACTCCGGTCGGCCATGCGAATAGCTTGAGCGGGGTCTCCGGTCTGCTGTCCTCCGGCTGGGGCTATGTGAACTGGGTTAACGGCGGCAATGTTGGAATGGGCGGCGCCTATCCGCGGTCGGGACAGGTCGTGGCGCGGTTTACGTTTTGACTGCGATTTCGAGAATGGCTCTCCCGCCTCCGGTATTCTATTGGCATGGAGCTGATCTTCGAGGTTCGCGATGCAGACGAAGGTGGCTATTGCGCTCATGCGCTTGGCCACGCCATTTTCACAGAGGCGGAAACCTGGGAGGAACTCCGGAGGAACGTTCTCGAGGCGGTCTCCCTGCACTTCGAGGAGGAACCGGTTCGGCCTCGCATTGTGCAGCTGCACTATGTAAAGGATGAATTGATCCCAGTCGAAGCCGCATGAAGATACCCCGCGGTGTATAGCATCCTCGCGGAGGTCGCGCAGAAGCGGTCGATCACAATCGAATCCATCATTGAACTGCTATAGAGCTCTCAGTTCTCAATCGGTTTCTGCTCGACGTGATCGATTACGAGCACCGGGACGGGCCGCTTCTCTGCTTGTAGCTTGAGTCCGAGCTGCTTTTCGATGGCTTCGAAAAGCGTGACAGCCCCGTTCGGGTCCGATGCCGCCGCGGATGGATCGCCCGGCGCCAGACCAACCAGCGGCGCTCCACCTGGGGCCGGCCCACCTCGTCCCGCGCCTCCCAGCGTCCGCGTCAATTGAACGGCGCTGAAGCTCAGGGTGAAATCGTAGCCGCCTTCGAGGCCGGTGGCATCCAAAACCGGCGTGTGAATATAACCCGAAGCGAGGATCCTCAACTTTTCGGCGAATTGCGCCATGGTCGTGTTCTGGAAGGTGAGGAGCCTCGAGAGGATGGGATTCTTGTCCCGGGGATCCTTGCCGTCAGGACCCGGCCCCTCCTTATATTTGGTGTGGCTGGCGGGGTCGGCCTTTTTCAATTTGGGCTTCACGGCGATCAGAGTGTAGGCAGTTGCTGGGCGCTCTTCCGTGTGTACGGTCATCTTGAAACGCTCCATGAGCAGCGCGCGCAGCATCGGAAGGAGCGCATCGAAATCGACCTGTGCGCCTTCCGCCTCGGCTTTGGCGATGATGTCGTAACGATCGGTCTCCATCCATTTCGGCGCTCCGGCGAGCGTCTCATCGTTCACGTCCCACGCTTGTTGGATTAAGAATTTCAGATTGGCGCCGGCGATGTTGACACGTCCGCCGGGTTGAATCTGAAATCTCATGCCACGGAAATCCGGACTTGTGGGCTTGAGTTCGGCCACTTCAAACTCGGTCGGGGCCGGCTTGAGGTGAAGGATTTCCGCAACGTTGGGCGCGTTGGGCGTCGGTTTCTGGTTGACGCTGTCCACCACGACTACAGGCAGCGGGACCTCCACCGGTTCGAGCTTCAGTCCCAGCTTGTCGACGGCATCGAAGAGGGTGACAGCGCCGGGCTGTGGTCCATTGGGGCCGAACGTGAACGCGCCACGAGGCGTGAATTTCAAATCGAAGTCCCACGACCCTTTGAGTTCCGTCTCATCGACAACTACTCGTTCGTTCAGATATTGGGGCGCCATGAAAATGCCCTTCAGCATGTCATCCGCAAATGCGGCCATGGTCATGTTGCGGCAGGCCCAGGAGAAGAGCGGTGGGCCGGCACGAGGTCCGCTGCCGGGAGCCGGAGGTTCGGGAGGCGTGAACTTGCACCCCGTTTCGCCCCCGCCCTCGGCCTGCTTCAGTTTCGGCTGCTTTAAGGATTTCAATGCGTATGCCGGAACGGGCTTGGTGTCCTTGTGAGTCGTCAGCTTGAAGCGGTCTACAAGGAGCGTTTGGAGCATGAGCTTCGCCGAGTCTGGTGTAGTTCCGGCAGGAACTTTGGCAATCACGTCGAAGGTGTCATTTTCGAGCCAGTTCGGCCCGCCGAGCACTCTTTCGCCATCGATGTCCCAGGCGGTCTTGATCAGATCCACCATTGTGGCAACGCGGAGTTCATAGCGGCCGCCGCGCAGGCCGAAGTTTCGCAAGTACGGATTGCGGGTGGGAGGGCTCACGTGCACGTCCGCAATTTCGAACGCCGGTTTCGTTTCGGTGGACTGCGCGGAGGCCAAAGCGGGTAGAAGAGCCGCGCAGGCTAGGAACTGAGAAAGACGCAAGTTGAGCCGCGGATAAACGCGGATCCACGCGGATAACACACACTTTGTCAATAGGGATTCATCTTTGTTCATCGGCGGCCTCCAATACTTTGGCGCTTGTTAGTTTTCGGATGGCTTTTCCGCGCGGTCGATGACGAGCACGTCCGCGGGCGCTTTGGTGGACTCCAGTTTCAATCCCAGTTGCTGCTGAAAAGCCGTGAACAGGTCCGGAGGCGCGTCAGCATCGGCTGCCGGTGGCTGCGCGAGCGGCGGGCCAAGAGCGCCGAGCCTCGCCTGCTGCGATGGATCGGGCGTGTAGTTCAATATGAAGTCGTACCTCGTGGAGCCCAATCCGGTTTGATCCACAACGGGTTGCTCCGTTAGATTGGCCTGCAACACGTGGGCGAGTTCCTCCATGGTGGCGTTCCTGACAACCAATCGCCGGGGCGGCAGGCCGAAACCGGGGAGGTTGAGCGGGCTTTCGCTTTTTGTCAGCTTTGGCCCATTCTTGGCGACAGTGATCGCGTAGACGGACTGCTCTTTTTTCTCGCGATGGAACGTGAGTTGGAACCGATCCGCCAGCAGCTTCTGTACCATCGCCTTCAACTGCGTGGGGCTCGGCATACCTGCGGTGTCGGGCTTCGCGCTGATATCGAACTTCTCCGTTTCGAGCCAGGCCGGTCCGCGCGTGATCTGCCGCGAGTGGACGTCGTAGGCGAACTTGATCAGATCGCTCAAGGTCGTGCCCGTGGTAGTAAGCATGCCGCTGCGGTTCACCAGTAGTGAGAAGCGCGCATCAGGCTTACTCGGCTTGATTGTAGACACCTCGAACCCGGGAGTCGCATCCGCCGCCATCGCCTTGGGCGGAGGCGGAGGCTCCGGTATCGTCCATTCGGCCTCCGGCGTGGCACGCGTCAAGTTGAGGGGTAGTGGAGCTATCTGGTTCCAAGTCCCGGTGATCGAGTTGCCGTCCGCGCTCAGCTTTCCTTCGTACTTGCCTCCTATCAGGTTGACCGCCATTTTGATGGTCGAACCGTCGCGAGTAATCGAGTTAGCGTTTATGGGCTGGCCGCCAGCCTGGTCGATGCTGTACATGACAGCTTTCAGCTTGTCATCTTCCAGCGAGATCTTGATGACGATCCGCAAGTCCTGCGGGCCGGCCTTCAAGGTGCCCTGCCAGGTCCCTGTGATGTTTTGGGCGTGCAGCGAGCTTGCAAGCAGCGCCGCGAAAAAGAGGATCGGGAGCATTCGCATGAGGCATCTCCTTTATTACGCTCGCTGACGCTCGCGGCTCCGCCTGAGTGCGTATCGGAGCCGCGACCGTGAGGGAGCGATCCGGAACCTACGGCACAACCATAATCGGCGCCTGCCAGAACGCGGCTTTTTGCGCTGCCGGGTTCAGCACCGTTACCTGGCACGTGTAGGCCCCGGCTGACAACTTACCCAGCGGCAGGCTGAACTTTAACGGCATGGTCTTAAGGCGGTTGCTCAAAGCCTCTGAAACCTGTAACGGCGCCGTCTCGAAAGCCTTGGTCTGGCCGCGATAAAACGTCACGAAAGCGACCAGAGGTTGCGGGGTTTCCACCCCTTGTTCGTATGCCTGCAAATAGACATATAAATCGCGGCCTTTGCGGAACACGCGCGTCACGCTGGGGATCAGCTTCTGGCCTTCCTGCACGAGCGGGTTCACCGATTCGGCGAGACCTTTGTCTTTGGAGGCAGTGAAGAGAGCTTCCTTGAGATCCACGCGCTGGCTGCTCAAGACCACGGAGCTGATGGCCACGCGTTTCTCTTCCTTATTCAGGTTGGGAACGACGAAAGGCGTCTCGAACGTGCCGATGCGGCCCGTCTCGTCGTCGCGGGCCAGGAACTTGAGTTTGTATTTGCCTGGAAGCAGAGTGAAGCCGGTGTCGTATTGAATGGGCCGGGTGGCCAGTTCGGCGGCCGTGGAGTCGCTCAGCTTGATGTCCACCTTGTCGCGCACATTGGAAACAGTAGTGCCGAATTCGTCTTTCACTTCGCCGATGAAATCGAGCAGCGTACGCTCGGCGCCGCCTTTCTTGGCGAGAGCGAGTTCGCTTCCGGGAATCTTGACTACCAGCGGAATGAAGTACTCGGCGCGATTCAATTGGAAGTAATCGAGCTCGAGGGCGATAGTCAGCTCCGTTACCGGGTCCGGAAGCATGAGCGCATCTTCGAGCTGGCGCTCTTTTTCGGCGGTTGTAAATTTCCCGAACGTTTTCCCGGCGAAGTAGCCCTGGCGATAATCCAGTGCGGCAGTGACACTGCCGTTGAGCGTGATTTTCACGCGCCGGAACTTGCCGTTGAGCGCGGCGTTGGTGGTGTAGTAACCGATCACGTAGTAGCTGGAAAACGCGCGCTGCGCCTCAACCATGCCGCGGGTCAAATCGTTGTAGTCCAGAAGCGCTTTGCCTCCGGTATCGGCCGCTAGCGCCCACAGAGTATCCTGCGATCGCTGGAAATTGGAGTTCAAGGTAAGGGCGGCAGCTCCGTTATACATGGAGAGGCCGCCGGGCGACCCCTTGGTGGCGTCACCCAGAGGCGCCTGCGCTACCAGGCCGCGCGCATCGATTGCCCAAAGCTGCACGCCGGCACGGATGGCAGCGTTGATCGTGGAGTGCAGTTGCGCCTGGTTATCCACGCCATTCAAGCGCAGGCCGCTCGCAAAATAGAGCAAGGCCTTCTTTTCGTTAAGCTGGCCGAGCATGCGGGCCGCGGTCTGGAGGGCGGAGAGCTGGCGGTCCGTGTTGAAGATGTTGAACTCGGCATCGTCCTGGCCGAACGCCGCGCCGTTATCGGCCGGGTTGCTGGTGTCGGCGTTTTCATCCTCGCCCACAACCAGGGTTCCGATGATGCTCAGCAGGCGGTCGCGGTCGTCGGTGAAGTCCTGCAGCACTTGAACGCCGCCACCCTGGTATTCCATGAGCGCGACGAGGTCCGCGGGCGTCATCTGCGTCTGGATGAATTTGCGCGCCGCATCGAAGGCGCGCAGTTGATCGCCGATGGGCATGGCGCTGAGATCGAAGTAAATAGCCAGCAGACGGCGGTCGCGGTAGCGCACATCGCCCGGCTTCTCGGGTTCAATCTGCGTGTGAGGCAATTTTGGCAGTGGCGCAACGTTGGCGGGCCGTGATTCCAGGGTGCGGACGGGATCGGGCGCGGCCGGCAATTTCTGGAATTCAAAAAATTTGATGGTCTGCGGCGCGCCGTCTTCGGTGACCGTGAAATCGTTAGCGGTGAGGCCTTCTACGGGGTTGCCGCTCTTGTCTTTCACCGTTACGGTTTCGATGACCAATTGCGAGTTGGCCTGGAAGGTGGCCGCGCCGGAGGAAGGCGCAGTATTCTGGCCAATCTGCTGGGCGGCAAGTCTTACCACAGAGACACAGAGGCACAGAGAAAAACAAATCAAGGCCAAAACCCGAGAGCGCAGAGGTGAGAGAGAGCGCAGAGACTCACACATTCGTAGGAACATACTAAAACCTCAAACGGACGGTGGTTTGCACGCTGCGCATGACATTAGCCGCGGTGGGCAAGCCGAATTGCGTGCTGGTGGCGGTGGTGTTCCAACTCGTGAAAGTCACGTGGTTGAGCGTGTTGGTGGAATCGAAGCGCACGTCGATATTAAAACGGTCGTTCATGCGGAACGTGCGGCCCAGCGAAACATTCCAGGAAAACTGCGAAGGCCCCGTGATGGAGTTGCGCCCGGCGTCTCCCCACTGGCCGGTCAGCGGCGCGATGTAGGCCGCCGGATTCAAATACCCACCAACGAAGAGCGGTGCGCCGGTATACTCCGGGCGCACGCTGCCGGTGATCCCGGTGCCCCGGACCGGCGTCACGTAGACCGGCGTCAAGGGCAGGCCCGTGCCGGCGCTGAGGTTGCTGAGGAAGGTCCACTCCTTGAACAGAGCGCCGCGCCAGCCGCCTAGCAGCGCACCACCGCCGAGCCCCATTCCGGTGGTGTATTGGAGAACCAGCGAAGCCAGGTGACGTTGGTCGAAATTGGAAAGGCCGCGTTCGGCCGATAGGTTGAGCCAGTTCTGGGCTATGACCGGAGAGCTTGATCCACTGCTGGCACTCCCGGTGCTGCCCGTACCAGGCGCCGCTCCGCTTCCCCCGCCGTTAGACACGGGCATCACCGGCGAATTGCGGCCGCCGAGCGTGGCATCATCGATCGACTTGGAGAACGTATAGTCCAGCTCGGCGGTAAATCCGGCGCGCAGCCTGCGCCGCAACTGCACCTGCCCGGATTCGCGCGTCGAGTTGCCATTCGAGGTGAGGTAAATGAAGCCGCTGGGGCAGGTGGAGCAGGGGTTCGTCGCGCCTGCCGGATAGGTATTCGGTAGAAACTCCTGCATGCCGCGCGTTCCTTTAGTCCCCGTATACGAGACGATGAGGACCAGGGAGCGCGGCAAATCGCGCTGCAGCGAGGCCGTCCAGATTTGCGCGTAGCCGATGCGAAAATTGGGATCAACGGCGAAGGTGTTGGTGGTGATATTCGGAGAGGCCAGAAAGCCGTTCGCCAGCGTCAGGGGATTGTCGGCGCTGTTCGCCACGCTCAAACTCTTCGAAAACGGCGATTGCTGCGCCATCTGTGAGGCGATCGGGAAATAGGCCGAGGTGTTGTAGTAGACCCCGTAGCCGCCGCGCACCAGCAGGGACGATGCGGGCAAGGGACGCCAGGAGAAACCCACGCGTGGCTGAACGGCGTGTTTATCGGGGTTCAGGAGCGAATCGGGATAATGCTGTCCGCTGAGCGCGCCCGTTGGATTCGTGGCGAGGACCGGGGTTTCCGCCGTATAGCCGGGCGCAATATCGAGATTCACCAGCCGCCCGTAAAGTTCGGTGATGGGCGACCAGTATTCCCAACGCGCCCCCACGTTCACGGTCAAGTTCGGAGCGATACGCCAATCGTCGGTGAGATAGGCGTTATAGTTGGAGGCGCGAAAATACTTGTCGGCGTTGCCGAAGGCGATCGCGCTGGTATCGGGAATGCCAAGCAGAAAGCCGGCGAAATCGTATCCCGCCGCATTGCCGGTAAAACCGAAGGTGCCGCGCGGGTCCTGCTGCGAGAGCAGATTGAATTCCTGGCGGCGGAAGTCGCTGCCGAATTGGAAATTGTGTCGGCCGCGGTTCCATAAGCCGCCAAACGAGACGCCGCTCGTCTGGTTGCGCGTGAAAGAGGGAGCGGCGTCGGAGAGGCCCTGAATGCCGCTGGCGAAATTCAGGTTGGGCGGACCCCAATTGACCGGGTCCTGATTATCACCCGTGATTCCGGCGGCGCCCGCAATATTTTCGCGATTCGAAAAGAAGGGCGTGGTGCGAACGGTCTGGCGGCTGAACTGAAATCCGAACGTTCCGAAAAAGCGCGGCGTAAAGCGGTGTCTCCAATTCACGGAGGTGTTGAGGCCCAGCGAGCTCCCGGTATCGAGAAATTGGAAAACGTTGGGGGTATCGCTGCGCGTGCTCTGCATGGCGAACAAGCCGGAGATCTGGTTGGCTGGATTGATCACTTGGTTGACGCGCGATTGCAGGCTGTCCTGGTGCGTGGCGCCAACCAGCGGCGCCTGGTAGTTGTATCCGCCACTGCCTGCGAAATTCGGGAGCGGATACAGCTGTAGCAGGGCCGCTGCCTGCGGGCTGAACCGGCTGGCGGGGATCATGTTCCCGAAGAAGGGCTGGCCGTTGGAGGGGTCGATTACGCTGACCGGCTTGCCCTGAGGCGTCAACACTTCCGAGAAATCGCCATTGCGCTCAGCCGCGGTTGGCATCAGCGCAGACGCGGTGCTGGCGTTGCGGTTGCGCGTCCATTGATAATTCACGAAAACGTTGGGGCCATTGTGAATGAGGTGGGGGATGCGCAAAGGACCACCGAACGACGCCAGGCCGGTGAAGTTGCTGTAGGCCGGGCGGGGCGTATCCTGGCCCGTAAGCGAATAGGGGCGGGCATCGAGCGCGGAATTGTCGAACGTGAATCCAAGGTTGCCGTTGTAGAGCGACCGCTGCCCGCGACGGTTGTTGCCAAATGCCTGGGACATGGAAAAGGGCGTGGTGGCGGCGTTGTTGGTGGTCCCGTTAATCAGGAAGCCGTCGCTGGCGCGCTGCGCCAACTCCCCTGTGTTCGCATTCGCGGCAGCATCGGGGGGCGCCGCGGCGGCAGTGGCATTCACTTCGGCGCGCTGGAACGGAGTTTGCGTATTGGTGGGAGCAGCCTGCCGCGATCGGAGCCGCCGTGAGGGAGTGGTCGTGGCTGTGGCGCCCGCGGTTTTTGCCGCCGGTGATGCGACGGTGGGCGTGGCCGCCTGTGTGGGCGTCGCAGGCGCGCTCGCCACCGTGGCGTTCATCGCGCCGATTGGCAGCATCTGGAGATCCCACGTGGCAACAGGAGCACCGGCGGCTATCTGTACCTCCCGATCGATAGTGGCGAAGCCCGACATCTCGATGTGAAATTTCCACGTTCCTTCCGCCAGATCGGGGAAGACGTAGGCACCCTGCGAGTCGGTGACCGCGGTGAAGGCTTGGTCGCCCAGCGTTGCGGTAACAGCGACACCGGGCACAGGCAGCCCGCCGAACTGGACCTGCCCTTTGTGTTCGGCGGCGAGCGCGGAGAACGCGAGCAGGACCAGTGCGAGCGGCAGCTTTCTCGCGAGCGCCATGGCTAATTTTCGGAGGGTCTTTCCACGCGGTCGATCACCAGGGTTTCGACCGGAGCTTTTTGCGATTCCAGGCGCAGACCAAGCTGCTCCTGCAGGGCGGTGAAGATCGAAGGCCCGTTGGGATCGGACGGCGGAGGCAGAGGGCCAAACGGCCCATCCGCAGACTGGCTGGGGTCGGGGGTCCACTTCAAGTCCATGTCGTATTTGCCAGTCAGCCCGGTTTTATCGATCACCGGGCGGCTCAACTGGCCGGATATGGCGGTGGCTAGAAAGCCCGGCTGCACGCCCTCGCCGTGCAGCATTCCACGGCCCATCCGCATCATACCGTTGCCCTCTTTGGTTTCCTTAACCTTCGGCCCGCTTTTGCCGACGACCAGCGCATACACCTGTTGCTCTTTGGTCTCACGATGAATCGCCAACTGGAAACGCTCCTCCAGTAAGTTCCTGAGCCGCTCCTTGGCTTGGTCGGCATTAGCCATCCGCTGCTCATCTGTCATTTTTGTGAGATCGGTGGGAGCGCTCTCCGTCGTGTCAGAAGCTTCGCCTCGCGCGTTAATATCGAAGCGGTCGGAATTGATCCAGCCGGGGCCGCCGGAGACTTGGAAGTCACGCACATCGTAGGCCAGGGTAATCAGAGTTTTCAGTGGAATGGCGACCACTCGCAATCCGCCGCCGGGGAGGAAATTAATGAACCCGCGAGTGTCTGGCGCGCTGGGTCTAACCGATGCCACCTCGAAAGTCAACGCATTGGCTGCCGGCTGGGCGGGCATGATACCGACCGCAAACATGCCCAGAGTTGGACAGATCCATACCGCTCTCATGCAGACGTATCCGCTTGCAGTAATGACGCTTCGAGAGGCGATTTTGTGCCTAAAGATTTTAATGAATTTTTGGAGACACTTAGAGTGGGGCAGGGGACTGGCAGGCGACGAGATCGCCTGCCCCACCTTGATTGGGCGCTACTTCTTGGCCTTTGCCGCGGTCTTCCTGGGCGGCACGTTTTCATTGGTCCAATTTAGAATGACGTCTGCGACCTCGAGATTATTAGTGCCGAGCATCATCATGTGGGTGGTCCCTTTGAAGACGGGATTCCCCAGTTCATCCAGTTTTATGTACTCCGCCCTGGCGCTTCCCTGGCCGGCTGCCCGTCGCGCGTTGATGGCGTCCACTGTCGTCTGGCACACTTCGCTGGTCGCGGTGTAATCGCCTTTCAACGCGAGGTAAGGGATATTGTCAAAGTCTTCTGCCTTCAGTCCGCTGTTCGGCAAAGAGCAGGAGCCTTCGATGGTTACCAGGCCTTTCAACAGGTCGAGGTGCCCCCGTTCTTTCAAAATACGCGCCATGTGGTGGCCCATAATGCCGGATTGCGAGTGCGTGGCGACCACTGCGCCGCCGAGCTTTTCGACCAACAGAGCGAGATTCTGCGGGGTCCAGGTATTGGCGGGAGCGATCGCTTGGGGATCGCAGGTAGCGCAAGTGGATCCCGGCAACGTGACTTCGGCGTTCGGCACCAATTGCTTGTAATACTCGAGCGCGTAATAGTTCTCCGGCCCCCCTGGCGCTGGGCCCAGCGCGCCGCCCCGCGCCGTAATGTTGGCATCCGTGGCTGCGAGGGGGTAGGCGGGCAGATAGTCATTGGTGTGGAGCGCGTCATCGCTGGGAGGATCGCCCGGATCGCCGTGGCGGATCAGCTTGCCATTGAGGATGGTCGAGCCCTCGGGAATCAGGTGGCCAAACCAGGCCGTCCAGGCACCGTTATCAGTAATCCTCCCGAACTGGGGAATCATAGCGGTACCACCGGCCAGATCGCCATTCCGAATCATGGCCGCGGCCTCGTGCAGTATGGACTCATCAAACCCGGAACGGCCGCGTCCCGCCTGATCTACCACATAGGTGGAAATACCCTTGCGGACAAAGTAAGGCAACCAGCCTTCACGGCCGTCGGGGGTGGATTCGAGGCATGCGCCGGTGTGGGTGGAACCGTGCACCATGATTACTGGCGGAAAATTGCGTTTCTTGGTAGCCGGTATCTGGAATTCCACGTACATCTGTCCGATGGTGATCTGGTTGGGCGCAGGCGCCGGGGCGGGAGCGCCGGGCGCCGCCACGTTGGCGTAATTGGTCACCTTGGGCACGCCGCCGATGAAGAAGCTGCCCTCGTCTTCAATCACCAATGGCTTGGTCAGAAACTTCTTCAACTTCGGCGACTCGAGAGTAGCCGCGCGTGCCACCAGCGAAGACAACGCGGCGACCAGAAGCAAAAAGCAAGCTGCTTTGACGGCAGACCAGTTGCGGTGTTTCATAGAACCTCCTGTTCCAGCGGACAACGGTTGATGAGAATGCGTTCCGCGAGCAATCAACGAGATTATACTTGGCTCGCGCGG
>CAZKVF010000367.1:0-7129 GCA_964556085.1 uncultured Solibacteraceae bacterium
TACCGGCACGGCGTCCGACCCGGTCTTCCGCCCCGACGTGAAGGAGATGGTCAAGGAAAAGGCCGAATCGGTCGAAAAGTTCGCAGGCCATGAGATCGATAAGGTCGCCGGCGAAGGCAGCGGGATCGGTAAAGCAGCCGGCGGCCTATTAAAGGGACTGCTCGGAGGCAAGAAGAAGGACTGATACCTACCGGGATTCGGGTAGGAAATCGATATCGATGACCTGCTCGAAAGTGTAAGGGCATGTCGCCGGGAAGCATTCCCGGGCAAGGCCGGTTTCGATCATCGCCCGCCCCACGGCATCCTCATACTCTCCAGCCAGCGATTCCCGCGCGTTCCGTTTCAGGCTGGGTGACTGCTGAAAAATGTCCCGAAGTGTGTCGCGATGCGTCTTGACGGACACAGCCCAGCTTCGGCTGCGCCGTTCCGGCTGGAATTGCCACTTCAACAAATGGTGGATAACGATCCGCATGTGGCCCCACACGCCTCGCTGGTCTCTCTTGCCCACGTCTTCGATCTCCTCGGCAACGTGTTCAGCATCGATCTCCGCGAACCGGCCTTCACGGAGAAGGCGCGCAACCTCGGCGGTCCATTCGAAGAAATCGCGGTCGTAGAGTGTGCTCATTTCTTCGGCGGCCATGGCTTTATCATAAGGCAACGACAGAGCAACTGCTGGCTCCCGCCAGACTGAACCGGTATAATCTCGGCATGTTTCAAATCATCCGCCCGCCGGCGGCAGCCGACGTAGTAGTGATCGGATCCGGAGCGGGCGGTGGAACCGTCACCAAGGTGCTTACCGATTTGGGTGTGAGTGTCACCTTGCTCGAAGCCGGTCCCATGCTCGACCCCGCCCGGGACTTCAAGGAGCATATGTGGCCGTACCAGGTGCCGCATCGCGGCTCGGGCGAAGGAGGGGCCGGCTATTTCGGGCGCGGCCGTCCCTTCGGCTGGTTCTCCGCGCACGCCGGCGGATGGGAACTGGAAGGCGAGCCCTACACCAGCGCCGAAGGGTCTAAGTTCATGTGGTTCCGCTCGCGCATCCTGGGCGGACGCACCAATCACTACGGCCGCATCTCACTACGCTTTGCCGACTACGATTTCAAACCGTACACGCGCGATGGCATCGGCACCGACTGGCCTATCTCCTACGAAGAACTGGCGCCCTACTACGACAAGATCGAAACATTCGTCGGCGTGACCGGCTCCAAGGAAGGCATTCGCAGCGCGCCCGATGGTATCTTTCAACCCTGTCCGCCGCCGCGCGTCCATGAAGCCCTGATCAAGCGGGCCGCTGATAAACTCGGAATCCCGTGCATCCCCATGCGGCTGGCAGTGATCACGCGGCCCACCAATGGCCGGCCGGCTTGCCATTATTGCGGGCAATGCGGGCGCGGCTGCGTCACCGCTTCGAATTATTCCTCGAGCCAGGTTCAGATCTTTCCCGCCTTGAAGACCGGCCGGCTGAAAGTGATCACCAACGCCATGGCGCGCGAGTTGATGACGGATGACACCGGCAAGGTGACCGCGGTCTCCTACGTTGACAAGACCACTCGAGCCGAAAAGCAGATTCGGTGCCGCACCGTGGTGCTCGCGGCGAGCTGCTGCGAATCCGCGCGCCTGCTGCTCAACTCGCGTTCGCCGCGGCATCCGGACGGGCTTGCGAATTCGTTCGGGCAGGTGGGCCGCAATCTCACCGATAGCGTCGGATTCAGCCTGAGCGGCCGGATTCCGGCGCTCGAGGGCTTGCCCCGCTACAATTCAGACGGCATGGGCGGCAGCCACTTGTACATGCCGTGGTGGCTATGGGACAAGAAGCTCGATTTCCCGCGCGGCTATCATATCGAGCTCGGCGGCGGTTACGGCATGCCCGGCGTGGGAAGCTTCCACGAGGTGTTGAAGGCGCACGAGGGCTATGGCGCATCGTTAAAGAAGGCTATCCACGAGGATTACGGCACGCGCGTCAATTTCGCCGGGCGTGGCGAAATGATCCCGAACGAGGACACCTGGTGCGAGATCGACCCGCACACCGTGGACAAATGGGGGATTCCGGTACTGCGCTTTCACTTCCAGTGGACCGACGCCGAGCTGAAGCAGGTCGAGCACATGGAAAAGACTTTCACCGGGATCATCGAAACCATGGGCGGAACCGTGGTTGCGCCGCGGGCGGCGCCAGCGTCCGAAAAGATCTCAGCCGGCGGGGAAATCATACACGAAGTGGGAGCCGTGCGCATGGGTGATGACCCTTCTAAATCCGTGCTCAACCGCTACTGCCAGGCGCACGAAGTGAAGAACCTGTTCGTCGCTGATGCCGGACCATTCGTCAGCAACCCCGACAAGAACCCTACGCTGACCATCTGCGCTCTGGCGTGGCGCACGGCCGAATACCTGGCGGAGGAAATGAGAAAGGGCAATGTCTAAACTGACTCGAAGAGAGCTCCTCGAAGTGATTGCCGCTGCCGCGCTGGCCGGCCCTTTGAGCGCGCAGCAGGCCCGGCACGTTCACCAGGAAGCGGCCAAAGAGGCGGCAGCGTCCGGCGGCGCGTACCATCCCAAGGCGCTCACCGCGCATGAATTCCGCTCACTGGAACGGCTCTGCGAGCTGATTGTGCCCGGCGCTTCCAAGGGCGGAGCGGCCGAATTTATCGACTTACTGGCGAGTCAGAATCCGGAAATGGCGGCCATCTATACCGGCGGCCTCGCCTGGCTTGACCACTATATGGAGCGAACTACCGGGACCACGTTTCTGGAAGCCGTACCCGGCGGCCAGACCGCCTTGCTCGATCAGATCGCGTATCAGCGCAACAGCACAGCTGAGCTTTCGGCCGGAATCCGCTTCTTCGATTGGGCCCGCCGTATGACGGTGGATGCCTATTACACCAGCGCCGCCGGAATCGAAGAGCTTGGCTATTTGGGAAACAAGGCAGTAACCGAATTTAAAGTCCCGCAACCGGCGATCGACTACGCGCTGGAACGGAGCCCGCGATGAGAACCTACCGCTGTCTTATATTGCTTGCGGCCGCACCCCTGTTTGCAGCCGATGACGGTTTCACCTCGCTGTTCAACGGCAAGGACCTGGCTGGCTGGAAGGCCAGCGAACATCCCGACACGTTTTCGGTCGAAAACGGCGCGATCGTCACACATGGACAACGCAGCCATTGTTTTTACATCGGTAACTTTCACCAGCACACCTTCCAGGATTTTGAGCTGAAGGTGGATGTGATGACGCGGCCCAAAGCCAACGGCGGCATCTATATCCAGACGGAATACCAGGAAACCGGCTGGCCGGGTAAAGGCTTCGAAATTCAGGTGAACAACACGTTTCCAGGGGACCCTAAACTCACCGGCAGCATTTACGAAGTCGCCGACAACCTCGCCGACGTCGCCAAGGACAATGAGTGGTTCACGGAGGACATCGTAGTGAAGGGTAACAGCATCACAGTAAAGGTCAACGACAAATTAGTCGCTCAGTGGACCCAGCCGCCTGGCTGGAGCGGCAGCAAAACCTTCTCCGGCCGGCGCATCGGCCCGGGTACTATCGCGCTGCAGGCGCATGATCCGGGCAGCACGGTGTATTACAGGAACATCCGCATCAAGCCGTTGGATGGCGCTCACTAAAGGTTGGCGGCTCTGTCTGGAACAGCCCTAATCACCAACCCCCAGTCCTGTCATGAACTCGTAACCACCTTGAAACCTCGTCCGTCGCTGCGCCTTGCTATAATGAGTGCAGATGGTGTTATACTGCCCGCGCCAGCGGGCCCATCAGCCGCACAATTCCCAACCCACTTCTATCCTGTGCCCTTTTTTCAAGTTTGGAGGTATCCAGCACCCATTCGATGAAAGCTAGCGTTCGCATCAGCCGGGGCGTAGAAAGCCTCTTCGGTACGCGCGATGAAAATATCCGGTTGCTTGAAACCGGGTTGAACATAAACACCCAACTGGTGGATAGCAATCTGGAAATCGAAGGCGAGGAGGCGAACGTTGCCCGGGCCGAAAATATCCTGGAAGATTACAACGTTCTGCTCCGCGAAGGCCACGTCTTCAATAATGGCGACCTGAACAGTTATCTCCGTGTCGTAACGGTCGATCGCGAGGTGTCCCTGCGCGCGCTGGTGTTGAGCGGGCGGCAGCGCAATTTCGGCAAGAAGATTCTGGCGCCCAAGTCCATTAACCAGCGCCGCTACCTCGAAGCTATCGAACGTAACGACATGGTATTCGGTGTCGGCCCCGCGGGCACCGGCAAAACCTACCTCGCAGTTGCCATGGGCGTTTCGGCGCTGATCAATAAACAGGTGGCGCGCATCATTCTCACGCGCCCAGCCGTGGAAGCCGGAGAGCGCTTGGGTTTCCTCCCGGGCACGCTTCAGGAAAAGGTTGATCCCTATCTCCGGCCGCTTTACGACGCGCTTTACGATATGCTCGATAGCGACCGTGTCGAAAAACTGCTGGAGCGCAATGTGATCGAAGTCGCCCCCATCGCTTTCATGCGTGGGCGTACGCTGAACGACAGTTTCATCATCCTCGACGAGGCGCAGAACAGCACCCCGGAACAGATGAAGATGATTCTCACACGCCAGGGTTTCGGGTCCAAGATGGTGGTTAACGGCGACATCACCCAAATCGATCTGCCCAACGGCCGCCGCAGTGGACTCATTGATGCGATAGAAGTGCTCAAGGGAGTCGAAGGCATCTCTTTCGTGCAGTTCGATGAGCGCGATGTGGTGCGCCACACGCTCGTGCAGCGCATTGTCAAAGCGTACGAGCGTTACAACGAAACCATCGGCGTGGGGCGCCAGCTCACGTTGAAACTCTCCGAAGCGACGGCCGAGGCCGCCAACGGCGAGGGCAGGACCGAGGTCGCCTCGGCCGCAGAAACCGCTCCTCGCGCGTAGGGGCCATGTCTCCCGAAGGCAGTACCGTCACGTTTCGTCGCGTTCCCGAAATTTTGCGCTGCAGGCTCGAGAGGCCGCTCCAACGATTTGCCAGCAAGCTGGAAGCGGAGGTGGCCGCCGGCAACTCATTTGATTGCCTCGTCACCACCGATGCCGAATTGCGCCGCTTAAACCGCGATTTCCGGGGGAAGGATCAGGCCACGGACGTGCTTTCGTTTCCCGCAGGACCGCTCCCTAACGGTCGCGGCTCCGAACGAAACGGCGTTCTGGGCGAACTTGCCATCTCCCTGCCCCGCGCTCGCGCCCAGGCCCGGCAGTTCGGGCATACACTCGAACACGAAATCCGGATTCTCATGCTCCACGGGCTGCTGCACCTGCTTGGCATGGATCACGAAACCGATCGCGGCCGCATGGCCCGCGCTGAACGCCGCTGGCGCGCGCGCCTTGGCCTGCCGCCCGGGCTGATCGAACGGATTGCGTCATGATGATCGCAGTCATCCTCGCCACCGTGGTTGCGATTCCTCTGTTGGCCATCGTCAGTTTCGTTCAGGTGCTCTATCTCGAAAGCATGCGCCTGCGAACCCGCGACCTGCCCGCCCTCAAATTCTTCAAGGAGACCCTCGAAGATAAGTTCGGCATGAAAACCGAGCGCGGCGCCGGGGCATTTTCACTGATCAAACACACGCTGCTTCTCCTGGTCGGCATCTGCTATTTCGCCTGGATCGCCGATGGCCAGCCCTGGGGTTGGGAAACCTTCTGGCAGGCCGGCGTCGCCGCCTGGCTCACCATGATGGCGGTCTCGTATGCCTTGCCGCAGTTGCTCTACCGGCGTACCAAGGCCGCCTGGCTCGTCCCGCTGGTCCCTTTCCTCCGCGGCGTCGCCTGGGTGGCGCTGCCTTTTGAAGCTTTGCTGTCGCTGTTCCAATCGCTAATTGACCTCGCAGACGATACCTCAGCGGCCTCCAGTTTTAAGAAGGACGCTCCCACCGCCGCCGAAAACATCGAAGCGCTCATCTCCGCCGGCACTGAAGAGGGCCTCATCGAGGAGCAGGACCGGGAACTCATCCAATCTGTGGTGGAGTTCGGCGATAAGGTCGTGCGCGAAGTCATGACGCCCCGGCCCAATATCGTTGCCATCTCGGCCGATGCCACCCTGGAGCAACTGCGGCAGCTCGTGATTACCGAGCAGTATTCCAGGATTCCCGCTTACGATCAGACCATCGATCAGGTGATGGGGTTCGTCCACGTGCGCGACATGTTTGAGCTGGAAGAAGAGGAGCGCGAGCGCCGCACTGTGCGCGAATTGCTACGCCCCATTCTGTTCGTCCCCGAGACCAAGCCGGTCAATGATCTGATGCGCCAGATGCAGCAGGAAAACACCCACATGGTGATCGTCGTGGACGAATACGGCAACACCGCCGGCCTCGCCACCATGGAGGACCTCCTCGAAGTGATCATCGGCGAGATCCGGGATGAACACGAGCCCGACAGCGACGTCATCGAGGATGGCAGCGGCGGGTATATCGTCTCCGGCAATTTCGATCTCGACCGCGTCGGCGATCTCTTCGAAGGCTTCCATCGCGAAGCGGATATCGAATCGACCACCGTAGGCGGCCTCCTCACCGAATGGCTGGGCCGTGTGCCGGCGCCGGGCGATTTTATCGAGCACGATGGTGTGCGCTTCGAAGCTCTGGCCAGCGACGAGCTTCGGGTTACGCAAGTCAAAATCAGCAAGGCGTTGGAGCAGGCGCTTCCGCCTGCCAAGCCCATTGCCTCATGAGTGACCAGCCGCAATCTTTTCACTCCGGCTTCGTCTCCCTCATAGGCCGTCCCAACGCCGGCAAATCAACACTGCTGAATGCTTTGGTGGGCCAGAAAGTGGCCATCGTTGCCGATAAGCCCCAGACCACCCGCGTTTCCATTCAGGGCGTCCTCCACCTGCCCCAGGCGCAGGTCGTGTTCATCGACACGCCCGGCATTCACAAGGCTGATACGCCGTTAAATAAGCGCATGATGGACACGGTCCGCGCCGCTCTCGAGGAGCGGGACTTGCTGCTTTTCTTAGCGGACGCGGCGCGGCCATTTGGAGAAGACGACCGACACGCCGTGGACGTCCTGCGTAAAACGGCGACTCCCGTGATTCTCGTCTTGACTAAGATTGACCTGCTGCGCGATAAGGCTGCCCTGCTGCCGCTGATCGAGTCGTATAAGGCGGCATACGAGTTCGCCGATTACGTGCC
>CAZKVF010000368.1:0-12350 GCA_964556085.1 uncultured Solibacteraceae bacterium
AGAACTCGGCCGCAAGTTAGGGTTTTTGACGGAGGTGATTCCCACCGCAAAGTGCCGCGGCCGCACGGTGAGCAGCAGCGTGATTCGTCAGGCGATCGAGGCGGGCCGGGTGGCGCTGGCCGCGCGTCTGCTGCAACACCCTTATTTCATCGAAGGGATTGTCGTAAAGGGGCATGGAGTCGGGTCGAAACAGACCGTGCCCACGCTGAACCTCGATACCACCGCTGAGGTGATTCCCGCCCGCGGCGTGTACCTCACCCGTACGCGCGATCTGGAAACAGGCGCCACCTGGAACTCGATTACCAATGCCGGCTATCGTCCGACGTTCGGTGGCGACCCGCAGTTGTCGGTAGAAACATTTCTACTCGACCCGCTCGAGGGCGGGCCCCCTCAACGCATTCGCGTGGAGTTTCTGTGCCGCGTCAGGGACGAGCACAAATTCGAAACCCCGGAGGCTTTGCGGACGCAAATACTGAGGGACGTGCAAGTAGCCCGGAACTACTTCCGACGCGCGAAAGCCTGGGTTGGGCCGCGCCTGGCTCCCGCGTAGTTCGCAATGCCGTCCGCGAACTTCCTGCTGAGTGGTCTGTCGATCATCCTCATCGACCTGCTGCTGGCCGGCGACAACGCCCTGGTGATCGCACTGGCTGTACGTGCATTACCCAACCGGGAACGGCGGCTCGGCATCGCTGGCGGCGCCGCCTTGGCTGTCGTGCTACGGATCATTCTGACTGCTGTGGCGGCGCGGCTGCTGACGCTTCCATTTCTGCAGTTAGCCGGCGGCCTGCTGATCTTGTGGATCGCCTTCCGAGTGCTGGTGGACGCGAGCGACCCTCCCGATGCTAGGCCTGCCCCTCGCCGGCTCCTGCAAGCGATCTGGTACATTACAGCCGCAGACGTGACTATGTCACTGGACAACATACTGGCCATCGCCGGAGCCTCGCACGGGGACCTCAGACTGATTGTGTTCGGACTGGCTCTGAGCATTCCCTTTGTGATCTTCTCGAGCAACCTGCTGGCAAAACTGATGGACCGGTATCCTGTCACGGTCTACGTTGGCGTGGGGATTTTGTGCAAAGTGGCGGGCGATATGATCATGGCCGACCAGTTTGTGGTGCGGAGCATTCACCCGTCGATAGTTGTGCGTTACCTTGTGGATGCCGTATTAATCGCAGTGGTATTGATCGTGGGAGTGCGTGCGGGCAAAGCACGGCGGGAGCGCGTGAGCGATCGCGTATAAGGTGGAATTGGCGTTTGTCGTAAACTGGAGGCGGGAATGACTGCCCTGACTCACCTCCTTTATGTCAAAGATCTGCTATTCGAGCCCGGGGACCGCATGGGCCGGGAGGAATTCCTCTCGCGCTGGGAACGCATGCCAGAGCTGAAATTTGCCGAACTCATCGACGGAGTGGTTTACGTGCCTTCACCGACCTCCGCGGGACACAGCCGGAAGCATGGTGTGCTCCTGGCCTGGACAGCCGTGTATGCCGGACGAGCTGCGTTCGTCGAGATTCTGCCTGAGGCGACATGGTTTATGGAAGAGAGCGCGCCGCAACCCGATGTGGCCCTCCGGATCAAGCCGGATTTTGGAGGGCAGAGCAGGGATGCCGGGAAATATGTGGCCGGTGCCCCCGAATTCGTCGCTGAAGTTTGCGGCTCGAGCCGGTCGTACGATCTGGGGCCGAAGCTGGAGTTATACGAACGGGCGGGAGTTTGCGAGTATCTCGCTGTTTTGCTGGAGGAGCGCCGCCTGGAGTGGCGTATGCTCCGGGCCGGTGCGTTTCAATTGATGACGCCCGACGACGACGGGGTCTTCCGGTCCAGTGTGTTGCCCGGACTCTGGCTGGACGAGCCGGCATTCTGGCGCGATGACATACCGGCTGTGCTGGCGCGGCTCGAACAAGGCCTCACGTCCGGCGAATTCCTGCTATTCCAGCAAGCGCACACAAGACGCTGAACAGCCGCGCGCAAATTTGGTTGGTAAAAGGTGTTGGCCTGCCCTGGACTATCCGGCAGCTGCAGTAGCTCTCCGTCCCAGGAAGCACTCGCGGCAAAACACGGGCCGCCCCTGAGTGGGTTTAAAAGGTACGGTAGTCTCCCGGCCGCACTGGGAGCAACTGGTTACCGTCTCGGTTTTTGAGTAACCGGCGGCTGAGCCCTGTTTCTTACTCTTGCACGCCTTGCAGCGCTTGGGCTCGTTTCGGAAATTCTTATCGTGGAAGAAATGCTGCTCTCCCGCGGTAAATACAAACTCTGATCCGCAATCCACGCACTTGAGAACTCGATCCTGGAACTCCGGCATAGCAACTGTGCCCCGTATTTGAACAGAAGTGACAAGGATATTGGGCGCCGCGCCATTCATGGCACGGCGCCCGCCTAGGTTTTACTCGATCTCCCGGCGTGATTTCTTCCGGTTTCGTTTGCGGGCCAGCGCCTGCTTGGCCCGTAGCTTCTCCCCTGGCTTCAAGTAAAAAGAGTGCCGCTTGACCTCCTTGATGATGTCTTCCTGCTGCACTTTCCGCTTGAAGCGCCGAAGGGCGTTTTCCAGTGTCTCGCCCTCCTGGAGCTTTACTTCAGCCAACCGAAATACACCTCCCCACTGCACCAATATTGCTGCCCGGGATACCGTAAGGCGCCGCCAGAGTATCTGAGGGCGGCCAGCCCAAAAATCCTGCGCCCGGCACAGAAGGTACTGATATCATAGGTGGTCGACGGATAAAGTCAAGCCCAAAATTGCAGTGGCCATCCAGCTGAGCCGCTCGATGCCCAAAAATCCGCTTGTTTTCAAAGGGTTATAAAACACCATGCGAAATGTGTTGGCAATCTTGCTGGCAGGGGGTGCGGGCGAACGCCTCTATCCCCTCACAAAGGACACAGCCAAACCCGCTGTACCCTTCGGGGGGGCATATCGCATCATCGACTTCACCTTATCCAACTGTATTAACTCCGACATCCGTCGAATTTTCATTTTAACGCAATATAAATCATTGGAACTGATTCGTCACGTTCGCGACGGTTGGAATATTCTTTCGCCGGAGTTGGGGGAATTCATCGAAGTAATTCCCCCCATGAAACGGGTGAGTGACGAGTGGTACCAGGGCACCGCCGACGCGGTGTTTCAGAATTTCCAGAGCATCGAGGTCGAGGACGCGCAACACACCTTGATTCTATCGGGCGACCACATCTATAAGATGAACTACTGGGAGATGCTCGACTGGCACCGGCTGCATGATGCGGATGTAACCATCGCTACAATCCAGGTGCCTCTACACGAGGCATCACGGTTCGGCGTGGCGGATATCGATGAGAACTACCGAATCGTGGGGTTCGAAGAGAAACCGCAGCACGATCGGCCCAAGCGGTCGCGCTTCAATCCGGAGATGGTAAGCGCCTCCATGGGCGTGTACGTCTTCAACACCGAAGCCCTGCTGCGGGTGCTACACGACGACGCACAAAGGCAGGATTCCGCGCACGACTTCGGCAAGGACGTCATCCCGTGCAATCTTCACCGCACGCGAACCATAGCCTACGATTTTCACGACATCAATGCCAAGCAGGTGCGCTACTGGCGGGATGTTGGGACCCTCGACGCGTATTACGAAGCCAACATGGATCTGGTTTCCGTTGTTCCGGAATTCAACCTGTACGATCAACACTGGCCAATCCGAACCAATGTCACCCAGCAGCCGCCCGCGAAATTCGTTTTTGCCCAGGAAGGCCGTCGTATGGGAGTGGCGGTCGATTCGGTGGTGAGTGCGGGATGCATAGTTTCCGGCGGGCGAGTGATGCATAGCATCTTAGCGCCCGGCGTGCGGGTGAACAGCTATTGCGAAGTGGAGTACTCGATTCTGATGCCGCGCGCGGAGATCGGCAGATACAGCCGGATTCGGCGGGCGATCATCAACACCGGGGTTAAGGTGCCGGAGTCGAGCGTCATTGGGTTTGACTCCGAGGCCGACCGGGCCAACGGATATACGGTCACCGAAACCGGCATCGTCGTCGTGGCATAGACTTCGGGACCGCGACCGATTCCGAGCCGAGCCGCAATAGCGCGCTTCCGCGTTCAGGCAGCGGTCTCCGCAGGCGAACATAAAGGAGATAGAAATTGTCATTGATCGCAAAAGTTGTAGGGAGAGAGATCCTGGATTCCCGCGGGAATCCCACCGTGGAAGCGGATATTTACCTTGCCGATGGAAGCATGGGACGGGCGGCTGTGCCCTCGGGAGCGTCCACTGGCGAACATGAAGCGGTTGAATTGCGGGATGGAGACAAAGCGCGGTACCTCGGCAAAGGGACCAGAAAAGCGGCCGGCAATATTAATGGTGAAATCGCGGCCGCGATCCACGGCAAGGACGCGACGCAGCAGGCGGCGATGGACGCTGCGTTGATCGCCCTCGACGGTACCCCCAACAAGGGCCGGCTGGGGGCTAACGCGATCCTGGCCGTTTCTCTGGCGACCGCTTGTGCGGCGGCGAACTCGCAGCGGACGCCGCTTTACCGCTATCTGGGCGGCGTGAGCGCCTCGGTTCTACCGGTGCCCATGATGAACATTATCAACGGCGGGGCCCACGCGGATAGTTCGGTGGACCTGCAGGAATTTATGGTAGTGCCGTTCGGAGCCGCGAAGTTTTCGGAAGCTCTCCGCATGGGCGTGGAGGTGTTTCACGCGCTAAAAAAAGTGCTGTCCAAGAAAGGCTACTCAACGGCCGTTGGCGATGAGGGCGGCTTCGCTCCCAACTTGAAATCCAACGAAGAGGCCATCGAGTCCGTACTTGAAGCGATCACTCAGGCCGGATACCGCCCGGGGGAGGATGCCGGCATCGCACTCGATCCGGCAGCGAGCGAGTTCTTCGAAGACGGCAAGTATGTTTTCAAGAAGTCCGATAAAAGCCGGCGCGATTCGGCGCAAATGGTGAAGTTCTGGGAAGATTGGGTGCGGCAATATCCGGCGATTGTCTCAATTGAAGACGGCATGTCAGAAGAAGACTGGGATGGATGGAAGCTGTTGACCGGCACGCTGGGCAGCAGGATCCAGCTTGTTGGGGACGATGTCTTTGTGACCAATCCCGAGATCTTCCGGCGCGGGATCACGCGTGGCATTGCCAATTCCATTCTGATTAAAGTGAACCAGATCGGGACGCTGACGGAGACATTGGAAGCCATTCGGATTGCCTATGGCGCCGGATACACCGCGGTGATTTCTCACCGGTCGGGCGAGACGGAAGACTCGTTTATCGCTGATCTGGCAGTGGCGACCTGGGCAGGGCAAATCAAAACCGGTTCGGCCAGCCGCACCGACCGCATCGCGAAGTACAACCAGTTGCTCCGCATAGAAGCGGCGCTGGGAAGTGCCGCGCAATTCCCGGGCAAAACGGCGTTCCGGCGGCAGTCGCCAAACCGTGAGGTGCCTGCGGAGGCGTAAGTTATCGTGCGGCTCCCGGCGCCCTTTTTGGGCGTCTGTCTCGACCACACTTATAATCGTTTTGGAATGACAAAACTTGTCCTGCTGCGGCACGGCGAAAGCGCTTGGAACGAGGAGAACCGGTTCACCGGCTGGACTGACGTTGATCTTACGCCCAAAGGGCGGGGAGAGGCTCGGGAAGCGGGCGAGGTTCTGCGGGCCGAGGGTTACACGTTCGATACCGCCTATACGTCGGTACTCAAGCGCGCCATCCGCACGCTGTGGATCGTTCTGGATGAGATGGACCTGATGTGGATTCCAGTGTACCGTTCGTGGCGGCTGAACGAACGGCACTACGGTGCGCTGCAGGGGCTTAACAAGGCAGAGACTGCGGAAAAATTCGGTGAGGAGCAAGTGAAAATTTGGCGCCGCAGCTACTCGGTGCCGCCGCCGCGGCTGACCGCGGATGATGCCAGGTTCCCCGGCCGCGATCCACGATACCGCGGGCTCAGCGCGGAGCAGTTGCCGCTGACGGAGTGCCTGAAAGATACGGTGGCGCGATTTCTGCCTTACTGGCACGAGACCATCGCGCCGGCGATCCAGCAAGGACAGAAGGTCTTGATCGCCGCACACGGCAACAGCCTGCGGGCACTCGTGAAGTATCTGGACGACATTTCCGAGGAGCAAATCGTCGAGCTGAACATTCCCACGGGAATGCCGCTGGTATATGAGTTGGACGGAAGTCTTAAGCCGCTCAACCGTTATTACTTAGGCGACCCGGAAAAAGTGAAAGCCGCCATGGCGGCGGTAGTGGCGCAGGGAAAGAAGAAGTAGAAAGCAGAAACAAACCAGCCGTATCGACACCGTGTCTATGCGAAATTGACAATGGCGGCGTCTACGGGTTTCTCCCCCACCGGGATCAGCGTAAACAGCGGCGTCGGCTTATACCGGTGCGGGGCGAGAGATGCGATCCGGATCACGGCGAGATCGCCAGAGCCCTCGTTGAGGACGAGCGCATACTGCCGGTCCGGCGTCACCAGAATGCGGCGGGGTCCCTGTCCGACGCTGACCACGGCAGCAAGCCTGCGAGTATCTACATCCAGCGCTGTGACGGTGTTCGTTTCGGGATTCGTGACCAGGAGGTAGTTGGCTCCGTTGGCGCCAACAACTGCCATGGCGGCTGGCGCTCGGCCCGCCAGGATGGTCTCTCCGATTTCGGTCTGGTACGGATAGACAATAACGACAGCGTCCCTTCCGGGTCCCGAGATGAAGATCTGCCCCTCATCGGCGCTGAAACAGAAGTAACGGGGCTCGACAGGTATGGGAAGACGAACCACAAGCGCACCGGTCGTGGCATCCAGCATCGATACGCTGTGGTCCGAGGGGCTGCCGGCAATCACCTGCGCGCCTTTCTGCTGAAAGCGTACAATGCACGAATCGCGAGTAACCGGCGCCGTGCGCGCGATGGCGGCATGTTCGAGGTCCGCGAAAACCAGGCTTCCGCTCGAGCCCGATACCACGGCCGCTCGCTGGCCGCTTACATCGAAATCATCAGGCGGGTCCGGGAGCGCGATTCGCCGGCGGGGCCGGAGCGAATCGAGCGGGATTTCAATCAGGGCTGCCGGCTCGCGGCAGAGCACCCACAAGGCGTCGCTGCCTGCCAGGAGCATGCCGGCTGCCTGAGCGCCGGCACGGGACTGCCGATTCACGGCAAGGGTCGCGGCATCGATTTCATACACCGTGGCCGGGCTTGGGGCCAAGGCGTAGACTTTAGGCAATCGCGGGTGAGGCAGCACGGCGGACGGCGCGGCATCCAGTGGGATGCCCCGCAAACGGCGGAAACTGGAAAGGTCTACCAGCGCGATCGAGCGTGCATCGTGGTTGGCGACGAAACAATACCCCGGGTAGCGTGTCGCTTTGCGCCGGCCACACGCCAAAAGGGCGGCTGAAGAGGCTAGAAAAGCGCGGCGCGAGGAGCGGGCGGACACTAGCCCATTGTAGCTTCGCGCGCCGCCGGGCCGGCTTCGGGCTTGGTTTACGCGGCGGAGGAGGCGCGGAGAACGCATGTTATCCTGAGGAAAAAGGTGGGCGCATTCGAACCGGAGAGATGGCCGAGTGGTTGAAGGCGCACGCTTGGAAAGCGTGTATAGGGGAAACTCTATCGAGGGTTCGAATCCCTCTCTCTCCGCCAATTAATTTTCAATGACATAGCGCCAATCGGCCAACTCCCAGGGCCTATTAGGGAAACTTGCTAAAATCGGACATGCCTTTGAATCTCTATAGGCGCCATCAGAAGGGTTGCGAAGCTAATCGCCCCATCGACTCTCGGACCTCCGATTTCGAGGAACGGAAGAAGGGATGGCAGAAGTGCGGCTGCTTCATCTTCGCTTCGGGATCATTGGGCGGCGACTACAAGCGAAAGTACACAGGAACGACCGATTGGAACGTAGCCCGTTCTATCGCTGCTGGATGGGAAGCAGCGGGGAGTTGGACCGCCAGCAAACCGCAGTTGACTCCAATCGTGGGGCCTGAGGGCCCGAATGGCGCTAGCAACCAGAGCGGCATCACCATCGAACGGGCAGTCAAGGCTTTCATGGCGGAGTTCGCGGAGACGGCCGCTCCGAACACACAGAAGAAATACAGACTGCTTCTGCAAAAGCTGCAGGACTTCGCCGCATCCAAGGGCTACATCATGATCGATCAGTGGACGCCACTTGATGTTCGTGAGATGCGTGCCGCATGGAATGTCTCGCCCCAGACAGCCGCCAAGAACATAAGCACCATCAAGGCGTTCTTTGAGTTCGGTCTTTCGAACGAATGGATCACACGCAACCCCGCGCGGCTTGTCAAACGACAGCGAACCAGAGTCGCCGCTGACTCCCGAAACCAGCAGAAGCTTCCCTTCTCCGATGACGACCTGAAAAGGATGTACGACGCGTGTGAAACCCAGTATGGCAAGCAGAATGTCAAATGGGACCGAACCATCAAATGGAAGATGGCCGCAGGCCAGCTAAACCGCTACAACCGCAAATGGACCGGCCAGGATTTGGCCGATTTCATCAGCCTGTCCGTATACACAGGCCTCAGAATAAGCGATGTCGCAACTTTCCATGCCAGCCGCATGCAGCCAACCGGCGAAATTCTGCTCCGCACAACGAAAGCAGGCACCCATGTCTACACCTGGGTGCCAGAATGGCTGCAGGGGAGGATCCAGGCAAGGGCGGTGGAAATCGGTCCTCTGATTTTCGGTGACCATAAGACCACGGACATAAACGTCATTACCGATGTCTGGCGGCGCAAGCTCATCAACCTTTGGGCTCTCTGCGGCGAATGGTCCGCCAAGCCAACACCCCACCGATTCCGCCATACGTTTGCCCGGATTCTATTGCAGCGCGGCGTCAGCATTCGTGATGTCGCCGACCTTCTTGGCAATTCTGAAGCGATCTGCCGCAAACATTATGCGGCGTGGATACCAGAGCGTCAGGCCCGTTTGACGGGAATTCTCCAAGACGCCTTCACTGAACGGCCAAAACCCAAGGTCGTACAAATGCCTATCCCCCGTTGAGAAGGCGCGTGTGAATCCGACGTGCTGCGCTTTCCGGCACTGAATACGTTGTGTGACGTTTATTGCGGCCCATTCGGATTTTGATGACACCCGGATCGTCTTTCACAAGCTTCCGGACCGTCTCCCGTCCAAGCCCCCACAATTGGGCCAGATCACCAATCCGATAGTGCTTCTCAAACGCAGCCCCTTGCATAGTTCTCACTCATCGCATTAGCGAACTAACACAAAGACGGACCTGACAATGTCCAACGTGGTCGGCGGATTAACTGATTCACGGTGAAGCATGGCTCAGATGCGGCAGCTTACAAGATTCTCGATTCGGCTGTGCCGGCGTTGAGCCACGCTGCCGCGTTGCCGCGGGTCTGCGCTTCCGTATTGGGTTGCACGTTATCACTTCTACTTGATCCATTGGACATGCGCTCCTAGCAAGAAGCCGAGCAACAGTGCGCCAATGGCGACCACAGCGAGCGCCCGTTGAAGGTCTTGCGCCAAAGATCGACTGAGGGCGCGGATGTGGCACGCGGCGTTGTCCAGGTCGGCTTGCATTCTGGCAAGTGAACCGCTGAGCCGGGCGGGCGCGCCGCGGGCAGGATCGAGGAAGGTGTCGAGGGCCTCCGAGAAGTCATTTGCCGTGTTCCGGAGCAGTTGGCCGTTGGCGGCAAGGCCGGATGCCTCGAACTGTTGCCGGAGCGACTCCGAGAGTAGCGCCGCGATGTTGTGCGCGTCCAAGGAGTGCTCCAACTCGGCCATCGCCTTTTCTAGGAGTTCCTCGATCTTGGTCCGTTCAGCCGCGATCTCAACTGGTGCTTGTCGCGTGATCAGCGCCAGGTAGCCCATGGCCTCCGCAAGTTGGAGGATCTCGTCGTTCGGCCCGAGGTTGCGCAAGTGCGTCATCCGGCGATAGAACTCCTGCCGGTTCTCGAAAGGCAGAAGCGCTGCGATGCGATCGAAGAGGGTTTCGTGTGGAGCGGGTGTGGTCATGGCACAAGCAGGTGAGTCGCCTTGTTGAATTCGGCAAAGAGTCTTCGGTTGTACGCCTGTGCGCGAAGAACCAGAGAGGTCTTTTGCAGGATTGGCACGGAGGCCGCGCGCCGGGCCACCTGGCCCAGCGTGAAGCCGTGCTGGCGGGCGGCGTTCTCCAGTTCGGGGATGCGGAATTCCACGAACAGAACGACCGGGTGGTACTCCTCCCGGAAGATTTCGGCCTTCTTGGCGTCGCGCCAGTACGAAAAATCCGGTTGGATATTGGAAGCGTTTTCGACGACGAGGTACTGCACTCGATCACGTAGTCTGGAAGACCAGGCGAGCAGGCTCTGGACCGAGGCAGGATCTGGGGTGATGACGCCAATCGCCGTGAAGGCGATGTTTAGGGGCTCGACTTCGGGATACATGGTGTCGAACCAGTCCAAGGCTACCTGCCCAGAGCCACCGCCCATGTCCGCGACGATGACTCTAGGGCCGTCGTCGCTGAGGTAGTCAACAAAGGCGTCGAGGCCCGCTGGGGTGTGAATGTTGACGGGGCGGGCAGTTTCTGGAAAGTAGTGTTTGAGGGAGCCCGCGGCCTTGTTTTCAGAATCGAGGTCGAGAACCGTGGCGAGAACTTCATTGGACTGGAGCCATTCGACCAGGGCGAGCATGGTGCCGGTCTTGCCGACGCCGCCTTTGCCGCCCATGGTGAAAATGACGCGTTTCTGGGCGGGGGCGAGAACGGTAGTGAGCGAATCGGTGTTAGTCATAATTCAGTCCTTTTTTCGTGGATATTTTGTGCGATCAATAAGTTCGAGGGGTTCACCTTCCTCGTAATAGAAGCGCGGTTTGGGTTGCGGCGGAGGAGGAGCGCTATTACGGCGCTTGAGTTCCTCGAAGTGGGCGTAGATGTCGCGTTGGGGCTGTGGTTGCGGACTGGTCGGGCGCGAGTTCTCAATGGTGGTGTGCTCGTCGGCATCTGAAGGAGCGTGCACGGGCTGCATGGGGGGATTGAGCTGGGATTGAAACTGGCTTGGCACACGGTCGCGCTTCCGAACGCGCACAAAGTCGTAGATGGTACTGTGCTGAACTTGGAGATTGCAATGCTCGGCGAGGAAGGCGGCAATTGCTCGGTAGGTTTTGCGCCGGCGGCGTAAATCCCGGATCAGGTCCGCGTAGGGTTCGAGTTTGGAGCGCGGGGGATCTGGCGGTAATTGTTCGAGAATAGTCCGCAGTCTTTCTTCCATGTGTTTACCTTATTCGGTGGTGGCGCCAATTTGTGCGCCGAACAGAGACACACCAAGCACACACCAAAAGCCGAACAACCCCGAACGCCGTTCGGGTTTTGTTGTGCTTTGTTCGGTGGTCTTCGCGGCGGGGCCGCGCGGCTAAGCCGAAGGCTTAGGGATGGTGTCTTGGCTTTAACTTTATTTTGCAGAGCGCTTCTTGCTCTGCAAAATGCTATGGCGGCGAGTGCCGACATAGCCGTAGCGGGTACAGCGGCTGCGGCGGAAGGACGCGGAAGCGCGCACTCACCGCCCTGGGGTGGCGCTTGCCGCGCCAGGTAGAGAGGTACGGAGGTGACCGCGCAGCTCGTTGGCAGACTGCTTGCTGCCAGGCTGGCCATCGCAGGGTGCAGTGAGGGGATAACCCGATGAATAACGCGGCTGCTGGCTATGGAAACCACTGGGCTATTCCTCCTCGACCCGCCGAACCGAAATTTGATGGATGCCGCCTTTCGGTTCGGGTTTGTCGCCGGCCCGGAACCTATCAGCCCGGAGGGGTTCACAGAGGGATAGGACACGGTGGGCAGCGAGGTCCACGAGCAGGTGGGTGAGCCCGTAGCCGTTGATAAGGATTTCGTGCGTCGCGAAGGAAATGAGGAGTTCGCCGTTGGCTTCTTCGGCGAACAGCAGCCGGGACCAGGGAAAGAGGTATTCGCGTTTGTGGAGGATGACTCGCAGCGCTGGTGGGCGGGATTGGTTGTCCTCTGTGGCGTTCCATCCGATGGCCGGTCCGTAGTGGCGTTCAAGAGCGGATTCCATATTCAATTCCTTGGTTGGTTTGCTGAATTAGGTTGGGATTCTGCTGGGCCTGGTGGCAGTTTTCCAGCTCATACCAAAGCGTATGAGCCGGAGTAGAAAGAGCTTCTCGGCGGGCTGCTAGAATGGCCCAGTTCCGCGGGCGGACAAGCTCCGTAACTGATTGGCGCTGGTCCGAAATGCCGATGGATTTCTGCAGCGCTGCTTTGTTAGCGGTGACGATTTGGATGTGCTCGCGTCCCCGGGTGGCAGCTACCTGGAACAATTCTTTATGTATGGAGTCGGCGGCAATCACCACAGCATCCACGGTTTTGCCTTGGGAGCGCTGGGCAGTGACCGCGTAGCCGTGGGCGAACTGCTTGAAACTGGCGGGTAG
>CAZKVF010000369.1:0-3804 GCA_964556085.1 uncultured Solibacteraceae bacterium
GACAGCCACTACTGCGCCTATTTTGGCTCGCACCCCTCGAAGTGGACATTGCACCTGGCCGACGAAGTGCGCGGCTCGCTCCCGGAAAAGCAGGCCGTGGACATTCCCAAAGGCACGGGCCGGCACGTGGTGCGCATCGGCGCCGGGGGAATCAGGGCCGAATAGAATTCTTAAGAATTCATAAGAATTGATATTATGAGATACTATTATCGGAATGGCTCGTCTGCCCGGATCTGTCTCCAGCCGCAACCTCCTGCTCCTGTGGTCCCGCGCCGCCGGCATGTGCTCGCACCCGGATTGCAAGGCGCGGCTGGTCCTGGAAGCCACGGATCACGACAACCCGGTACTGGTGGGCGAGGCCGCCCACATGGTTGCCGCCGCTCCGCGGGGGCCGCGAGGCGCGCGTGAATCCGAGTTCGCGGTCCACAGTTACGACAATCTGATCCTGCTCTGCCGCCATCACCACGCCGTGATCGACCGGCAGGCGGGCACCCATTCCGTGGAAATGTTGCGCACCTGGAAGGCGGAGCACGAATCCTGGGTGACCGCGGTTACCAGCGTGGCGGGCGATCTGGTGCCGTGGACCGGCATCGTGCAGGAAGACGAACCGCGGACCGACGTGTTGGAAGCGCAGGCGGCGCTCGGGCCGGGCCATCGCCTGGTCCGACTGGAAGCCCTGCGTAGCGCGCCGGCGCAAAACGACTGGCTGCGCGCAGCCGCCGTCGAAAGCCGCCGCATCACTCAGTTGCTGGCCGGCACCTCCGCCGAGAGCCGCCGCTTCGCGGTTTTCTCGATGGGCCGTATTCCGCTGGCGGTGCAATTGGGATACCTGCTGGGGGATCGCGCGCGCGTATGGCTGTTCCGGTACGATCGCGACGCCCAGACCTGGGCCTGGCCGGCGGACGGCAAAGGCCGGCCCGGGAAGCCATCGCTCCTCGGACCGCGCCTGCGCCAAACCGGCAAGCGCAACGGCAGGGCCGTGGTGCGGATCTCCCTCAGCGCCTCAATCCGCCCCGAGGACGTGGCGGAGGTGGTGGATGCCGAGGTCGATCTCGAAATCGCCGCGCCCAAGCCCTCTGTCCGCTGGCTGCGCTCGCCGGAGCAGCTCAACGAACTGTCGCGCGCCTATGCGGAAGCCTTGGCCCTGCTTCGCCGGCAAAGCTGCCGCAGCGTCCACCTTTTCTACGCGGGCCCGGGACCCGGGGCGGTGTGTTTCGGCCGCGCCTACAATCCCACCATGAACCCGCCCCTGGTTCTCTACGAATATGGCCGCTCGGCGGGGCGGCGCTATCGGCCAGTGCTGGAGCTCAATGGCGTTCCACTGCGCGGCTGACCGCATGTCCTACCTGGAAGAAGTTCTCGAAGCCCAGCGCGTAGACGGCGCCATCGAGGAAGCGTTTCGCGCGCGCCGGCAGGCCATCGAAGAGGGCCTCGCCGGGGGATGGGCGGGGGGCGCGCCGCGCTTCTATTACGGCGGATCGTTCGGCAAGAAGACGCTGATCGCCGCGCATTTCGATCTCGACCTGGTGATCTACTTTCCGGCAGGCGACCCCAAGGAGCTGTACGCCGCCGTGGAGCGGCGGCTGCGCGCGGCGGGCCATGCGCCGTCGCGCCATAACGTGGCGCTCCGTTTGGCCTACACCCGCGGCCTGCACGTCGACGTGGTCCCGGGACGGGCGCTCGATGAGACGTATTCCTACGCCGACCTCTACGCTAACGATCGCGATGCCACGCGCCGGACCAGTCTGAAGACCCACATCGACCTGGCCCGGAGCGGCGACCGCGACACCATCCGGCTGCTGAAACTCTGGCGCTACCGGCACGGCGTTCCGGTGGGATCGTTCGTGCTCGAACTGGCCGCCGCGCACGCGCTGGCGGGGTGCCCTCAGGGTCCCCCCGCGGCCACGCTGGAAGACAAGCTGGAGCGAGTCTTGCGATTTCTGGCAGATTCCTTCCTCCACGTGCGGCTCGTGGACCCGGCCAACCCGGACAACGTGGTGACGGACGATCTGCGGGAATCGGACAAGGCGCTGGTGACGTCGGCCGCGCAAACGGCCTGCCGGGCGCCGGGCTGGGATTGGATCGTGTGGTGAAGCGGACCGTATCAGGACGTGACTCTTGTCGTGTGAAGCGATAGCTCGCCGCGCAGGGATTGGCGGTTGCCAGCGTAGGGTTCGGGCGCCGCAACTTGAGGTGAAAGGGCGTCGCATGAGGAATACCGACCGACCATTCTCCGAGTGGGGGACGATTAGGCTTGAAGCGTAGCCACGATGTGCACCAGTGTGGTGCGTTTGATACCATAAAGACATGAAAAGGCAGTCCAAGGCACGTTCCCGAAAGGAATCGTCGGTTCGCCAGAGCGTCACCATTCCCGGGCAGTTGGCAATCGAAGTAGGGCGTGTGGCCAAGAAAAGGCATCTTACGATGAGCCGCGCCCTCGTTGTGCTCGCTCAACGCGGCGTGGAGGCTGAAGCAGCAGCACGCGATCATCTCAATGCGACCTATCGCCGGTTCATGGCTGAAGACGAACCGGAGCGCAAGGGCAAAGCTGGGCAGGAGCTAATCCGGGCAATCTTCGGGAAGGACGCCATTGCCGAAGATCCGCTTCTCTAGTCTTCCGCGGCCGGTCTGGGAACACATTCTGGCGCGAGTAGCGGAACGGCAGATCGCTCTCCAGGATCTTCACCGACTGCAGGATTGGGTGAAAGCTGGTCCATCGGCGCCCGAAGGCGACTGGTACAAGGACTTCGGATCATTCGTTATCTGCGGTTCAGGCAACCTTCCGAAAACCGTGCTAACGGGAAGCATGTCGCCATTTGGGACTCGAATCGAATAGGCTATGGACGAGTGGCCGACGATCCACTCGGAGAGTGCTATATCCTGGTGACGGGTCTCTCGAGGCAGAACCTGTAAATTGGCGTTTTTGAAATTCCGGGTTGGACTGGCGGGCGATCCAGTAAGTGAACCACTGCAATCGTGCACTTCATAGTTCCTGCCCCAACGGTCACTGTCACCGAGTTGCGCCCAGGGCAGATTTCGGCTGTTCTGTTCAGCCCGTTGGCGCGGCCACGGAACCGCGGAGCGAAACAAGAGCGGTGACGCTTGTTCCGAGCGTGGCGATCCTGCCAGAGTATCCTAGCGTCGTTGACCGGCATCAGGAGGCGTAACTACCGCGTTCCGCACTGTGCAACCGGCCTGCACGGTACAAAACCAGTCGCGGAGCAGTGCCACTATTCCCGGTTTGCCCGACCCAATATATCGCTCGCGACGCTTTCGGTACTCTGTGAGGATTGCGTCTGCCTTGATCCGAAGAGCACGATCCTCCGCGTTCTCGGCCCCGGGCGAAGCCATCCGGTATCCAAAGCCAATGCCGTTGTGGCTGGGGATACTCATCATCGCTTTCCGAGCGTCGGCAGGATCTTCGGGCTGTGGTGGTGAGTCAGCACCCCAAAGCTTTTGCGCGAGTTCGATATAAGCTTCGGTTGCGGAGCGGGGATAGCCGTACAACTCGCCTTTGGCTCGATCCTCTTCGGCCGAACGCTTCGCGTTCTCTCGCCACCATTTTTGTGTCGCTTCTAAGCCAAGCGGCGGTTCGCCAATGAAACGCTGCGTCAGGAATAGGATTGATTCGGGCGGCGTGTGCGTACTAATACCAGCCGCTCCGAAGAAAGCGGCGTGAGCGCCTATGACCCGCTCAACAGCGAGCATGTTAAACAAAAAGGGCTCTGCTGCAGTGCTGCCTTCGCCCACATAGAAATCGAAACTGCCGACGAAGAGCGTGGATCGGATCTCGTCTCCGCAGCG
>CAZKVF010000370.1:0-9057 GCA_964556085.1 uncultured Solibacteraceae bacterium
CTTTTATTCCCCTTGTGGAGAATTGCGCCTTGAATTACTGTATTTCCATAGGCTTTAGAGAAGGGGGTTCTGATGGATAAGGCTATTGCCAATTCAGTTGGTGTAGCGCGCTTTCTCTCGCGGTGTGTGTTGGTAGCTGGATTAGCCAGCGTGGGAGCTTTCGCACAAATCACAGGGGACCTGCAGATCAACGTCTCCGATGCCAGCAACGCGGTAATTCCTGGCGCGAATATCACAGTGAAAAGCGTGGAAACGGGGGCCGAGCGCACGGCGACCACCGACTCCGCCGGCGGGGTGCGCGTGACTCAGCTCGCCGTGGGTTTGTACGAGGTTACGGCGAGCCACCAGGGATTCGCGGCGCAAAAGACGCAGGTGGCGGTAGTGAGTGGAACCTCGGTGACCGTCCCGATCGCGCTAAGCGTGGCGTCCACTGCCCAACAGGTTGAAGTTACCGCAGCTCTGGCGGCGGTCAACACCGTCAACGGCCAGCTGCAGACCACTGTCGACCCCCAGGCCATCACCGACATGCCGATTGTCAACAATGGCGTGCTGCAGTTTGCTGTGACTGCTCCGGGAGTGACACCGGTTACACCCAACAATCCATTCCTGGGCTTGGGCAGCTACAACTCCAACGGGGGCCGCGGGCGCGGCAACAATATCACGTTGGATAATGCTACCGTCACCGACGTTAGCGTTACTGGCGCCGGCGGCACCGGCCTGGCAACCCTGCCCCTCGATGCCATTCAGCAGGTGAACCTGATCACCACGCAGTTCACCGCGGAATTCGGCCGCAACGCCAATTCGCAATTCCAGATCATTTCCAAGAACGGCACTAATCAATGGCACGGGGAGCTGTTTGAATTTGCCGCCAATAGTTTCTTCAGCGCGCGCGATTATTTCGATCGCACGGGCAGCGCGGTACCGAACATCAATAACGACTGGGGCGGCTTTTCCGGGGGCCACATCATCAAAAACAAAATTTTCTACTTCGGCTCCTACGAACAGACCAGCATTCGCGGCCTCGGAGGTACGCGCATCGCCACGGTGCCTACGCCGGCACAGGTAGCCGCCGCGACACCCTTCGCGCAGCAGATCATCACCGCCGACAAGGTGCCCACCAGCCCTACGGGTACGGTCACCCAAAGCGCCCCCAACAAAACCGATACTCGCGCCTTTTCCGGCCGCCTGGACTTCAACCTAGGCAACCGCGACGTTCTGTACGCCCGCTTCGGGGAGAACTCTTCGGCCGCCAACAGCACGGGCAACACCTTCATCGACTCCAACCTGGCGACCAACGGCGCCTCCAGCGTCAACCGGCCGTGGACCGGCACGCTCACCGAAACCCACAGCTTTGGCCCCGCTACTGTCAACACGTTCCTGGTTTCGTTCCAACGCAGCTCGCCCATTTTCACTCCCTTGTTGAGCGCCACGACGCAGGCGCCTGAGATTCTCTTTAACGACGGCACCTCCAATTTCGGCACCTGGGATGGCCTGCCCCAGGGACGCGTCCAGAACACCTTCCACTACATGGATTCCGTGGCTCATACGATGGGCAAGCACACGCTCAAGGTGGGCGTGGATATCGAGCGCATCCGCGCCAACAGCTTTTTCGATTCCATCGTGCACGGGGCGCTTACCTTCCTCACTCTCAACGATTTCCTCAACGCCAACGCCTTCCAATACCAGCAGCGCTTCGGCAATTCCGTCCGCGGGAATCGTGTCTGGAATGAGTACTTCTACGTGCAGGATGACTGGCGCGTCAGCCGCACGTTAACCTTGAACCTCGGCTTCCGCGAAGAAATCGCCGGCGGCACCACCGAGATCAACAACATCATCTCCAATGTCGACCCCACGCTGGTCAATCAGCCCCTCGGCGGCGCTGGCGCCGGCCCCCTGGGCAGCTTCTACACTGGCGGTTCGTACTTCCACACTAACCACAATCCCGGCCCACGCGTCGGATTCGCGTGGAATCCGAAGGCCGATGGCAAAACCGTGATTCGCGGCGGCTACGGGATCTCGTACGATTTCATCTTCCTGAACCCCATTACGAACGGCCGTTTCCTGCCGCCCTACATGTACCTGCTGACGTTGCCGCAGACGCAGATCAGCGGCACCAACTCCGTCGCCAACCTGCTCGCCGGCAACTCGGCCTTTCAACAGCAAAGCCAAGGGATCGTGGGGACCTTTGGCACTAACATCACGAATTTCGGCAACGTGACCTACATCGATCCGCATCTGAAGAACCCGCAGTACCAGCAGTACAGCCTCACGATCCAACGCCAGTTGTTTACTAACTGGATCGTCCAGGCCACTTACGCGGGCAGCAAGGGTACTTACCTGCAAAGGACGCAGCCGCTCAATTTTCTGCCGGCAGGCGCGTACCAGGTTCCCACTACCCTCGCGCAGCAAACGGCCGAGCAGAGCGCCGGCGTGTTCCGCACCGTCAATGCCGCCCTGTTCGCTACCACCACCACGCGCAGCAACCGCATCGATCCCCGTTTTAACGCTACCAGCGTAGTCCAATCCACCGCGAATTCGAACTACAATTCGCTCCAGTTATCCGGACAGCGGCGTTTCGCAAGCTGGTATGGCCTCAACCTAGCGTTCACTTGGTCCAAATCCATCGACGATGTATCCGATTCGCTCGCCGTTTTGGCGAATGACTCCGCTGCCCAGCAGAATCCTTTCGATAATCGCAACAACCGCGCCGTGTCCCAGTTCGATATTCCCAAGCGCCTGGTGATTTCGAACGACTTCATTTCCAATGCCAAGTCCGTAAACAACGCTGTGCTTCGAAACATTCTGAATGGCTGGGAACTCAGCGGCATTTTCCAGGCACAGTCCGGCCTGCCGGTGAATCTCTTCGCCGGCACCGTGGCGGGCTTGACCGACGGTACGTTGTTCGGTGGATACGGTGGATCGGGAAGTTGGGTGCAGCGCGCCGACATGGTCGGCGCGGTGAACATCCACTTCGATGCCAACCCGGGCTCCGGCACCAATAACCCCAACAAAATTTCCAACTCCGGTTTCGCCCAACCGCTGGTTGGCCACATCGGCACCCTCGGCCGCAACGTTTTCCGCCTGAACCCTTTGATCCAATCCGACATGTCCCTTGGGCGCATCTTCACTGTCAAGGACCGCATCAAGCTCCAGTTTCAGGCGCAGATCTACAACATCTTTAACAACACGACCCTGAGCAACGGCTCGGCCCTCTGGCAATTGTCGTCACCTTCGACCTTTGGCTATTACAGCGCCACGGATACCAATTCGCGCCGCATGACCATGACAGGGCGGCTAATTTGGTAAAGGGCCAAGCAGGCAAGAAAAATCATACAGGCCAGGCCGCCTGTCCCACTTCACCGGCGACCGCTACCAAGACCGTACCGTTTGCTATCGGACAACTACTCCGTAAACTTACTTGTACCTCCGGACGCTAACCTAATTCCAGGGCGAATCGTGCTCCGCGCGGCGGGCGGCTGCTACTATAGAAGAAGAACGAGGGCGGCGCAGAGAGATCGCCTCACGCCATTGGATGAATGATATCCGTTTGAAATCCTATGCCACTGCCGCGGGGGTGTTTATCCTCGACCGGATCACGAAGCGGCTCATCGAAAATAACCTCTCCTACATGGATACGTACCGGATAGTGCCGGGATTTTTCGATATTGTGCATTCGCAGAATCGCGGTATCGCGTTTGGCCTGTTCAACGACGGCAACTCCAACTGGAGCACGGGACTGGTCGCGCTGTTCTCGGTTGCGGCAGTGCTGGTCATCGCGGCCCTGTTATGGAACGCGGCACGGATCGAGCGCCTTTCGCTTGTCGGGCTGTCGTTGATTCTCGGCGGCGCCGCGGGAAATCTTTTCGACCGGATCGCGTTCGGGCGAGTCACCGATTTCCTGGAATTTTACGTTGGCAATTATCACTGGCCGACGTTCAACGTGGCGGACTCGGCGATCGTAGTCGGCTGCGGGTTGCTGCTTCTGGAGCAGGTCCGTTCGAAGCGGCAGGCGGCAAATGTACCCTGAAGTTTTTCATCTTTCCTTTCTTCATACGTACGGCGTTCTGGTAGCGCTTGGCTTCCTGGCAGGCTTGTGGGTGGCCACACGCCTGGCGCGGCAGGCGAACCTCAACACGGAAGCCGTCTTCAACCTGGGATTTTACTCGGCTTTGGCGGCCATGGTGGGAGCCAAGATCATGATGATCTTGGTAGATCTGCCCTACTATACCGAGCACCCGGGCGAGATTTTTTCTCTCGCCACGCTGCAGGCCGGCGGTGTTTTCTATGGGGGACTGCTGGCGGCCCTGGCCGTCGCCGCCTGGTACATGCACAAGACGCAGTTGCCGGGTCTCGTTACAGCCGACGTGTTCGCCCCGGGAATTGCTTTGGGCCACGCTATCGGCCGGCTGGGCTGTTTTGCGGCGGGCTGTTGCTATGGTGTGGAATCACACCTGCCATGGGCGGTCAAATTCACGGATCCGAACAGCCAGTTGCCGCGCGGACTGCTCGGCGTTTCTATCCACCCCACGCAACTTTACGAGTCGTTTGCGGAATTTCTGATCTTCGGGATTCTCTACTGGCGGATTCGTAAAGCCCACACGCCGGGGACGATTATCAGCCTGTATCTGATGTTGTATTCAACGGCGCGGTTTATCGTCGAATTTTTCCGCTTCCACGAGCAAGGCAACCTGTGGGGCGGTCCGCTCGATACCTCGCAATGGCTTTCCATCCTCCTCTTTTTGGCCGGGGCGTCCTACTTTGTGATGACGCGGCGGCGCGTCATCGCCGAGCCGGCTCACACGCGATAAAGATCGGCTCGCCAGTTTTTCACGGCATGCTTGATGGCGTCCGGGGAAAGCTTTTCCTCCGCCGCCCGTTTTGCCAGCGCGACGAATTCGCCATCTGAAGCAAACCGCAATCCGATGATCTGCCGTATCGAAAGCCGCGGATCGAGTAGCTGGCCCGTGAGCGCGAAGTGGCGCAGGTTTTCCTCCGCGCGGATGGCGCGGTCCTGCGCCTTGAGCGCGAAAATCCGGCCAGACAGGGCAGCCATGATGACGCAGATGGTGAGCACCAGAATCAACGCGGCACTATAAAGGCGATCATGATTGCCGAAGGATTGGTAGAGGTTGACGCAGGCGCCGATGAAGGTGAGGAGAAGGAGGGGGAGCAGAACCTGATGAAACAGGGGCACGATCTGGGTGTGCTTGGCGTAGCTTTGTGTTGCCATAGGTAACTCCTTCGAAACAGGATAGCGCATGGCAGCCTTTGTTCTGCTAGGATCGTGCCCTGGGAGGTGGGCTTGCGGATTGATTCCGAGGATTTGCGGCATCATTATTCTTCACTTGCTGACGACGAACTTGCGGCTATTGATGCAGAGGAGCTCACCGAAGGTGCCAGAGCGGTCTATGATGCGGAGTTGGCGCGAAGAGGGCTTCCGCCGCGACATGAGGCGGAAGAAACCGAGAAAGGCGACGACAGCAGCCAGTCGATAAGTCCGATTGAAGAATTCGGAAATGCCATCCCCGAATTCGACGACACTGGGCCGCCCCCCGACTGGCTGGAGGATGCCGTGTGCGCCTGCTCGTTCGCCACGCACCCGCGAGATATTCACCTCCCGATGGCGGGGAAGGCGCGTGCGATTTTGCGGCGCGCCGGCATACCCTTCTATATCACGATGGATCAGGACGAGGACAACGCGCCGCAAGTCCCGCCAGCGCCCCGGTACTCCCGTCACGTGGGGGACTCGAGTGCGCTTCCTCAGAACGCCATGATCCGCGTGATGGTCCCCGGCACGCTCGTCCTGCTTGCCACGAGCATTCTGGACCGCGAGATCTTCAACGAAGAGAAGGAAACCGAATGGCGCAACCATTTTGAGGGGCTTTCCGACGAGGAGCTCCGCGCCTTAGACCCGGAGATATTTTGCGCTGGATATTTGGATCTCGTGGCGCGTCTCAGAAGAGCTTATGAAGACGAGATCGCACGGCGACAATTGACCCCCCAGGACACAGGCAGCCGCGGGGCGGTCTCGGGCAGTTAACCGAGCATCATGATGTCTGATTTGCTAACATCATAATGTGCGAACCACGCTTTCTCTGGATGACGATATTGCCAAACTGCTTCGTCAGGAGATGCGGCGTAGCGGTAGCTCGTTCAAAGAGGCAGTGAATCATTTTCTCCGGCTGGGGTTGACGGCATCCAGCCAGCCTCCGCGGAAGCCCTTTGTCGTTGAACCTTGGCCGATGGGTCTTCCTGAAGGACTGAGCTACGACAATATCGAAGAACTGTTGGAGGCCTTGGAAGGCCCGTATCACAAGTGATTGTTCTCGACGCCAACATCCTTCTGTACGCATACGATTTCACATCGCCTCATCACGAAAAGGCTCGCCAGTGGCTAGAAACAGTTCTCTCTGGCGGAGAATTGGTGGGACTGCCCTGGCAGAGTGTGGCAGCGTTTCTCCGCGTCGCAACAAATCCGAGGCTTCCTGGCGCGCGGCGTACGCTCGCCGAAGTGGCTCGTGTTGTTGATCGGTGGTTCGAGCAACCCAGTGTGCACCTCCTGTCTGCCGGCGACCGGCACTGGTCCCTTTTGCGACAGATGATAGTCGAAGGGCAAGCCCGTGGGCCACTGATCACTGATGCCCAGCTCGCAGCCCTTACGATCGAACACGGTGGCGTCTTGCATACAACGGATCGCGACTTCGCCCGCTTCCCGGGGCTACGTTGGGCGAATCCGTTGGCGTAAAACGCTCCCCTACGGGTCGCGGCTTCCGTTGGGGTCGCTATTCGCTGTATTCCCCGACACCCCCGTTGCATTCCGCAACACCGATCCCAAGCCTCACAATCCAAAGCTGTTCGTAGCGTTTTGCGGCGGCGGCCTGTTGGAATATTAAACGCTGACTGGGCATGTAGAAAACTGCCGCACGCTATCTGCTAGAAATCACAACGGATAAAGAGGCAAAAATCACCTGTTTCTGGAAGCCGTCGTGCCGTTATCCAAGACGGAAAGGATGGACGGCCATGACAGTCATTCTGGTGTTGGTTACGTTTCTGGTGTTCATTGTTTTGGATTACGTGTTGAACCGCGGTAAGGCGGTCGTAGCGGTTCCTGTTGCGGCGAAGCCTGCGGCGCCGGCTCATGTGAGCGGCGAAATGGTGGACGGTTTTTTAGTTCCGGAAAACGTCGCGTATCACCCGGGGCATGCCTGGGTCACGCGCGAACGGAAGGGCGTTATCCGCGTAGGCGCGGACGAATTTGCCGCGTCGCTGGTGGGAAGGATCGAGAAAATCGAACTTCCGAAGCCCGGACAATGGATCCGGCAGGGACAGAAGGTGCTCACGTTTTATCGGGGCGGCGAGAAAACGGAAATGGTGTCGCCGACCGAAGGAGAGGTACTGGCAGTCAACGCTGAAGTACTGAACAACCCTGCCGCCCTGCGGCAAGACCCGTACGGCAATGGCTGGCTTATGACGGTAAGCGTTCCGGATGAAGAGAACACCAGCCGCAATTTGATCCCTAAGGGCCTGGTGGGCAATTGGATGCGCGATGCGGTGGAGCGCTTGTACGCGTTGCAACCGGCGCTCGCGGGAGCCGTGGCGCCCGATGGCGGCCGCCCCACCGAAGACTTGCTTGCTGGATTACCCGACATCAGCTGGAAGAAGATCACCGGCCAATTTCTCCTCACAGCAGGTAACCTGTGAGGCATTTCTACACTTTTGCCAGTAATTCTGATAAAACAGAGTTGAGGGTCTTAATATGTCGAAGGCCATCCTGTACGACAGCACGCTGTGCATCGGCTGCAAGGCTTGCGAGGGTGCTTGCGCGGAACGATGGGGATTTCCTTATAACGATCGGATAGCGGCGGAAGAAAGAATTTCCGCCCATAAGCTCACCGCCATAGAGACGCACGGCGACAAGTTCAGCCGGCGGCTGTGTATGCATTGTGCCGAGCCTGCTTGCGCTTCGGTATGCCCGGTGGGGGCGTTACAGAAAACATCGCTCGGGCCGGTGCTGTACGACGCGGAAAAATGCATGGGCTGCCGCTATTGTGTGCAGGCTTGCGCGTTCCAGGTGCCCTCGTACGAGTGGGACAAGCGTCTGCCGCGCATGCGGAAATGCGATATGTGCTATGAGCGGCAGGCCCGCGGCGAGCCGACCGCGTGCGCCGCTGCCTGTCCTACTGGCGCCACCAAATGCGGCGATCGGGATGCACTGGTCGCCGAAGCGCGCGAGCGGATTGCCTCGAAGCCGGGCGACTACTACCGCGGGATCTACGGCCTGAAAGAGGCCGGAGGCACTTCGGTGCTGTATCTTTCGGCGGTGCCGTTCGCGCAGATCGGACTGCGGACCAACGTGCCCTTGGAGCCCCTGCCCTCCCTCACCTGGCGCGTCTTGGAACTGGTGCCGGATGTGGTTTCCACCGGTTCGGTCGTGCTGGGCGGCATCTGGTGGATCACTAATCGCCGGGACGAAGTGGCCAGGGCGGAGGGGAAAAAGAAATGAGCTTGCGGCGGCCGAAGATCACTATCTGGCGCGCGATTTTTGCGGCCACCCTGCTGAGCGGCTTGTATGCCACATACCTGCGCATCTTTTATGGCTTGGGCGGCGCGACAAACCTCAGCGACCGGTTTCCGTGGGGCATTTGGATCGCCTTCGACATCTTGTGCGGCGTGGGCCTGGCCGCGGGCGGTTTTACCCTGGTCGCGGTGGTTCACATCTTTAATATCGAGCGCTATCGGCCCATCCTGCGGCCCGCCATTCTTACCGCGTTTTTGGGCTATTCGCTGGTAGTGGTCGCTCTTTTGTACGACCTTGGCCGCCCGGACCGGCTCTGGCACCCGCTGGTGATGTGGAATCCGCACTCGGTGATGTTCGAGGTGGCGTGGTGCGTTACGCTCTACACCACGGTTCTGTTCCTGGAATTCATACCGATCGTGCTCGAAAAGTTCGGGCTTCACAAGCCGCTCGCCTGGCTGCACAAGATCACCGTGCCGCTCATGATTCTGGGTGTTCTGCTCTCGACCTTGCACCAGAGCTCGCTGGGCACTCTGTTCCTC
>CAZKVF010000371.1:0-12752 GCA_964556085.1 uncultured Solibacteraceae bacterium
CGGTCTTGTGATCTCCGACCGGCTGCTGCGTCCCGAACTGCACGTGGATGCCGCCACCGCTTATGAAGCCAACCGCCAACTGATCCGCTGCTTTCACGGCAAGGGGCGCGCGCTCTACGCCGTGACGCCGCGTTTCGCGCTCTCCGCTTCGGAGTCGCTGCTGGAAGTCTGCCAGACTTTGCTCGCTGAGAATCCGGGCTTGCGGTTCACCACTCACTTGAACGAAAATGCCCGCGAAATCGAAGAGATCGGACGCCTATTTCCCTGGGCGCAGGATTACCTCGGAGTTTACGAGCATTTCCACTTGGTTTCGCGGCGTTCGGTGCTCGCGCACAGCGTCCACTCCACGCCGGCCGAATTGGAGCGAATGGCCGCAGCCGGCAATTCCGTGGCCCACTGCCCTTCGAGTAACGCCGCGTTGGGCAGCGGAATTTTCCCGATGGCGCGACACCTTCAGGCCGGCGTCCGCTGCGCGTTGGGAACCGACGTCGGCGGCGGCACTGGATTCGGCATGCTGAAAGAGGGGCTGCAGGCATATCTTTCGCAGCGCCTCGCCAACGGGTCAGGCGCAAGTCTAGAGCCCGCTCATCTCTTGTATCTGGCCACGCGCGCGGGCGCCGAGGCGATTGGGCTGGAAGAAGAGATCGGTGATTTCCAGCCGGGCAAATCGGCCGACTTCGTTTATCTCAAGCCACCCGAAGGGACACCTCTGCATGCGGTGGCCGCACATGCGGCTTCGGCCGAGCGCCTGCTGGCTTCGATTTTCACTCTGGCCGGCGCCGAAAGCGTGGCTGAAACCTGGGTGGCCGGATCGCCTGTATTCCGTCATGCTGTCTGTCAGTGAACTGAACGGCATGAGCCGCGAACAGTTTGCGCAGGCTCTGGGGTGGATCTTCGAAAATTCGCCCTGGGTGGCCGAGCGAGCTTTCGAATTGCGTCCGTTCGCTTCCCTGGCGGCCCTTCATCGGGCCATGGTGCAACAACTCGAAGCGGCGCCCACCGCGCAGCAGTATGCTCTGCTTTGCGCCCATCCCGACTTGGGCACACGCGCCAAAGTCAGCGCCGCATCCGCCGGAGAACAAGCGGGCGCGGGCCTGAATCGTCTGACGGCTGACGAATACAGTGGATTCCAAGAGCTGAATCGCGCCTACCGCGATAAATTCGGCTTCCCGTTTCTTTACACCGTAAAAGGCAGCACCAAAAAAGACATTTTCGCGGCGCTGTTGCTGCGGCTCGATTCCTCTCCGGAGGAAGAATTTCATCAGGCACTGACCGAAATTTCCCGGATTGCCTGGTTCCGATTGGAAAGCGCAGTGGTTGACTGACTGAGGTGAACTCGTTGGAACGATTCGCGAGCGGTTGGAAGAGAAACTACTACGGTAAGGGCGATGTGATCGTCTACCGTTTGGAACGGGAAACTCCGGCGCCGCCCGGACGGAAGCCGGTGTTCGGAGCCTCGGTAAAGATGCTGCTTTACGGCGAGACATTCTGGCCCACCTACACGGTGGGCGATAACACTGGCCTGATCGCTACCGACTCGATGAAAAACTTCATCCAGCGGGAGACGCTGCATTTTACGGGCGGCGATCTGGAATCGCTTTGCCATTTCCTAGCCGAAAAATTCCTGGATACCTATCCGCAAACGGAAGGTATCCAGGTGTCAGCCGAAGAGGTTCCGTACGCACCGCTCACGCCGGGCGGCGTGGCCTTTGCGCCGTCGGGTCCGGAGAAGCTTACCGCTTCCGTCGAATTGCGCCGCACGGCCGGAAAGCTGGAGTTCGTCGAAGTGAAGTCCGGCATTCGCGGTTTTCGCCTGCTGCGCCTGGGCGGCAGTGCGTTCCACGGCTTCGTGCGCGATCAATACACCACACTGCCGGATATTGCCAATCGGCCGCTGCATATGTGGCTCGATCTGCAATGGCTCTACACGGGGCCAGCTGCCGGATTCACCAAGGGTGAGGTCCCCGAGCGCGTCCGCTCTATGACCCGGGACGTGTTTCAGTCTTTCGAGTCCGGCAGCATTCAGCAGGTGATCTATCTGCTGGGCACCAGAATCCTGGAGGAGCTCCCCTGCGTCGCGTCAGTGGACCTGGAAGCCAACAATCGGACGTGGGACACTGTGGTGGAACAAGGCGACGAGAGCGGCGTGTATACCGACGCGCGTCCGCCCTACGGTTGCCTCGGATTGAGCCTGCGCCGCTAATGCCACATCTCTCGACACATGTTTTAGACACTTCCCGCGGCAAGCCGGCCGCCGGTATCGAGATTCGCCTTTCGATTCTGGAGGGAGGCGTCGCACGCCACTTGAAGTCCGCCGTGACGAACGGCGATGGCCGCACCGACGAGCCCCTGCTATCGGGGGAACATCTGGCGCCCGGGCGCTACGAACTGGCATTCGGCGCCGGCGCGTATTTTCGCCGCCTGGGAGAAACGCTTCCCGATCCGCCGTTTCTCGACGAAGTCGTGATCCATTTCGGCCTCTGTGATCCAGCCCGCAACTGCCACGTGCCCCTGCTGCTTTCGCCGTACGGCTATTCGACGTATCGGGGCTCGTAATGGCGAACTGGCTCCACGATGCTCACCAGGTCATTGGCCGCTGCCGGGAGTTGGCTCGCTACACGGAGGAACCGGGGCGCATTACCCGCACGTTCCTTTCACCCTCGATGCGCGACGTTCACCGCACGTTGAAGCAGTGGATGGAAGCCGCCGGAATGACGGCTCGTGTGGATGGGGCTGGCAATGTTCGTGGCGTGCGGCGGGGAGCCGCGGTCGATAGCCCGGTGCTCTACTTCGGTTCTCACGTGGATACTGTTCCTGATGCGGGCGCCTTCGACGGTGTGTTGGGCGTGGTGCTGGCAATCCAGCTAGCCGCAACGCTGGGCGGGCGGGTTTTGCCGTTTGCGATCGAGGTGCTTGCTTTCTCCGAAGAAGAGGGGGTTCGTTTTGGAACGCCGTTCATCGGCAGCCGCGCGGTGGCCGGGACGCTCCACTCGGAGATGCTCGAACACCGCGACCAAAATGGCAGGACTGTAGCGGACGCGATCCACGATTTTGGACTTGATCCCGCCGGGATACCGAATGCAAAACTTGCCGAACGAACCCTGGGCTACCTGGAATTCCACATTGAACAGGGGCCCGTTCTGGAAAGCCTCGACCTGCATTTGGGCATCGTAAATTCTATAGTTGGGCAAAGCCGTTTCGAACTAGCCTTCACGGGCCAGGCAAATCACGCCGGCACTACGCCTGCCAACTTTCGGCGCGACGCGTTGGCGGGAGCGGCGGAATGGATCGGCCAGGTCGAGCGTGCGTCCTGTGCTACCGCAGACCTGCGCGCAACCGTCGGCCGCCTGGAAGTTCAACCCGGCGCTTCCAACGTAATCCCCGGACAGGTCCGAGCCACTTTAGATGTCCGGCACGCCTCCGACGAGGTCCGTTCACAATCCGCCGCCGCTCTTCTGGCCGCGGCAGAAGGAATCGCCGCCCGCCGCAATCTCGATTTCCGCGTGGAACAGCGGCTCGATCAGCCCGCGACGCCGATGGATGAGAGATTCACATGCGCGCTCGAGCGGGCCGTTGCACGTTCCGGCTTTCCGGTTCACCGCATGGTGAGCGGCGCGGGGCATGACGCGATGATTTTGGCACGCAGTTGCCCTTCGGCGATGCTGTTTCTTCGCAGCCCCGGTGGCATTAGCCATTCGCCCGAGGAAACGGTGCTGCCCGAGGATGTGGCCGCCGCGCTGAGTACCGGTGCAGAATTTCTGAAAGAGATGGAAACGATGTATGCATGATCTGGTAATCCGCGGTGGCACGCTGGTGACTGCGGAGAGAACGCACCGGGCCGATCTGGCCGTGGAGGACGGCATCATCGCCGCTATAGACGGGGAACTGCCGGCGGCGGCTATGGAAATCGATGCCCACGGCTTGACGGTGATGCCTGGTCTGATCGATGTACACCTGCATTTCAACGAACCCGGCCGTACGGATTGGGAAGGCGCGGAAACGGGCAGCCGTGCGCTCGCCGCGGGCGGCGGCACGCTGTTCTTTGATATGCCGCTGAATTCCAATCCATGCACCATCGGCCCCATGGAGTTCCGGGAAAAGCAGGCTGCGCTCGAACGCGTCTCTATCACGGACTTCGCGCTTTGGGGCGGACTAATCCCCGGAAATCGCGACGCTCTCTCCGACATGGCGGGCCTGGGCGCGATCGGTTTCAAAGCTTTTCTGTGCGATTCCGGTCTGCGCGATTTTCCGCGCGCCGACGATCTCACTCTCTACGAAGGCATGCGCGAAGCCGCGCGCCTCGGCCTGCCAGTGGCGGTTCACGCCGAATCGCAAGAAATCACGCAGATGCTGGCCGGCCGCGCCGCCGCCGGGAGCCGCACGGGCATTCGCGATTATCTCGATTCCAGGCCGCTGCTGGCCGAACTGGAAGCGATCCAGCGCGCCACTCTTTTAGCCGGAGAGACCGGCGCGAAACTACACATCGTGCACGTCAGTTCCGGAAAAGGCGTGTTGCTCGCCGCCGCGGCCCGCGCTCGTGGCGTGGATGTCACGATTGAAACTTGCCCGCATTATCTCTGCTTCACCGAGGACGACCTGTTCCGTCTGGGCGCAGTTGCCAAATGCGCACCGCCCCTCCGTGCAGAGGAGGTGAAGGAGTCGTTGTGGGCTGCTTTGTTCGACGGTGTCATCGATGTCGTCGCTTCCGACCACTCCCCCGCGCCTCCGGCCATGAAGGAATCGGCGGATTTCTTTCGTGTCTGGGGCGGCATCGCCGGAGTGCAGTCCACCCTTCCTGCTCTCATCGATGAGGGCTACCATCGGCGCGAATTGCCCCTGCCGGACATTGTGCGCCTCACGTCAACCACGCCCGCCCGCCGCTTCGGTGTGCGCAATAAAGGCTCGATCGCGATCGGAATGGATGCCGATTTGACGCTGGTGGATCTCAACGCCGGGTTCACGCTCCGTGCCGAAGCACTGCTCCAGAAGCACCGCATCAGCCCGTATGTTGGAAGGAGCTTCCGCGGCGCGATCCGTCGCACCATTTTGCGCGGGCAAACCATCTTTGATGGACAAGAGAGGATACCAGTGGGCGGGCGGCTCGTACGGCCCGAACGCAAAACGGAGGACAGCCGTGCAACGGCTCGGACATACGCGTAGCGCGCACCAGACGGACCACTTGCTGGCAACGCCGGACACATTCGTCCGCGCGCCCTTGCCGGGCATGCAAAGAGCTACCGCCATAGTGCATGTTTCGCCAGCGATGGGAGCGCGTTTCACTCAATACACGGTGGAGTTCGAGGCCGGCGGCGCGTTCTCGAGCGCGTCCGGATCACAACGGTTTCTGTATGTTCTGGAAGGAGATTTAGTGGTGTCCGCGGAAGGCGAAGAACACGAGCTCCAACGCGGCGATTACTGCTACCTGGCACAATCGGGCGAAGCCTGCATCCGAGCAGACGAGGCGACCCGATCCGCGGTGATTGAGAAACCGTATCAGCGTCTCGATAAGGCCCCGCCCGCCATCCTGGTGGGGCGCGAATCGGAGATTCCGGGCCAGCCACTAATGGGGGATGACACTCTTACCGTGCAGCCGCTTCTGCCCGATGACTTCTCGTTCGACTTTGCCGTGAACACGATGACCTATCAGCCGGGCGCGGCCCTCTCGATGGTGGAGATCCACGTAATGGAACACGGGCTGCTGATGCTCGCGGGCGGCGGCATCTATCGGCTTGGCGACTGCTGGTACCCGGTCAACGAGGGCGACTTCATCTGGATGGCGCCTTACTGCCCACAGTGGTTCGGCGCGCTCGGCAAAACGCCGGCGAAATACCTCATCTACAAAGACTGGAACCGCCACCCACTTTCCGCCAACACATGAATTTCACCATCGATTCTGCCCGTCTCTCGCAAGAGTTAGACACTCTGGCGAGCTATTCTTCCGTCCCCGCGCCGGCTGTTACCCGTATCGTTTTCTCGGAGGACGATCTTAGCGCACGCGAATACATCAAATCCCTTTGCTGCGAAGTCGGGCTCCCGGTCCGCGAAGATGCCGTGGGCAATACCTTCGCCCGCTGGGTTGGCAAAGATCCCGTGGCGCCCGCGATTGCCACGGGCTCGCATATCGATGCCATTCCGTATGCAGGACGCTTTGACGGCACAGTCGGGGTGCTCGGAGGATTGGAAGCGATTCGCGCGCTTGAGCGATCCGGATTTCAGCCGTTACGATCCATTGAGCTGGTCCTCTTCACGTCGGAGGAACCGACCCGATTCGGAATCGGCTGCCTAGGGAGCCGCGTGCTATCCGGATCTCTAGACGATGCCGCCGATCAGGCCCTACGCGATGGCACAGGCCTTTCTCTGCACGATTGGCGGGCTTCAGCCGGTTTCGAAGGATCGCTCTCGAGTGCCCGCCTCTCGCCCGGCCACTATGCAGGTTTCCTGGAACTTCACATTGAACAGGGGCCGCTGCTCGAACGGGAAGGTTTGCCACTAGGCCTCGTAACCGCGATCGCCGCGCCTGCCAGCCTGCGCATCGAAATCGAGGGAGAAGGAGGCCATGCCGGCGCGATGCTCATGCCCGACCGGCACGATGCCTTTCTCGCGGCCGCTGAAATTGCCCTGGCCTTGGAGACCGCCGTAAAAGCCACGGGAGCCGTCGATACCGTCGGAACGACGGGCGTGTGCGAAGTTTTTCCGGGAGCGATCAACAGCGTCCCAAGCCGCACGAATCTGGCTGTGGACGTGCGCGATATCGACGAGGCGCGCCGCGACAGTGTCCTCGCCGCGCTCGCGGCAGCCTGCGAGGTGGTCGCGGGCAAACGCGGTGTTCGCGTCCAGCGGCACTTCTTGAATTCCGACCCACCGGCGCAATGTTCTGCCGAACTGCTCCAGGTTTTGTCGGTCGCATGCAACAGCCGGGGCATTGCGCACCGCCGAATGGTCAGCCGCGCGTACCACGATTCGCTTTTTATGTCCCGAATCGCTCCGGTCGCCATGCTTTTTATCCCGTGCCGCAACGGGGTCAGCCACCGCCCGGACGAATACACTTCCCCCGATGCGATCGCCGCCGGTGTGTCCGTGTTGGCGGACGCTTTGGCATCGCTTGCCGGTTCGAATGCGTCAATATAGATAGGGATGTTCTCCAAAGACGCCGCCAACATTTACCGGGTCGACGAGTTGGCCGGCATCCCCTGGCTGGTCGTAGGGTCAAAAAACTTATGCGGCATAGCTGTAATACTTCAACAAGCCGCCGAGTCGCTCGTGACAGCGTACGCGGGATCTTGGCCTGTGGTCGCCGACTTTCCCGGACGGGAAGAGAAGGATGTTCCCCTTGCCTTGGTGGTTTCTCTCCGAGTGAAAATGATCAATAAAATTGGCCAGCTCGCGACGCAACGAGGCTTCGCCAAAGAGCACCAGTTTCGTTAAGCATTCCTCCTTTGCCGATCGCACCCACCTTTCCGCGTACGAATTCAAATTGGGGCTTCGCGCCGGGAGTTGAATCGGTTTTATGCCGCCAGCCTTCAGCGTTGCCCGGAAAAGCGAGCAGAACTTCGTATCGCGATCATGCAAAGCGTACTGTCGCTGGTCCAGGAATCCCCAAGTCTCGCCGGTGGCGTTACGAGCCATCTGTTGCATCCATGCTTGATCAGGGTGCCGAGTGATCCCGGCCAAACTGACGCGGCGGCTCTCCAGATGAATGAAGAACAAGACGTAGTGCGTCACCAGGCCACGCCAAGTGAGGACTTCCACCGTGAAGAAGTCGATGCCAGCCAACACGGCCAGATGCGATTGAATGAATTCCTTCCACGTCGTGTTTTGGCTCCGTTTCGGTGCCGGCGCGATGCCATGCCGCTTCAGGACGTTCCCCACAGTCTGATCCGAGACAGTGTAGCCGAGATTGGCCAGCGCGCCCACAATTCGGTCGTAGCCCCAGCCGGAATTCTCCCTCGCCATTTTGACGATCAGCGCCTCCAATTTCGGCTCGATCGGCGGCCTCCCGGGATAGCGGCGCTGTTTGGAGCTATCGAACTTCTCGGCAATGAGCTTGCGATACCAACCCAGAATGGTGTCAGGTTTGGCCACGCAGGCCACGTGCGCCAGGGCCTTGCGGCCGACCGCTTGCCGATTTCGGCGAAGGTTGATCTTTCCGGATCGGCCAAGCGCAATCGGGCGGGCAGATGGGCGCGCAAAAGGCGATTCTCCGCAGCCAAATATTCGTTCTGGAGGAGCAACTCCTGATTGACCATGCCGGCCGGTAGGCGAGCAGGCGTATCCATTTGTTTTCCTTCATCTGGAGCCGGCATCATCATACCCCGCCAGTTCAATTCGCTCCGATTTTTTGCCCTTACGGGTGAGATTCGCCGAGCTGATCAGCAATCAATTACGTGTGATCAGCCAATCGCAAGTCCAAAGCGAGGCGGTTGTGGGCCCGGCGTTCGCGACAATCCGGGAGCTCGTTGCGCGGCACGGCCGTACGTACACCATTCGACCGCTGCCGCAAGGATGGTGGTCCCGTGAGCCGCAGGGCTGCTTTGCGAACGCACTGCGTGCAGCCGTAACGCGGAAGTGGGTTACTGCCTCTGATTTACGCACGGCTCCCGAAAGCTCACGTTGCAATCTAAGCAATTCAACTGAGATTCCTTTGTTTTGAAATTAGGCTTCACGTTCGAACTTTGGTACTCGGATTCGCTGCCCCCCAAATTGTTCGCTCTATGGTCCTGCGAAGGGTCATGCTTACTCAAGAAACCGGAGTGTAACCTTTGTCGATACTCAAAGGAGCCGAAACCGTGCGGCGGGCGTGACTCTTTGGACTGCTGCAGCGAATTAGGCGACGAGACTCGCGAAAGTTTTTCGAAGGAAGCCCCACCAAAATTACTTGTCCGTGGCGTAACTCCACACGGACCGGTAGCGAATTGTCTGGTAGTGACAACAAGTCTCCAGGCGGGCGCTATGTGCAACAAGCGGTCCGGAAGCCCAGCGTTAGCGCCCTCAGGCGTTGCAACGCTTCTTCAAGAGGCGGCCCGAACATGCCTCCGATCCGTCAATGTTGAGTTCGGAGTCAGCGAGAAGAACTTTGAGTCATGGGAGGCCCGAGATGAGTAGTGTGAAACTGATCGTCGCGTATCCGCAACCGGTAGATGTCGACGCTTTTGAGAAGCTGTACTTGGAAGAGCATGTCCCTTTGGCGATCGCGAAGCTTCAGGGAAAAACCAAAATCGTCGCGACGAAGGTCCTCGCGTCGCCGCAAGGTAAGCCTCAGTTTTACCGTGTCGCGGAGGTCCATTTTCCGTCTATGAAAGCTCTCGAAGAGTGCGCCGAATCGGCGGGGGGCAAGGAAGCCCTGGCTCATGCCGTAAGGATTTCATCTGGCGGACCGCCCGCGATCATGATTGCGGACGAGGAGAGTTTCACTTTCTAGTTCGAAACTGCCTCTCGACGCTGCCAGCATCGCTGTGTGCGGCCGTTTTCAACTGTGCAGCTTGACGATCTGCCAGGCGCCAGTGGTGATTCCGTTCGATTTGCGGTTAACACTTGAACCATTCATAGTTGCTTCGCGGGTAGCGCTTGGGTGAGCTGACGAAGTTCGTAGGACCGATCCAATGAAGTGTCGATACCACTTCATTGCCAGCTTTGGAAAGCGTGGACGACTCAGGAAGGTGTTTTCCCGCGCACTCTAGCCATAATCTTCTCTCTGATCGGCTTGGCGGATGCCTCAGGTAGGTCGAAGGACCCGCTGTCGGTCACAATCTGGAGAGTCTTGCGGGTGGAATCGTAGACCACCTGGCAAGTTTGGCAATGTGAGAGATGACTTTGGAGCTGTTGGCGGACTTCGGCGGCGGCGTCGCCTTCCAGGTAGTTTCCGAACTCAGCCATGAACTCGTCGCAGGTAATCACTGACCCATCCTTTTAGCAGTGCTTGCGAAGTGAGGTGAAAGAGCTTCCCGTAACATCATACGAGCCCGAAACAGGCGAGCCTTCATGGCCGCAATGCCGAGGCCGAGCGCCGCAGCGGTCTCCTCGCCGGAGAGTTGCTCAAGATCGCGAAGTACCAACACGACTCGGTACTTTGGTGATAGCGTCATCAGCGCGCTTTCCACAAGTCCGCGCCGCTCGGCCTGAGAGTATAGCTGTTCCGGATCAACCGCCCATGGCCGCACATGACGAGGGCGGACCTCTTCCTCTGCCTCTGGCCCGGGTTCCTCGATCCTCCCGAGCCGCCTGCGCTCGCGCAAGCGTTGCACGCCGACGTTCGTAGCGATGGCCAACAGCCAGGTAGAGAACTTCGAGCGGCCGTGGAAATTGCCGATGTGCTGGAATGCTTTCAAAAACGTATCCTGCATTGCATCCTGGGCCTCCTCAGCGTTCCCTGTGATGCTGACCAGCGTTCGATACACACGGCGTTCGTGGCGGGTGACTAGCTCTTCAAATGCATCCGAGTCTCCGTCCCGAACCTTTGTAACGAACTCAGCATCGGCGTCGCCTTGTGTACTGTCAGTCTGATGCTCCCCGGAGGGAAGAAGATGCGCATCTTGGGGCCCGAATACGCGCCTGGGTTCAATGTCCGGTGTCGTGCCGAGGCCCATTTGCAGGGTATTGATGAAGTTGTTGAAACCGGTCACCGCGATGGCCTCGAGTATGTGCTCCTCCGTAAATCCACAACGGCGAAGTTCATCGATGTCCTCGCGGCCGAACTCGGAGGGCCGAACCGCGAGCTTGAGAACGAAGTCCAGTAGCCTCTTGTTCTCCTTCGAGATTTCGGCCTGGTGGTGGTCGACCGCTATCTGGTCGGACTCCGCCGTCGATAACCCCATCATTCGAAGCATTTCGCAATGTGCGGCGACACAGTAGGTGTTGAGGTTTGCCGCCGAGACGACAAGCAGAATGCACTCCTTCTGCACGTGGGAAAGCAGATCTTCGGGCTGGAGAACGTTCCGGAATGCGCCCGCTTCGGCTTCGATCGCCTCCGGCCTAAGCGTCTGAGCGTGGAAGATGTTAGGGATCGAGCCAAATCTTTCGACAAAGTAGGCGAAAGGCGGGAAGGTGTCGGGACTGCGTTCGATCACGCTCAAGTATGGTCCAGAAGTACCGCCGACATATGAGGCTGGGTCGGGCCGAGGGATGTTGACAGAGTTGGGGACCCGCAAGGCGAAATCGGGCATTGGCCCCAACCCTGCTGAAAGTATGCAAAAGAAGTTTGCCAGAGCCGTCACCAGAATAGCTTCCAGGACAGCTTCGTCATTGAACCCCTGCGCTCGGAGCCTGGCGATGTCTTCCCGGGACACCCAAGGAGCGTTTTTGGCCAACTTGAGCGCGAAGTCGAGCAGTTCCAGATCGAGCGTCGAAATGCCGGCCTTATCCCGATCGGTGACGATCTCATCGAGCTGTCGTTCCGGCAGCCCGAGTAAACGTAACATTTGGTGGTGCTCAGTGACCCAATACCGGTTCTGGTTCGCGGCTGCAACTGCCAGCAGTATCAACTCTTTGCGCGTCCGGCTAAGGGCCCGCTCCTCGAGGAGCACGGCGCTAGCGAGTCCGGCTTCGGCCTCGATAATTCGCGGCAACAGGGTTTGCGCTCGAAAAACATTCGGGACGAATCCGAAGAGTTTCTGCAGCCAGACGAACGGGGGGAACGTCGTGCTCAGCTCTACCTGTCGGACATAACTCATGATCTTCTAGCCTTGGTTCGGATCACATAAATCAACGGCCGATCCAAGCCATAGAGTCAGACGGAATGGTGGAGGAAAGGATGCAAAAAGTCCGTATCTTTAATTGTGAAACCCGCCTCAAGACTCCCGGAGCGCGGGCTTGGACCCTACTCCACTCGCAAAAGGTGTTTCGTCCGGCGCCAGCTCGCCAGGGAGATCTTTTCCTTGACATTTCCCTCATAGAACCCACCAGGTCGGAGAGTTTCGCAACACCGCCTGGCTCCTCGCTCGTTTCTCGAAAAACGACTCGCTGGTTTACAGTACCGGTTAACAAAAGGAGGATTTGCAGCAGTGCCGCTCGGAAAATTCCGGAGGCTGTGCGGTCCAGCGCCTGAATTTGGCTTTTCCCGTCCAAGCACAACACCAGGGCGCGGTCGGGAGAGTTCAGGTATAGACCGACGATATCTGCACCTTTTCTTCGAACCGTGGATCCTGGACACCTTGAAGCGTTCGACGCGATGCGGCTGCACATCGTGACGGTGCCAGACAGGGTGCACGATTGTGCGCGCCGCCCCCCAGGTGCTGGGCTAAACATCCGTACGGTCAAGTGAGTGCTTCTGTCGTCGGGGCGACTCTGCAAAGTCGTATCCAGGATCTTCTGCTCCAACTCCGCAGTCAAAGTCTTCGCCCGGCGTCGTCCGCGATACATTCAGTTCTTGTGCGATGGCGTGATTGGCGACGCCCTGCTGAGCGAGCAACAACAGCCGGCAGCGGAGGGCCATTCGCTGCGGCGTATTGCCGCTAATGAATCAAGGTTTCGAGTTCCCGTTTCTGCCCTGCGGTGACAGCCAACGGCGCCGCCGAGGTAAACATGTCCCAGCATAGATCGACGGCGTTGAATCGTAAATATTTATGTGAGACGGGACACTAGCTGCTCTTGACGCGGCCACAGTGCAGCCTTTTAGCACTGAGCGCGAGGTGAAGACGGACATATCCACTGCCGACCGTCGGTAAGCATCGGTCGCCCGTCCCCTATTAAATAAGGAAGGTTCCCACTAGGCGAGGAGCCGAATCCTGAGGGCGTAATCTAGCCCACGCCCACGCAGT
>CAZKVF010000372.1:0-12215 GCA_964556085.1 uncultured Solibacteraceae bacterium
TGGGGTTTCCCCGCGGGGCGGCGGCGACCCTGGGGACAGACGGGACTGTCCACGCGGCGCAAAAGCGGTGCCGTGGGACAGTCTCGTCAGTCCCCAGGGTCCCCAGGGCTCACCGGTTGGCATAATTCCGCTCGTAATACGCCCTGTATTCACCGCTGCGCACGCGTGCCACCCACTCGGCGTGGGTCCGGTACCAGTCGATGGTCGCGGCCAGGCCGGATTCGAAATCCATGCGCGGGCGCCAGCCGGTTTCGCGCATCAGCTTTTCGCTGGATAGAGCGTAGCGGCGGTCGTGGCCGGGGCGGTCGCCGACGAAGTTGATGAGGCTGGCGGGCTTGCCGGTCAGCTCCAGCAGCTTGTGCACCACCTCCAGATTGGGCAGCGACCGGCTTCCACCGATATTGTAGATCTCGCCCTCGCGCCCCCGTCTGAGCACCGCCAGGATGCCGCGGCAATGGTCCTCCACATGCAGCCAGTCCCGAACCTGCAAGCCATCGCCATAAACAGGCAGGGGTTTGCCCTCCACGGCATTGGCGATCATGAGGGGGATGAGTTTCTCAGGGAACTGGTACGGGCCGTAGTTGTTCGAAGCGCGGGTGATCACCACCGGCAGCTTGAACGTAACGAAATACGAGCGCGCCAGCAGATCTGAACTTGCTTTTGCTGCGGAGTACGGGCTGCTGGGATTCAGCGGAAAATCCTCGGAGGCTTCCCTCGGCGCCTCCAGGCTCCCGTACACCTCGTCCGTTGACACATGTATAAATCGCGGCGTCCGCGAGCGCCGCGCCGCTTCCAAAAGCACGAATGTGCCATTCACATTCGTCCGCACCACCGGCTCCGGTGACAGAATGCTGCGGTCAACATGCGATTCGGCGGCAAAATGCACGATGACGTCGGGTTTTTCTTCGGCCACCAGCTCCAGCACCAAGCTCTCATCGCAGATGTCGCCCTGCACAAAACGGTAGCAGTCGCTTTCGGCAATACCCGCCAGGTTTTCCAGGTTACCGGCGTATGTCAACTTGTCGAGATTGACGACCCGCCAGTCGGTCTCCACAGCGAGCATGCGTATAAACGCGGAACCGATGAAACCCGCCCCGCCAGTGACCAGAATATTCATGCGTTTTCGGAGCCGCGACCGTTAGGGAGCGGTTTCCGGCTCCACTCACCGATTACTTTCGCTGCGTTTCCCAGTCGTAATTGATAGAGGCATCGTCGTAGGGAATGCGCCCTTCATCTTCCGGGTTATAGAAGCGATCGGTCATGTAAACCAGCATCGCCTCCTCCGGGCCGATCACCTTGTAACCGTGAGCGACGCCGGGCGGGATGAGCACCTGCCAGGGCCGCATCGGGCCCAGGTACATCGTATTCCGCAGGCCGAAAGTGGGCGAAGCCAGGCGCAGATCGACCAGCGCCACTTGCATCAGACCTTTAATCGCGTTCCAGCAGTCAGTCTGGTGGAGATGATAATGAAACGCTTTGATCGTACCGGGATAACTGAGCGCCGCGGAAATCTGGGTGCTGGCAGCGGGGAATTCCGCCGCCAGGCCGCGCCCCAGGCGCTGCAACTCGAGAAAATAGCCGCGATCGTCGGGATGTACCATCAAGCGGTCCAGCCGGACCCCCGCAATCAAGGCGGCCGAATCGACGGCCCCAATCACCTTGCCGAGGCCTTTTTCACATTCGGGAATTGCCAGTTCCAGCGAGTCCGACTGGGCGATACGGCGTCCGGTGTGTTTTGCAGCCGATGTGCCCGTCATCAGGCCCGGGCCGCCTCTCCGAGTACCTTCTCACTTCCGTTTGGCGGCGTGGACTTGCGTGCCGCCGATTGCGCCACCAGGTTTCCCGCCCGCAGCAGCGACTCGAATGTCCCCGCGTCGGTCCACCAGCCCTCCAAAAACGAACAGGTCAGGGTTCCTTCCCGAATGTAGGCGTTGTTCACATCTGTAATTTCCAGTTCCCCGCGCTTGGAAGGAACGAGCGTCTTGATCTTATCGAAGACGCTGGTGTCATACATGTAAAAACCGGTCACCGCATAATCGCTCTTCGGATGTTCTGGTTTCTCCTCGATTCCGACAACCCGCCCGCCGGCCACTTCCGCCACGCCGAAACGTTCGGCGTCGGGAACTTTCTTCAAAAGGATATGCGCCCCGAGAGCCTGCGCACGAAACTTTTCGGCAGCCGCGCGAATGTTCCCTTCGATGATGTTGTCTCCCAGCACCACGCAGATCTTCTGGCCGTCAGCGAAGTGTTCCGCCAGGGAGAGCGCATCGGCAATGCCGCCCTCGCCCTCTTGGTAGGTGTAGTTGATATGAGCACCGAAGTACTTGCCGTTGCCGAGGAGGCGCAGAAAATCGCCGGAATTGCGCCCGCCGGTGACGATGAGGATATCCCTGATGCCCGCATCCACCAGCGTCTGGATCGGATAATAGACCATCGGCCGGTCATAAACCGGCAGGAGGTGCTTATTCGTAATCTTAGTAAGCGGGAGGAGCCTGCTGCCGGTCCCTCCGGCCAGGACAACACCTTTCATAAGTTCACATGATAACAGCATGATGACAGGAAACTTGCCGGATTTGGCCACTGCGCGCCATCGAGGTCGGCGGGGCAAGGCCAGCAGGTACCTTCTCTTATTGTTGGCAGGCGGAAGCGCCTGGCGCTTTCGACCCGGCCACTCTTTATTTCGCCTCGTCCGCATCCGGCCCATGGTCGGCCCTTGCGTGTTCCCGATCTGCGGGTGCAGAATCGGGGTTGGTACTGAATATGACGGTCAATCGACGTGAAATCCTGACGGGCCTTCTGGTGTCAGCCATAACCCGGCACATGGCAGCCCAAGACGAATTTACGGTGGCCGGAAAACGGCCTTTGATCCTGCAAAACGACCGGCCGGAGGACTTGGAAACACCGGTCTCGGATTTTACATCGTGGGTTACCCCCGTGGACGTGTTCTACGTACGGCAGCACATTCCACGCCCTGCGCCGATCGATCCCGACGGCTACCAGCTGGCGGTAAACGGCATGGTTTCCAAGCCATTGAACCTGACGCTGGCCGATCTGCAAAAGCTTCCGCAACAGACGATTCCGGCCACGCTCGAATGCGCGGGCAACGGCCGAGCATTTTTCCGGCCCCAGCTCCCCGGTATTCAGTGGACCCGCGGGGCGATCGGCAATGCCGAGTGGGCCGGACCGCGTGTTTCTGACGTGCTGGCACTCGCCGGCGCAGACCGGTCGGCCGCGTTCCTCGAAATTGCCGGAGCTGATGTGGGAGCCGGCGGCACTCCCGATTTCATTCGCTCCATGTCGATGAGAAAAGCTATGGACCCTTCCACCATCCTGGCGCTGCGCATGAACGGCCATCCGATTCCGGATATACACGGGTTCCCGGCCAGGCTGATCGTGCCCGGATGGTGCGGCTCCAGTTTCGTGAAATGGGTGACCCGCCTCTCGCCCGCTGCAGCAAGGCACAACGGGTTCTTCATGAATCCGGCTTACCGCTTCCCCAAAACGGCAGTTCCGCCGGGCGGTGCAGCGCCCGCCGCAGATCTGGAGCCGATCGAGGGCATGCCGGTGAAGTCGGCGATCACGGCGCCTGAAGACCAGGCCACACTCGCGGTCGGGCCGCAGGTGATCCGGGGATTTGCCTGGGCCGGAGAAGAAGCCATCGATCGCGTAGAGGTTTCGACCGACGGAGGCAGCCGGTGGACCGACGCGGAACTCTCGCCGCAGAGGTTACGTTTTGCCTGGCGGCTTTGGTTGCTTCGCTGGCAGCCGCCGAACCCCGGTTACTACACGATTCTGTCGCGCGCCACCGATTCGGCGGGCCGAGTCCAGCCGGTGGTCCCGCTTTGGAATCCCTCCGGTTACTTGTACAACGCCATTGATCGCGTAGGCGTCAAGGTGGAAAAGAAATCGTGAAGCGAAAACTGATTTTACTCGGCACGGTCTTGGCTGCGGGCGCGTTGGGCGCCGATCCGGCTGTCGTGGCGCGAGGTGAAAAGGAAGAAGCCCGCAGTTGCATTGCCTGCCACAGCCTGCGCATCGTTCACTCGCAGCGGCTATCCAAAGCCGCATGGGGCCGGGAACTCGACAAAATGGCCGGCTGGGGCACGAAAGTCGAGGACCGCGACGCCCTGATCGAATACCTCGCGGCCACTTACGGCAACGACAAGCCGCCGCAGCCGCCGGTGCTGACCAAGGACGGATCACAAGAGAAGAAGTGATCCAGGGGCCGCAAGCACGGTCATTGAGTATCAAGGTGTGTTTACTCAGCGGTAAACCACACCGGTATACTGAGGGTGAGATTCAACCTTATGCGGCGCCGGCGAGTTATGGTTCCTTATCCCGCCGAGATGATCTCCGAGATCGACAAGATCGTTAGCCACGGAGAGCGCACGGCTTTTCTAGTGGAGTTGGCGCAGCGGGAAATCAAGCTCCAACGCCAGCGCGATGCCTTGCGCGCCGCCAAAGGAGCCTGGAAATCCAAGGACCATCCCGAATTGGTCGAGGGAGCGGCTCAGTGGGTTCGGAGCATCCGGCAGGAGTCGGTCAAGCGCTTCGCGATGTCCGAACTGCGCCTTCTCTCGCTCCCCGAGTGACGGCGAACGGCGAGAAAGTTGTGCCGAACTGATAGGTGTATACTCTGCTTATTCGGAGGCAGGATGCTCTCGAAAGCACTAATATTGGCGGCGCTTGCCGCAAGTTTGGTTCTCGCGCAGGAACCCGGCGGGCGGGGCGGTCGCGGCGGTAAGGGTGGCCCCCAGCCGCAAGCCACCCAGATGGTCAAGCCCGGCCTTTACATGATCACGGGAGCCGGGGCCAACAGTGAGGTTCGCGTTACCAGCGAGGGCCTCATCCTGGTGGACGGCAAGCTGCCCAGTGAGCAGAACTATAACGCGCTGATGGATCAGGTCAAAATGATTTCGCCGCAGCCGATAAAGTACCTGATCGTTACACATCATCACGCCGATCACACCGGCAATAACAAACTGTTCCTGGCGGCCGGTGTCGAGGTCGTGGCCAACGAGAACCTCAACAAGAATCTGGAGCATTACGAGCAGACACCCAAGCCGGCCGCCGCGACCGTGACCTACGATAAGGAGCGCACCATTCGCCTCGGCGGCGTCGAGGTGCAATTGCACCATTTTGGAAGGGCACACACCAGCGGCGACACGGTGGTGTATTATCCCGACCTCAAAGTTGTGGTCGTGAGCGATATCGTGACCACCGGCACGACCGGGCCGCTGGCGGACTATGCCGGGGGCGGCAGTTTCCTCGAATGGCCGCAGACTATGGACGGCATTCTGAAACTGGATTTCGATACCTGCATCCCCGGAAATGGCAACCCGCTGACGAAGGCTGACGTGCAGGCCTACAAGGCCAAGGTCGAGACCTTTATCGCCCGCGCTAAGGACGCCGTGCGGCAAGGGGCTACCAAAGATCAACTCATGGCGCAGATCAAAACGGACGATCTGGGTTGGACGCCGCGCGTCCCCAACGTCGATCTGTTCTACGCCGAACTGACCAAGTAAATGATAGGGCGGGCGGTCTTGTCGCCAGTTCCTTTTGACCCCGCAGTCTTCGTCGCTCGTTGCGCCCGCGTTCTTGCCCGCCGCTGACTTACAAGCTACCGCGAGTCCTTGCCTACAATATGCTGCACGTCAAGGTTGTTCTCATTGCAGATGTACTCCATGATTTCCGTTCCCACCTGCAGCGGAAAATGACCATAGAGCGTGAATGGCTTCGTGTACGCGCCGGGGTCGTCGATGGTCACTTCGTCCTCGAGGTGCCCCAGATCGGGCCGCCGGTAGCGCTCCACGACGTGCAGCTTTTCGGTATGCGGGTGGCCCGCGAAATCGAACCAAAACCGGTCATTGAATCCGATACTATCGACAACCAGCGTGTCGCCTTCCCAGTGGCCGCGGGAGTCTCCGTACCACGTGGGATCCAGATCCTTGGGATGCGCGCTTCCATCCACAAAAATCTGCCGGTAGCTGTGAATATTCCCTTCAAACAGGAACGCGACCAGCCTGGGCGTTTGCACGATTTTCCACGGGTAGGGAGCAAGGCGCGGGACGCCGGTCGGAAGGCAATTGGCTTCCGGATCGTCCTTCGACATACGCTTTTTGGTAAGTTCGGCGGCCCACGGTTGCAGCGGCAGCACCTCTCCCGGCTTGAGCGCGGCCGTGATGTTATAGATGAAATTCCGTTCCGGCCCCCAAACGCCCGAGAGGTCGGGCTTGCCGTCTCTGGTCCGCGGAGCTGCCCCCGAGGGCCCCGGCCTATTCTGCACCCCGCCTTCGCCCAGCGCTAGTCGCGACGGTGCCGCCTGGCCCGCGGCCGGAACCGGAGCCAAGCCCAGGATCGCGGCTGCCGCTGCCGCCAGCAGGCTGACGAATCGATTGCTCACGCTGAAGCCTCCTAACCCTGAATCATATCGCGCCCCCTAGCGTTCGAAGCGCGGAAGGGACGCGGAGGCAGCTTCAAGGCGCCTCTGGCTTGACGTTTTTCCAGAATTGGGCGTCGAGGTCAACCCACTTGTTAGTCTTTGTATCCATGTATCGATCGATCAAGTCCAGCGTGACAGTGAAAATCAGATCGACTTCCGGCCCCTTTTCGGGTTGGTCCTTACGCGGATCGAACGCGATCTTTTTGGCATCCTTCAGGGTGCGGTCAGACACGTCCGCCCAGATGATCGGTGGGCGCATGGTCTTACTAGGTTTCCCTTGGGAGTCGAGTACATCGGGCGGCACAAACATATACATCGCCGGGACGTTTACCCGGTACACATACTTGCGAGTGTTCCAGTAACCACAGCATGTCCAATCTGGCGAAAAGGAATTGACGTACTTTTTATTAGCGCTGACGTGTTCCTGAGCATAAACGCGAGGATCCGCGAGGAGTTCTTGGATGGCACCTTTCAGAAAGCGTTCCGGATTCTTCTCCAGGGGAACCCAGTGTCCCTGCCACTTGATCCTCCCTGGTGAATCGTCTGTGGCCCGGAACACCTGGAACGGGCCGAAACTGCGCTTCCAAGATTCGGGGATCGCCAGCGGGCGAGCTTCGACCTTACTCTCGTTTGCGAGAGAGGGAACTTGAATCTCCGTGCCCTTGGCAGAGCGGAGTTTCTTCAATCCCTCCTTCACCTGATCGATCGTTTCATACGTCTCTTTCTCATTGTTCAACTTGTTGAACTCGACGTACGTCATCCCGGTTCCCTGGCCTTGGAAGTACACAAGCGTCTTCCCGAACAGATCTTTGCCGAAGGCGCACTGCACCACGGAACCTCCCGCCGAGGGCCAGCGCTCAGACCGGCCGACCCATGATCCTGGCGCCTGCCGAGGTGGGCGGGGTACATCTGGCGCCATGGTCGCTCCGTTGTCAACCGCGTGGGCCACCGCGTACCAACCCATGCGTTCAGCTTCCGCCTCCAAGGCTTCGTCCTCCACGACGGCGATGCCGAACCCCCAGGGGTTCTCCACACAACCTGAGTGCTGCTGAAGAACATGTGTGAGCTCGTGCCCAAGGAGCTGCTGTCCCCACGTGGTGTGCGGATTGTACCAGCCGGGTGCGAAAAAGATGTCCGAGCCGTGGGTGAACGCCCGCGCTCCCAGAGCACCGACTCCACGCCCCACGTGTACCCGCACGGCAGAGAAATCGGCGCCAAATGCAGATTCCATCTTCTGCCGCAGGTGGTTGGGCACTGGCTGCCCCCCGCCGCGGCCGACCGACCGAGCCACCGCCTTCAGCACAAGATCGAGGCTATCACGCTCCCAGTAGGTAGCTTCCGTCATTGTCATTCACTCCTTTGACCAATCTCTAGAAACAGGGTCTGCCTCCCCTGGCCAGGAATGCTGCGGCGCGCAAAATCGGGAAAGAGAAAACGCCCAGCGGCTAACTTTCAGACGAGGAGTACGACGACAGAGCGGGTCTTACCCCACTGCTGAGAACAGTGGCCTGGCGCATCGGCTCCTCCTCCGACTTCGTTACTAGTTTTAGTGCGGGCCGGAGCATTGCACCACGGATCAGGCATTTTGTCAATGTGCCGGATCGTGCAAGCTAAAATGCTACCCGTGGAGGGTCATCGCGCAATTTTTAGCGGGTACCAGGTGCGGAAGGCGAGTTAATCGGCGGTCTTGCCCCCCTACACCAAGCTCCCCGGCCTGTTCTTATATCTCTTCACGATGGCATCGGCGCTCATGTACGCCAGCGCCTGGATTGTCAGTGTCGGATTGAAGCCGCTCATCGTCGGGAACGTCGAGCTGCCCACGATGAACAGGTTGGGGATGTCCCAGCTCTGGCCGTACTGGTTCACCACCGAAGTCTTCGGATCGCTGCCCATGCGGGTACCGCCCTCATGGTGCGCACCCGGAGCACCCGGCCCCATGCGCCCGCGCCACACGCGCGTCGCGCCCATGGCCTGGCCGAGTTGTTCCAGCTTGCGCGTCAGGAACTCGATGCGCGCCGTCTCGTTCTCCCGCCGCCAATCGTACGTCAGCCGCGGCGCCGGCAGGCCCCACTGATCGCGCACCTCGGGATCGAGGTCGATCGTCTGGTCAGCATAAGGCAGGTTTTCGGCCTGCGCCACGATCGCGGCATGACGCGCGAAGTACTTAGCCAGGAAATCGCGGTATGCTGCGCCCCATCGCGGAGTTCCGGGCGGCGGATCCATGCTGATCGCTGCTCCGATCGGACCAGCTTCCAGATCCGCGGGAGAGACGGAGATCTGTCCGCCGCGAATGAAGCCGAGGCCGCCGTGGTCGAAGTTATCCGCGTTGAAGTCGTCAAGGCTGTGCTTTTGCGCGCTTGGCCCCATATAGATGTTGACGAACTGGTCGTCGAAGGCGGCGAACACGCGGGGCGTGATGTGAGCCATCAGATGCTTCCCCACCTGCCCGCTCGAGTTGGCCAGGCCGTTCGGGAATCTTTCCGTTTTCGAGAGCAGCAGCAAGCGCGTGTTGTCGTAAATGAAGGGAGCAAGAATGACGAGCTCCGCCTCGATCGTGTTGTCCGAGCCGTCGGGACCGTACCAGGCTACGCCGGTAACCCGCCCGCTGCTGTCGCTGTTCACCCGATAGCACATGGCGCCCGTGCGCAACTGGAAATTGCCGGTCTTATCGGCTTCGGGCAGCTTGGTTACCAGGATGCTCGATTTGGCGCCGACATGACAGCCGAAAGCCTGGCAGAAGCCGCAGTAGGTGCATCCCGGGCGGCCTTGGTAAGGCTGCGACAGAATGGCGCGCGGGGTGGAAAACGGGTGATAACCCAGCTTGCGCGAGCCCCCTTCGAAGAGTACGCCCGATTGATCCGCGAGCAATGGCGGGAGCGGATACTCGCGGCGCCGCGGCGCTTCGTAGATGTTGCCGCCCTCGATCTTGTGGCCGCCGAGATTCCCCGCCTTTCCCGAAACACCGAGCTCGTACTCGGCGCGATCGTAGAAGGGCTCCAGATCCGCATAAGTCAGCGGCCAGTCGGCAAGCGACGAGTCCTTCGGAATCGCCGAGGCTCCGTAACGCTCGATGGTCTGTGACCGCACGCGGAAGTCATCCTCGTGAAATCGCCACGAAACCGCGCCATAATGCACCGTGCCGCCGCCGGCCTGGTAGCCGTAATTCAGAACCTGCAATGGTTTCGCGCGCTCCTTCGCGTTCGGCCGCCACGTGACCGGCTGGCGTTTCGGGTTTGGACGCAAATCCTGCCGCTGGAAGTAGCGCAGCTCGTCGTGCGGCGTGAAATCGGCGGTGGTCAGGCGCGGGCCGCGTTCCAGGCCGATCACTCGCATACCGGCTTTCGAAATTTCAGCCGCCAGGATCCCGCCCGCCGCACCCAACCCCACGATCACGACATCCGTCTTCTCGCTCGCCATGTTCACGATCTCCCGTGGGTCAGGCGATCTTGTCGCCTGCCATCCTTACTCTGCAGGCCGATCATCGGCGTACGCGTGAACGCCGCTTTGCTGCGCATATCCGCCGGTGTGAACACCGCCTGCGCGCCGGGAAAGCCCACCAGGCGCCAGCCGGCGAAATCCTTGTTGCCGCCATAAATCGGATCGGCGAACATGCCCTCCATCGTATGGGTACGGATGGTGCTGAAGAATTCCTGCGCCGCCGGCCAGGTAAAGCCGGTTGCCTTCCCTTCCTCGAGAGCCCCGATGACTTCGTCCTGCCGCGTGGGTTCGAGCTGGCGGAACGGCTTGTCATAGCTTTTGCGGCAGTAAGCGTCGAGTTGGGCCAGCCCCCGCCTGTAAAAGTCCTGAAGGTCGGCGTAAGCCCCTGCCAGCGCCAGGTCGATATAGTCGAGCACGCCCGCATCCCGCGCACCCGGCTTGCCCTCGGACGCGGGCATCAGCCGCTCCGTGAAGGCCGCAATAGTGGCCGAATCGTCCTGGTTAAAAAACGCCCGCTGCGCGACCTCGTTCGCGTGCGAATGAGCGGGTGCCTCTTTTTGCTTCCCATGATCTTGAGCGACAGCCTCCGGCACTAGCCCCACGCCGGCAACGGCCCCTGCACCTACGGCCGCGCCGGTCAGAAATTTCCGGCGCGCCACGCCATGCTTTGCCATACTTCATCTCCCCCCGGCGGTCTCACTGCGCCCCCGAGCCTGGAGCGCCTTGCCGGTCTTTTGAGCTACGCTCCATACCCGGAGGAAATTGCCGCCCCATAGCTTCGCGATGTCGCGCTCCGAGTACCCACGCCGCAGCAGCTCGACCGTGACGTTCTGCGCTTCCCCTTCGTTCTGCCATCCCGTAACGCCGCCGCCATGATTGAAATCCGAAGCGACGCCAACGTGATCGATACCGATCCTCTTTACCGCGTACGCGATCGCATCCACAAGCTGAGCGACCGTCGCAGGCTTGGCGCCCTCCGCTTGCGCCGGTGGCGTCCGCAGGTAATTACTGAACGCCACCACCGACACGACCCCGCCATTGCGCTTCAGTAAATCCAGCTCCTCATCGCTAAGATTGCGCGTTGCGTCCACAAGGGATCGAATGCCCGAATGCGAGGCGATCACCGGAGCTTTGGTCAGGCTCAGCACCTGCTTGAACGCCGGCGTGGACAATTGCGAAACATCGATGAGTATACCCAGTTCGTTGAGGCGCGCCACGCCTTGCTTTCCCAACTCGGACAACCCGGCATGCTCTTCCGGACCGTTCCCCAGCGGTTTGCTGGGCCGCGAGGAATCCGCCCATTGATTGTGCCCCGCGTGGTTAAAGCCAAAGAGCCTGACTCCCCGCTTATACCATTCGTCGATTTGCCCGAGATCGCCTAGCGGGTAGGCGTTCAGAAGGCTGATCACTACCGCGAACTTTCCCTGCGCGGCAATCCGCCGCACATCTTCCGGAGAGTAGGCCAGCGCCGCGCGGTCCGCATTTTCTTCAGCCACCGCCTTGATCAAACCGTATTTTTTATCGGCGTCGGCGCCCGCCTTTGCGTAACCTTCCGGCGTCCGCGGCCCCTGAGGCACAAACACGGCGAGCGCCGCGCCCTTGAGTTGACCGCGCGCGGCTTTCGGGAGATCAAACTGCGTCTTGCCGTCGGCCGCTGCGCCGGCATAATCGAACGGAAGGTCCAGGTGACTGTCAAAAGCGATGATTCGCTTGTGGATTTCCTTGGCGCGTTCGAGCAATTTAGCGTCGCCGGTCTCTTGTGCCCAGGATGCCGTAGCACTGGCCAGCACCGCCAAAACGACGGCACTCAGGCGGGAGCACTTCATTAGTACATCTCCTGCTATCATGCCCCGCCAGTATACACCCCAACTCCGTTATTGACGATCAGTTCCGGGGTGGCATGCTCATCGGCTCCTAAGTCTCTCCCTGGCGGGGCCTCGTTGGCCGGCCGGACCCGTACCGGCAACGGCGATACTCTCAGGCGGGTCGTTTGACTCGCACCTTGTTTGATCTTCAACGCCGGATTGGCAACTCAGCAACCGGGAGATCTTCTTGGGCCGAGTACGCCGCGAAGGCGATGGCAGCCCGCACATCCTCTTCGGATAGTGTTGGGAAGTCGGCGAGGATCTCCGCCGTTGTTGCACCTTCAGCCAGACTCGCAAGCACCGTGCGTAGGGTTACGCGCGTGCATATGAAAACCGGCTCCCCACCCACGACGAGTGGAGTTCGCACGATCCGCTCACGGTAGTTCACGGGTTTATTCTACCGCTGCCTCGCTCGAGTCGGCATCTCCTACTTCACGACGAGGTGCGACAGATCCTTTTCGTTCTCGAGA
>CAZKVF010000373.1:0-6400 GCA_964556085.1 uncultured Solibacteraceae bacterium
AGCATCCATCAGCACCCTCTGCAATGGCGCCTAATCATCACGATCGGCCAACCAAACGATCCGACCAACGATGCCACGATCCCTTGGCCCGACACGCGAGAGCGGGTAGATGTGGGGACCCTGGCGCTCGATCACGTGGAGAGCGATTACAACGGTCCCTGCCGCGACATCAATTTCGATCCGTTGGTTTTGCCCGAAGGAATGACGCCGTCCGCTGATCCTCTGCTTAGCGCTCGTTCAGCGGTCTATTCCCAGTCGTTCACCCGACGCTCAGGCGAGAAGAAGCTACCGAGCGCGGTCACGCCTTCCGAGGTGCAAAAGTGAGCATGAGTGTGACCATCGATCAGCGGCAATTCACGGTCCGCATGAGATTTTTTCACTGGCTTACCGCCGCCATGGTGCTGACCATGCTCGGGATCGGATTAGCGATGGTGGCATCGCTCGCCTACTATCATCGCTTGGTTTCAATTCACCGCCCGTTAGGTATCCTCATCCTGATTGTGGTGGTGGTTCGTTACATCAACCGACGCTACTCGACCCTGCCGCCGTTTCCCGCCACCATGTCGCCTCAAGAGCGCTCGGTTGCCTCGGCGTCTGAGCTCTTTTTGTATGCGCTGCTGGTTGTACAGCCGTTGGTCGGTTGGGGAATGTTGTCGGCAGCGAGCTATCCCATCACGCTGTACGGGTCGATTCACCTCTTCCCCATACTTCCCCACAACGTAACGTTGTACGCAGCGTTGCGCAGGGCCCACACGGTATTCGCTTACCTCTTGTTGTTGACGTTCCTCGCCCATTTTGGGGCCGTTTTGTTTCATACGTGGGTCGTGCGAGATGGAACCTTCAGCCGTATGGCGCCCTGGAGGGTTCGTCCGCACTAGCGACTTCAACCTTACAGTGCTCCTCGAGCCTCTACGTTCCTGGTTAGCGCCGGCGATCTTGTCACCGGTGCTCTGCGGCGCAGGCGCTCCCGAGGCTGTGGCCGCTCGTATTTTGCAGCCGGCTCTTGTAAACTTCGCTCATGCCGATCTATGAGTACGAGTGCCGCCAGTGTGGAGGGCGCTTCGAAAGCCTGGTTCTGAAGTCATCGCCCGCCGCAAGCTGTCCTTCGTGCCAAAGCACCGATCTCGAGCAGCTGATATCGCGCTGCGTTGTAAGCTCTGGCGCCAGCCGTGAGGCGAATCTCAGCGCCGCGCATCGGAAAATGGCCGCGGTTCACAAAGAGAAGCGCCACGAGGAGCACAAACAGAACCATCAGCATTTCGATTAAACGAGGAACATACCGTGAACACGGCTGGTGGATTACAAAAGGTCCGCACCGTCGCGGCTTGCGGCTTTTTTGGTGGGGCCGGGGCTTTCGCCTGCCAAGGGTGGGACAGGCCTCCTGGCCTGTCATTGCTTTTGGCTGCGGCTATGCTCCGCCGTGTGGCAGGCGTTTCCGCCGGCAGGGCGGCGGTTCTTACCGCCGCCAGTGACCTGCGTACCACCGGCCTCCACTCCAGCGCGGAGCTACCCACACGGCGCCGGCCCACGGGCGCGCCCCCCAATACCCAGGGCGCCACACCCAGCGTGCGCCCACCGGATAGTAATATCCCGCAATCCAGCTGTAGCCCGGTCCCGGATAGGCCGGCGCAGGATATCCCACGACGGGCGGCACGGGCGGCGCATATGTAACGTAAGGTGCCGGATATGGATAGGCCACCGGACCCCAGCCGCCGAATCCGAATCCTACGAAAATCCTCCCACGCGCGAAAACCGCGCCCGCAACCATCAGGAATAGGATCGCCAGTTTCTTCTTCATCTTCGCCCTCCGTTCTGACCGCGATTGGTCTTGCAACCCATCGGCCACTTAGTAACTTACTGAAATGGCAGGATATCCACTTACTGGAAGCTGCTGGACTTCCACCTTGCTGGTGGTTTTCGGCCGCGCGAACCGTCGAGCAGCTGAGTGTAGCTGGCTATGTCAACCCTTGCTCACCCTAAACAAACCACTGATTCCGCCGATATAACAGCCATGACGCCCCGGTGCGCGAATCTAATAGTTATGGCAACCATGGTGTTGCCGTCCGCCTGGTCGCAGGCGTCCTCCGGTCCGTCCTCATCGCCGAAGTCCCTGAATTTCAACTACACGATCGGTAGCACGACATTACCGTCGTCTGCCAAGCTGACGATTTCCTTACCGACTACCGCCCCCAGCGGCACGGTGATCTCTGTTGCCCCAACATATCCGGCGGGTACGCCGTTCGGACAGACCGGCTGGCTGACCGTGGCGCCCTCCCAAGGGAATACGGCTCCGCTCGCCCTGACAGTTGTCGCGAATCCAACGGGCCTGCCGCCCGGCAGCTACAACGCGGCTCTGTCGGTTACCACAAACCCGAACGTCGGCAGCATTTCGATCTCTGTAGCGCTTTCTGTTTCGAACCCGCCGGCAAACCTCGTCGTGAACCCCGGCCTGGCGACTGCTAATTTTACGCCGGCCTCGGGCACGACTCCCGACACTCTCTCGTTTGCGTACACGACGGGCACGCCATGGAGCGCCACGGCCAGCGAGCTCGAGGTCTCCACCACCGGGGGGACGATTCCCTTTAATGTGACGGCTGCCAATGCCGCTGGGTCCGGCTCCGGGGGCAGCAAAACCACGCCTGTGTGGCTTCGCGTATTCCCAGGCCCCGTGACGGCCAGCGGACAGCCCACACTGCAGACGAGTGACGTGGCCAACACCGGTTCCAGTGTTCCTATCACCGTGTCTCTCGACCAGACGTCGGTGCAGTCATTGCTTCCCGGAAGTTATGGCGGCACGGTGACGTTCGCCGCCAATAGTGCGGCCAATGGAAGTCATCTCGTTGCCGTAAATCTGGTCGTTTCCGCCGGTCCTCCCGCCGTGTTCTCGATCTTCCCGACGTCCATTATTCAGGCGCCCACTGTGAACCCGATGATCACCATTAACGGGAAGAATTTCTTTAGTACTTCCGTCGTGACCATCGCCCCGGCAGGGGCCGCAGATGCCGTAAATAATGTGTGCACACAAAGCGGCACCCCTACTCAGGTCACTTCGCAATTGCTGAGCCAGACAGCCATGACGGCGACCGTCAACAACGCCCAAACTCTCTTTGCCAAGGCGGGCTCCTGGTGCATTTGCGTTACGAATCCGTCGCCGCCAAACTCTCCCGGCCAGCCGGCAGCGTGTACGCCCACCGCCAACCCGCCTACTCAGCCCATCGACTACACTTTCAACGTGGTTTCCAGCTCCACGGTCGCTATCAGTTCCGCAATGAACGCAGCGAGTTACCAGCAGTCGGCGAAACAAATCGGGACCGACGCAGACCCCGTCGCGGTCGGGCAAACCTCAATCGCGCCTGGCGAGATCATATCTATCTTCGGGCAGAACCTGGGGCCAAGCACGCCGTTGCCCGCGACGCCTGGCGCAGTTCCTGCAATCTTGACTTCCAGCGCCCCGTTAGCCGGCATTCTCAATACCTCAGGCCTTACATTGCAATTAACCGTGACCGGCACTCTTGTGACCGTCCTTTTCGGCATTAACGAAGACTTGGGGCACGTTGTCGCCGACATTAACAGTGCGACACAAACGCTCGGTCTGGGAAACAGCGTGGCTTCAATCCAGACGGTCCTCGGCAGTTCTTACCTTATGCTCACTTCCCCGACGTCAGGCTCCACCGCCGGTGTCATAGCGAAGGATAATGCCGCCGCACAGCTACTTAAGCTCACGGCCGGCAAAGGCGACGTCACGGCAAACGGTGCGGACCTGGCATTTCCCTTCCAGTTGGACAACATCCAGGTTGCGGTTCAATTTACAGACAAGACGACTGGGTTGCTGACCACCCTGAATGCGCCCATCATCATGGTCTCCAGCAATCAGCTAAATGCCATGGCCCCTTCGGGAGTGGCTGCTGGAATCGGGGGAGGAACCGCAACGCTGGTCGTGCAGAACAACGGCAGTTCCGCTTCTTTTGTCAATGTTGCCCTGGTTAATGAGAATCCCGGTATTTTCACTTTGTCCGGCCAGGGAAGCGGTCAAGCAGCTGTCCTCAATTACGATGCCACCTCGGGCTCTTACACGATTAATTCGTCTAAGAATACCGCTCCGCGAGGCTCGACCATCGTGATCTTCGCCACCGGACTAGGAACGTTGCAACCACCGGGGTTGGCCGATGGAGTGGCGGCACCCGCCGCGGACAAAGTTGCCGATCCGGTGCAGGTCACCATAGCCGGGCAACCTTGCGTGGTTACCTATGCCGGGACTTCGCCAGGCTCTCTTGGTGGGCTGGCCCAAATCAATGCGATCGTCCCTCCAACGGTCGCAACTGGACAGGCTGTCTCGATGACAATTGCGGGAGGTTCGGCGCAGACAGCGAGGCAGAGCCAAGCAGGGGTAACGCTGGCCGTGAAGTGATGGAGCGGTTTCACCAGCAGGTGTCCAGCGCAGCTTGGCGAGGCTGCGCGTGAGGGCACTAGCCTTGTTTCGCTGCCGTCTTCTTCTCGAGGGCCCGCATCAAGCGCTCCTCTACGTCCTTGGGAATGGGATAGGCATCGAACCCCTTAAATATCTGGATCGTTTTTCTGGTGGTGTCCGCGATGACCCAGCAATTCGGGCATTCCGTCATATGCTGTTCCAGCTTTGCGCGCAGCTCGCGGTCAGTGGATTCGTCCAGATAATCGCTCAATTCGTTCAGGAAATCTTTACATGTAAGCAAAGGCGTCGTCTCCCTTACGCTTGAACGTGCGCGTCAGTTTCTCGCGCAATTGCAATCGCGCCCGCAGCAAGCGGCTCTTGACGGCCGGTATCGAAAGACCGAGAACTTCGGCGGTGTCTTCCGTCGAAAGTTCGTCGATGTCGCGCAAGACAAAAACCGAGCGGTACGGCGGGGCCAGACCATCAATCGCCGCGTCCAGGATGCCGCCGAGTTCTTCCCGCGAAAAACGCTGCTCCGGGTCTTCGTCCCAAGCAGCAATTTCCCGCGTTACCGTGTCCTCGCCGGTGTCGATCGTCTCGTCCAGCGAGACCGAGCGATCCGTCTTTCGCCGTCGCAGCTTCATCAGCGCCTGGTTCACGGCAATGCGCACAATCCATGTATAGAACTTGGATTGCCCTTGGAACTGATCCAGGTGTTCGTAGGCCTTTAGAAAGGTCTCTTGCAATACATCCTCCGCATCCTCGCGATTCTGAGTAATGTGCTGTGCGAGCCGGAAGATTTTTGATTCGTATCGCCGTACCAACTCTGCGAACGCACGGCCGTCGCCTACACGGGCTTTATCCACAAGCGCGGCTTCGTCGGTTCCGGTTAGGGTGGAAACTGCCATGGATCTGCCCCCATAATAGCGCACCCGGTCCGTTCTCCCCGTAAAACGCCCACAATGGCCAACGGCAATCAGGGGGTCACGCCGGGCCGTCCGGCTGTCTTACGTGCTCAAAATACCCATGCTACGCTGAGATTTTCCTATGAATCAGATTGAGATTACGCTGCCCGACGGCAGTAAGCAGTCGGTGCCCTCGGGAACGCGCCCCATAGACATTGCGCAATCCATCAGTCCCCGTCTTTCGGAAGCAGCGATTGTCGCCAAGGTCAATGGAGAACTCTACGATTTGACGCGTCCCCTGGAATCGGATGCCACCGTTCAGATACTCACTCCCAAGGATCCCGAGTCGCTCGACGTATACCGCCATTCGACGGCTCACCTGCTGGCTGCGGCCGTGCTCGAGCTCTTCCCGGAAACCAAATTGGGCATTGGACCGCCCATCGAAACCGGCTTTTATTACGATTTCGATCGCGCCACGCCGTTCACGCCCGAAGACCTCGAGAAAATCGAAAAGAAAATGTGGGAGATCCAGGCGCGGCATCTCCCTTATGAGCGCGTCTACACTGCCAAAGACGCGGGGTTGAAGAAATACGCCGACGCCTGGATGAAATGCGAACTGATCACGGAGCGCGCCGGCGATGTCTTCAGCGAATACACCCTCGGGCCTCACTTTATCGATTTCTGCCGCGGACCGCACATTCCCGATACATCCAAAATAAAGGCATTCCGCCTCCTCTCGATCGCCGGTGCTTACTGGAAGGGAAACGAGAGAAACAAGCAGCTACAGCGTATCTACGGGACAGCCTTCTTCACCAAGAAAGACCTGGAAGATTACCTGAACCGCCTGGAAGACGCCAAGCGCCGCGATCACCGCAGGTTGGGGAAAGAACTCGAACTGTTCACCGTCAACGAGTCTGTCGGCGCAGGCCTCCCGCTTTGGCTGCCGAAGGGCGCCACCGTCCGCCGCGTGCTCGAAGAGTATATTCTCCAGCGGGAGCGCGCCGCGGGATACCAGCACGTCTATACACCGGATCTGGCAAAGGTCGAACTTTACGAACGCTCCGGGCACTGGGAGCATTATCAAGAC
>CAZKVF010000374.1:0-13853 GCA_964556085.1 uncultured Solibacteraceae bacterium
CGCCTCGACAGCAACCTGCAATGGCATGCCGGCGAGTACACGCGGATCGATGTGGGAGGTCAGAATCTTCTCTCTCCGCGCCATAGCGAATTCCTGGTGGGAAATGGAGCCATCGGTACCGAAGTGCGACGCAGTTTCTTCCTTCGAGTGACTTTCGCTTTCTAGCAGCTAGTCGCAATGAATTCTTTAGCATGGACGCTTACCGCTCGCTCACGCTCGCGGCCGCGTTTTTGAAGCTGTCGGAGCCGCGACCGTGAGGGCGCTCTCGTGTCCCAGTTCGTTCTGCGCCAGCGGGTCCGTTACTGAATCAGGTTGGAAGATCCCCAGCGGCCTCGATTACCATCGAGACATGGTCTATACCTGTTTCGAGATGGTCCGGGACTGCCGGGCGGACCGTCCCGGAGGCTGGTCCTACTTCATTACGAATTACGTTCCTGTGATCCGCAGGTTCGTGTTGCACTACCGGCCGGATAGAGACGGCAAAATCGACGACGTGCTCCTGGCTATACGCAATCCTGGCGCACCGGCCGCCGGCCTGTTTGCTTCCGTCACTCCCGTCCCGGAACGAGAATTCCTTGCTGCGTTACGGCAGCAGGTGCTCGACATTCTGGATGTCGAATCGCCTCTCCCGGAGCCGGAAATCTCGATCGACCTGGACACGCTGACCGCCGCGCTCGAACCGCTAACTCTACTCGAGAAACAGGCGGTGTGGCTCGAAACGATGGGCTACGGCCCGCCAGAAGCCGGCGCGTTACTGCGCACCGGCGCCGCTGCAATCGAGAAGATGCAGGAGAATGCCGGCGCGCGCCTTCGCGGCAAAATGGACAACTGGCGACTCACGCTGCTGTCCGAAAACGGGAGACAACTTGGCCGGTCAGCCGCTGCGGCAGCTACACCCCAGTGCCTTGCCTCCAAACTTTTTCTCGATCTGCTGGATGGCCGTACCACCTGGGGCGGGCGCGAAGATCTGGAGCGGCATGTGCGAAACTGCTGGCACTGTATCGACCACCATTGCCGCCTTTTGGAAGCCGCCGAATTGGCGCGCCGCAACCAGCCTCTGAGCGAACCGGAGGCGTTACCATTTCGCAAACTTCTCGGCGTCACAACCGAGAAGCCTTCGGCATGGAAGCGCCTGTTCGGGGCGGGGTAAAATTCGCCAGCGGGCGCCACGCTGTTTCGGCGCTATCATAATCTGGTTGAAAGGCTTGAGCCCCGTTTCGTGACCCGTTTCCGTTTCCTGGACTGGATGCGTGGAGTCGCCGTACTGATCATGATCCAGTGCCATGTATTTAATTCCTTCACCCGGCTGGATCTACGGCACAACAGCGGCTACATCCTCTCGCAATTCATCGGCGGGATGGCGGCCCCGCTGTTCCTCTTCATGGCTGGAATGACGTCGGGGTTTCAGATGGAGAGCCTCGAGAAGCGCCAAGTAGATGCTGGGAGGCGCTGGCGCGCAGCCCTGTGGCGGGCGGGCTACATCCTTCTGATTGCGTATCTGTTCCGGTTCACGAACTGGGTGGGCAGCCTTCCGAACCCCAGTCTTCAGGATTTCTTGAAGGTGGATATTCTCAACTGCATGGGCCTGGCGATGGCCGCTTTCACGGTAGTCGCGCTGTTCGGGAGCACGCAGCGTATCTGCATTGCCGTAGCTGGCGCGCTGGCCGTGGCGGCAGCCGCTCCGCTTCTGAGCGGCCTTGCGTGGACGGGCGTTCCGCTGGTCGTAAAGAACTATCTTGTGCCGAGCCCCAGCCCGGGCCAGTTTCCCTTCTTCCCTTGCGCAGCATACCTCGGATTTGGCCTGGCCACCGGCTCATTGGCCAAGCGCGCGGAATCGCCTTCCGGCGGTGGCCAGATGGGCCGGTTGATGCAGTGGCTTGTCCTGATAGGTTTCCTCCTGATCCTTACCTCCGAATATTTCACCAACCTGCCGTGGTCTATCTACCCGAAATCCGATTTTTGGCGGAACAGCCCGGCACTCATCCTGATTCGCGTCGGCATTATGCTCGTGATGCTTGCCGGAGCGTATCTGTGGACCGGGCTGCGGGCCGCTTCCGGCTGGAGTTGGATCCAAAGCCTCGGCAAGACCTCGCTGCTGGTTTATTGGGTGCATGTCACCCTGGTCTATGGCGGCCTCTCAACGCCTATAAAACGCACGCTGACACCGGCCGGGTCGGCGCTGGCTGCGATCGTCGTCACGCTGCTCATGGTGGCGCTTTCGGAGGTACGCCTGCGGTCTCGCGCGCGTCACATGATGCGCTGGCGAGCCGCTACAACGGTAGCAGGCACGGCGGAGGCGTAGCTCCTCGCTGCCTTAGTTGCTTTTGCTGCGCGCGATCGGACCAGTTACAGCTTTGACAGCGGCCAGGTAATCCGCCGGCGCCAGCAGGATCTGCATCCCGCGCACGCCTGCGGAGACCGAAATCACGTCAAAGAGTTCCACGGTCTCATCTACAAATACGGGGAACTCCCGTTTCGCGGCCAGCGCCGTTACGCCGCCGCGTACATATCCGGTCAGCGGCTGCACTTCCTTCAGCGGCACTAATTCGACGCGGCGGTCCCCAGTCAGTCGCGCGAGCGCTTTCTCGTTCAGTTCCGCGTCGCCCGGCACTACTGCCAGGCAGATTCCATTGCGATCTCCCCGAACGACCAGAGTCTTGAAAACCTGTTCGGGCGGCAGCCCGATCTTGTGCGCTACCGTTTCCGCGTCCAAGGCCTGCGGATCGACCTCGTACTCCCGCAGTTCGTAGCGTATGCCCAGCGAATCAAGCAGGCGTGCGGCGTTGGTCTTCATGGCTCCAGACTAATTGGCCCGGCCCAGTCCCGCCATCCACTGCTCCAACTCCGCGGAGAGCGGCGATTCCACCGTAACTTCCTCATCCGTCGAAGGCTGTCGAAACCGGATTCGATGGGCATGCAGAAAATAGCGGCCCAGCGGCGGTCGTCCTTCCACCTGGGCAGGCGCGCCATATAGGGTATCGCCCGCCACTGGGTGGCCGATGCTCGCCAGATGCACTCGGATCTGGTGTGTCCGGCCGGTGCCGATGCGCGCTTCGAGCAGTGTGAATGCGCCCGCGCGCCCGGCAACAAAACGCCGCAGTACCCGGTATTCCGTCCAGGCAGAGCGCCCTTCTCGCAATCGTGCGGTCATGCGTGTGCGCCGTACGGGATCGCGCGCGATTGGCCGGTCGATGCGGCCGCTATCGGCCTTCATAGTTCCGTGCACCAACGCCAGGTACACCTTCTCCACTTTGCGCGCGGCAAATTGCGTAGCTAGAGACTGGTGCGCCGCATCGTTTTTGGCCACCAGGAGCACACCGCTGGTGAATCGATCGAGGCGGTGTACGATTCCCGGGCGCATTGCGCCTCCTAAGCCGGAAAGTGTTTCAAAACGATGTAGCAGCGCGTTCACCAGGGTACCGCTGCGCACCCCGGCCCCCGCGTGTACCACCATGCCCGCCGGCTTGTCGATCGCCACCACATCGTTGTCTTCATAGAGAATGACGAGCGGAATCGCCTCGGGAACGGCGTGCAAGGGCGGCGCCTCGGCCGGTTCGACCTCGATAGCGTCGCCGGCCCGAACCGCATGCGACGACCGCTCGATGCCGCCGTTCACGCGCACGCGCCCTTGCTTGATCCAATCCTGAATCCGCGACCGGCTGAACTGCGGCAACTGCTCATGAACGACCTGGTCGAGCCGCTTGCCCGTATCCGCGGCCCCAACGGAAAGGCGCGTCATGAACTGGCGGCGTCAACCTTCAACGCATGCATTTCTTCTTTTCTGGCCTTGTTATAGCGCAATTGCGCTCACCGCACAACAGTTGCGAAAATGATAGATTCACCCTCACTCCAAACTCTTCACCGTATGCTCGACCGAATCACAGTGCACGGCGCGCGCCAGCACAACCTCAAGAATATCGATGTCGAGATTCCGCGCAATACCTTGACAGTCATCACCGGGTTGAGCGGCTCGGGCAAATCGTCCCTGGCCTTCGACACGATTTACGCGGAAGGCCAACGGCGGTACGTCGAGACGCTTTCCACATACGCGCGCCAGTTCCTCGATCAGATGGAGCGGCCCGATGTCGACTCCATCGATGGCCTCAGCCCCGCTATTTCCATCGAACAGAAGACTACCAGCCGCAGCCCGCGGTCCACGGTGGGTACGATCACCGAAATCTATGATTACCTGAGGCTGCTCTATTCCTCCATCGGCGTGCCGCACTGCCCCGTGTGCGGCAACCAGATTTCGCGCCAGACCACCGAGCAGATCCTGCAGCACGTGCTGGCCTTGAAGCCTGAAGACCGCATCATGGTGATGGCCCCGATCGTGCGCGGCCGCAAAGGCGAGTTTAAAAAGGATCTGGAGAAACTCGCGCGCCAGGGCTTCGTGCGCGCGCGCATCGATGGCGTGCTCCGGTCTCTTGATGAGGAGATCCCGCTCGACAAGCGCCGCAACCACACCATCGAAATCGTCGTGGACCGGCTACTGGTGAAGCCCGGCATCGAAAAGCGGCTGGAGGCCTCGATTGAAACGGCCACCAAGCTGGCCAACGGCCTGGTGGTCATCGTGGTCGTAAATGGCGAGGAGCGCCTGTACTCCCAGAAGCTGGCCTGCACGGAATGCGGCGCCAGTGTGCCGCAACTGGAGCCGCGCTCTTTCTCCTTCAACAGCCCCTACGGCGCTTGCGAAGAGTGTCATGGCCTGGGCAGTATATGGTCGCCCGACCCGGCCAAGGTGATCGTGGACGTTTCCAAGCCGCTGTTTGACGGCGGCCTGGGACCGGGCGGCAGTTCCTGGACCATGCAGCACCGCCTGAACGACCTGGCGCGCCGCAACCGCATCAACCTGAACACTCCGTTCGACCAGTTCCCCAAAAAGACGCAGGAGCTTCTCCTTCTGGGAAGCAACGGCGAGCCCGGAATTCTGGGGATTCTGGAAGAAGGCTATGAATCCTCGACTGAAGGTTACCGCGAATGGCTGATGGAGTACATGTCACCGGTGGAGTGCACGGCCTGCCACGGCAAGCGTTTGAGGCCCTCAAGCCTGGCCGTCCGCGTGAAAAATTTTTCCATCGCCGAATTCACCGCGCTCCCCGTGGCTCGGGCGCTGGTCACCGCGCGCAATTGGGAATTCGGGGATCGTGAGATGCAGATCGCCGGTCGGGTGCTCGATGAGATCCGCCGCCGCCTGGAATTTCTCTCGGCCGTGGGGCTCGACTACCTGAGCCTGGACCGCTCGGCGGCCACACTTTCCGGCGGCGAAGCGCAGCGTATCCGGCTGGCTACGCAAATCGGCTCCAAGCTGCGCGGCGTGCTGTATGTGCTGGACGAGCCCTCCATCGGGTTGCATCCGCGCGACAACGGGCGGCTGCTCGAAACCCTCGCCCACTTGCGCGATATGGGCAACACGGTGGTGGTGGTGGAGCACGACGCGGAAACCATCGAGCGCGCCGATTACGTCATCGATCTCGGTCCCGGGGCCGGCCGCTTGGGCGGCAGCCTGGTGGCGGCGGGCGAGCCTACCGATATCGCACGCCATCCCGATTCCCTCACAGGACGCTACTTGTCGGGGAACCTCGAGATCCCCGTCCCGCCTGAACGCCGCAAACCCAACGGCAAAGCACTCGCAATTCGCGGCGCGCGCGAGCACAATCTGAAGAACATCGATGTCGAAATCCCGCTCGGTCTGCTGACCGTGGTCACGGGCGTTTCGGGCAGTGGGAAATCCACGCTGATCAACGAAATCCTCTACCGGACTCTGGCGCGCGAAATCTACGGTTCGCACGAGGAGCCCGGCGAGCATGACACGATCGAAGGCATCGAGAATATCGACAAAGTGATTCGCATCGACCAGGCGCCCATCGGCCGCACGCCGCGATCTAATCCCGCAACATACACCGGCCTGTTTACGCCCATCCGCGACTTGTACGCCATGTTGCCAGAGTCGCGCGAACGCGGCTACAAGGCGGGCCGGTTCAGTTTCAACGTGAAGGGCGGACGCTGCGAGGCCTGCCAGGGCGATGGGCTGAAGCGCATCGAAATGAACTTCCTGCCGGACGTGTACGTCACCTGCGATGTATGCCGCGGACGCCGTTACAACCGGGAGACCCTTCAGGTGAAATACAAGGGCTACTCGATCGCCGACCTGCTCGATACCACGGTGGAAGATGCCTTGCCGGTCATGGAAAACCTGCCGCAAATCCGGGCGAAATTGCAAACCCTGTATGACGTCGGCTTAGGTTACGTGCACCTGGGCCAGTCCGCAACCACACTTTCCGGCGGCGAAGCGCAGCGCATCAAGCTGGCCAAGGAACTTAGCAAACGTCAGACCGGTCGCACCTTCTACCTCCTGGACGAGCCCACCACCGGCCTGCATTTCGACGATGTGCGCAAGCTGCTAGATGTCCTGCAGCGCCTGGTGGGCCTGGGCAACACCGTAGTGGTGATCGAGCACAACCTGGACGTGATCAAAACAGCCGACTGGATCGTCGACCTCGGTCCGGATGGCGGCGAATACGGCGGCCGCGTGGTGGCCTGCGGAACACCGGAACAGGTGGCCCGCTCAAAAAAGAGCTACACGGCCGAGGCGCTACGGAAGGTGCTGGGGGAGCGGAAGGTGGGGCGGGTCCCCTGACCTGCGCGGGGCGCCCTCGCCCCGCGGTGCAATGTTGAGATTTGTCTGCCGGCCAGGCGGCCCGCCCCACCGAAATTAACCTACAGTTTCAACCCCTGCAGGTATTCCCGGAATGGCCCGCCCAGGTCCGGCCGCCGCAAAGCGTACTCCACCGTCGCTTTGAGAAAGCCGAGCTTGTCCCCGGCATCGTATCGTGTACCTTCAAACCGGTAGGCGTAAATTGGTCGCGACCGTAGCATGTGCTTCAGCGCGTCGGTTAGCTGAAGTTCTCCTCCCGATCCGGGTGTGATGTTTTGCAGCGACTCGAAAATTTCCGGCGTCAGCACATAGCGCCCGATGATCGCCAGGTTGGAAGGCGCTTCCGAGGGCTTGGGTTTCTCCACGAGATCGCGGATGCGGTACACGCGATCGTGGCCATTGTGGGACACCGGTTCGGCATCAATCGCGCCATACGCCGAAATGCTCTCCCGCGGCACTTCCATCACGGCCAGCACGGGTGAGCAGAAGAAGCCGTAAACATCCAGCAACTGCCGCAGGCACGGCGTCTCGGCCTCGATCAGGTCGTCCGCCAGAACCACCGCGAACGGCTCGTTACCCACCAGTTCCCACGCCCGCAGCACCGCGTGTCCCAGCCCCAGCGCTTCCTTCTGGCGCACGTAAGAAACGTTGATCATGTCCGAGATGCTGCGGACTATGCTCAGCAGGTCTTTCTTCGAACGCGACTCGAGCAGGTTCTCCAGCTCGAAGCTGACGTCGAAGTGATCCTCGATGGCGGTCTTCCCGCGGCCCGTCACGATGATGATGTTTTGAATACCGGAATGCAGCGCCTCTTCCACACCGTACTGGATAATAGGCTTGTCCACGATCGGGAGCATCTCTTTGGGCTGTGCCTTGGTTGCGGGGAGAAAACGGGTGCCCAGACCCGCGGCGGGAAACACCGCCTTGCGCACTTTAGCCTGCATCTTCTACAGTTTGGTCCTCTCCCGGCGGTGTTGGCAAGCCGGCGATTGTGTTCCCTTGCCAGACTGTGCTATTCCTATGTGCTTGAGATAACCGAATGGCCTACGTAATAGCAGAACCTTGCATTGGTACAAAGGATACAGCTTGTGTCGATGCCTGCCCCGTCGATTGCATCCACCCCAAAAAAGACGAGCCCAACTATCAAGAGTCGGAAATGCTGTATATCGACCCGGTCGAATGCATCGATTGCGGCGCGTGCGTTCCCGTCTGCCCCGTCTCCGCAATTTTCGCCCTGGACGATCTGCCGGAAAAGTGGAACGACTACACCGCTAAGAACGCGGCCTATTACAAGCGGTAGCCGTGGTGGGGCGGGCCCTTGGCCTGCCAGTGCTCAGGTTCTTACTTTTGTTGACAGGCGAAATCCGCAGCGGACCCGCGAACCGGGGCGCTTGTCCTACCCTTACGCCCGGTACGTCGCGCTCGAGGTATCCGTCTCCCAGAGGCGCACGCACGCCAATCTTACAGCGTCGCCCTGGAGGTCCCTGTTCACCTCCTCGTAGATGTACTTGGCGATGTTCTCGGCCGAAGGGTTCAGTACATCGAACGGCGGAAAATCATTCAGCCACTGATGATCCAGGCGATCGATCACGGTTTGCAGCGCCTTTTTCAACGTCACGAAATCGACTAGCAGCCCTATCTGATCGAGTTCGCGGCCTTCCACCGTCACCTGGCAACGGTAGTTGTGCCCATGAACGTTTTCGCATTTCCCGCGGTAATTTCGCAGGGCGTGCCCGGCGGCGAACGTCTGTTCGATCGTCACTTCAAACATTGAAGAACTTCTCCACGTCCTGGATCAGGGTCGTAAACCGGTAATCCGGCAGGCTGTCAAAAAAGACCTGGCCGTAGCGCATCCTGTTGATCCGGTGATCCAGCAGAACCAGCACACCCCGGTCGGAGCGGCTGCGAATCAGGCGGCCGAATCCCTGCTTGAGAGCAATGGCGGCCTGCGGAATCTGGTACTCGTAAAAAGGATCCCCTCCCGCCTTGCGGATATACTCGATGCGGGCGCTAACCACGGGATCATTGGGTACAGCAAACGGCAGCTTATCTATGATAACGCAGCTCAACTGTTCGCCCGGCACGTCCACGCCCTGCCAGAACGAGGAAGTCGCGAAGAGAACAGCATTGGGCGTGGCGCGAAATTCCTCCAGCAGCGCCGTGCGCGGCCCGGTACCCTGAAGCAAGGTCGGGTAATCGGTCTCGAGAGAGACCGCGTTATAAACGAGCTGCATCTGCTGATAGCTGGTGAACAGCACGAAGGCGCGGCCGCGGCTGTGCTTGAGAATGGCCACCACTTCCGAAGCCGCTGCTCTGGCGAACGCCGGGTGTCGGGGATCGGGCAGATGCTGAGGAACGTACAGCAGCGCCTGCCGGTGATAGTCGAAGGCGCCCGGAACCACCAGCGAGCGTGCGTTCGCCAATCCCAGCCGCTTCTGCGTGTACTCGAAACCTCCGGCCACCGCCAACGTCGCGGAGGTTAGCACTGCCGTATCGACGTTATCGAAGAGCCGCTCGGAAATGGCGCGGGAAACGTCGATCGGGGTTGCCTGGATGAAGCAGCCTCGCCCGCGCTTTTCGATCCAAAAAACATACCCATCATCGTCCTTCTCCAGAAGGAAACGGAGTGCCCGCCTGAGTTCCGCGCTGCGGAAAGACAGGGGCCCGATTTCGTCCGGCGGCTCGTCGAGCGCACCCAGGTGCGACACAATCACATCCAGCACTGCCAGCAGGTCGGCGTAGATTTCCGCGTTCTGCTCGCGAAACGCCGCCCGGCCGTTAAAAGCGCCGCGTCCCTCCTTCTCTCCGAACAAGCCGAAAAAATCCTGAGTCACCGAGTCCAGCCGGTCGAGGATGCGGTCCAGCCCCGGCGAGGCGAATTTTTTCTGCCGGCTGACGGCCGCAATGTCGCGCCGCAACTCCTGGAAACGATAATTGCTCACCGACTCACCGAAATACTGGGCCGCCACATCCTCGATTTCGTGGGCCTCATCGAACACCACCGCATCGTAGTCCGGCAGCAGGCCGTTTGCGTTCTCCTGATTCCTAATAGCCAGATCGGCGAAGAACAGATGGTGGTTGACAATGATGATGTCGCTGTCCATGGCCCGCCGGTGCATGGCGGTGATGAAGCAACGCTGGAAATTCTGGCAATTCTGCCCCGTGCACATATCGGAGCGCGCGTCGACCTTGGCCCAGGCGCTGCTCGATTCCGGCAGGGTCCGCAGTTCGGCGCGGTCCCCGAATTCGGTGGTGCGCTCCCAAGCCCGGATAATTTCGAAGTCAGCGAGCTCTTCGAGGCCCGCGAGCACCGGCTCCCGCTCGGCGTCGTAGATCTTTTGGCGGCAGGCATAGTTATTGCGGCCCTTCATGTAGCACACGCGCAAGGGCCGAGGGAAGTGCTTTTGGAGAAAGGGCACATCCTTAAAGAAGAGCTGCTCCTGCAGGTTCTTGGTGCCGGTAGAGACCACGATCCGCTTGCCCGAGAGCAGCGCCGGCACGAGATACGCCAGCGTTTTGCCGGTGCCCGTGCCCGCTTCGACGATCTGGTGCCGCTTGTCCGCAAGGGCTGATTCGACCGCCTCGGCCATCGCTACCTGCCCTTCGCGGAATTCGTACGCCGGATGCCACTTTGAAAGGGTGCCGCCCTTGGCAAAAAACTGGTGCGCGGTGGCCTTCCGCGCCGGAGTGCGGGCCTCTATTGGCATCGGATGATTCGATTCTAACAGGGGGTAGATTGACCGGTGGCAACGTGATGCGGGGCGGACTCCCGGGTCGCGCTTTCTCGATGGGATGCCAGCTCGTCTTTCCTACAGCCCCGCCGGAGGCAATCCCTCAGTCAACTCGATGCGCGTCCCCCAAGGGTCGGTCACGAAAGCGACTTTCAAGCGCTTGGAATTGGCGCTCGAACGGACCGGCTCGTCCAGCTTGATCCCCTGGGCGGCCAGCCTCTGAGTGAACGCATCGAGGTTTTTCACTTCAAAACCGATGTGGTCGATCGCGCGTCCGGCGGTCGGAGCGCGGCGCATCTCGCTCGCACCGATGGAAAGATTTGCGCCCGGAACGTCATCGCAGTCGATAAAATTGCCCGGCCGGGCTACGCTCTCGCGCTTACCGATAACCCCGCCGAAGGCCTTTGCATACCAGGCTTGCATCGCCGCTATGTCCTCCTTCGGGGGAAAGAAGTGGACATGATTCATCTGCACAGGAACCGGCAGGTTTGGATCTCCAAATATCTCGATGCGGATGCCATCCGGACCGGTGACGTAACGTTGATTGGGATTCGTGCCCGTTTGTTCCACCTTCAAACCATTGGCTTGCCATTTGGCGATCGCCGAAGGCAGGTCTTTCACGGCGAAGCCGATGTGGTCCACCACTGAGCCGGCCGGTGGCCCGCTCGGCTCCATTTCCCGCAAAACGATGAACACGCCAGGGAACTGGATCATGGCGAGCTTCTCGTTGTTGACGGCCGTGCCGCCCATCATGTTTGTCCAGAAGCGCGTTTGCGCTTCGACGCTCTTGACATAAAGATGTACGTGGCCCATCGTCACGCCGGCGGTATTCGGCGGGGCGAGCTGTGCAGCCAAGGGCAGAACACAGGCCACGAAAGCGCAAAGGACTCGGGTTTTCATGGTATTCAAAGGTATCAAATCCGAATGCCGGTGGTGGTAGCCAGGGTTGTTGTGGGCGGCTCGGAAAGCTCGAGCGCCAGGATAAACCGGTACGTGTTCCGTCTATTCACGGTAGCGGGTGAGCGCGTCGCCCAAAGCGTCCTGGAGCGGGCCGAGCCATGGCTCGTAGTTGCGCCACTGGAATAGCCCCTCGCGGAAAATCGGCTGGCGGACTTGCTCGGAGCTTGCCGTTTGGATGCTGCGTTCTGTCTTATAAAACTCGAGGCAAGCCGGCTCAAATTCCAGGCCGCAGAATTCCAGGATGCGCCGCACGTTACCCTCCAGATCGTCGATCACATCTTCGTAGCAGACGCGCAAGACCTTGCCGGGAAGCACGGCGTTCCAGTGCCGCATCAGCTCGAGATAGGACCGATAATAACGGGCGATATCTTCAATGCTGTAAGTAAACTCCTGCCCGCGGGCGAAGAGTTGCTTCAGATTGCTGAAGCAGCAGGCCACTGGCTCGCGCCGCGCGTCGATGATTTTGGCGTTCGGCAGCATCAGTTGGATGAGCCCGATGTGGCGGAAGTTGTTCGGCATCTTGTCAATGAAGAATGGTTTCCCCCTGCGATAACTACGGGTGCAGCTAGTGTAGCGTTCGCCGAGGCTGCGGAACTCTGCGGCCGAAAGCCCGGCCAGCACGTCCGGATAGGTCGAACTGCGGGAATCCTGCTGAGGTCCGCGCATCTCGAAGGCGATGCGCTGGACCTCGTTGAGTTCGTGCGTGGCTTCGACCCGGGAATGGGATGCGAGGATCTGTTCGATGAGCGTCGAACCGGACCGTGGCAGCCCGACAACAAAAATCGGATCGGGGTCTGGCGCGCCAGCGCCCGCGCGCGCGGCAAAGAACCGGGCGGTACACAACTCGATCTGCCGGCGTGCTTCGGTTTCGATGATCTCCGGAAGGTAGCGGCTTTCGGCCCGCTTGAGTCTGTTACCCCGCTCATAGAATTGCCAGGATTCCGCGTATGCGTTGCGGTCTTCATAAGCCTTACCGAGCGCGAAGCAAAGATGGTAGCGATCCACCGGATCAGCTAACGGCGCCGCTTCCCAGTCGCGCATACGCGCGATCTCGTCTTCCGAAAAACGGTAGGTCTTCAGATTGGCCAGGCCCCACCAGGCGTCACCAAAGCTGGGCCTCGCGGCCGCCGCCGTTCGGTAAGCCTCGATCGCCTCCTTCTGCCGCCCGACGCTCTGTAAAGAGTGGCCGAGCGCCACCCGTAGTTCGGCGGACTCTGGCGACACTGCACGCACCTGCGAATAGATTGCAATGGCATGCTCGTGTTGCCCAAGGCCCGCGTGGACGGCCGCGCACAGAGACAGATAGTCCCTGTTGGCGGGCTCGATATCCAGCAGGGCTTCGACAGTTGCCAAAGCCTCCGGATATTTCTGGCGGTCAAGCAGGACGCGGGCCAGCAGCCGCAGGGCTTCGACATGCCTGGTATTGCGCAGATACGCCGTCAGCCTGTTTTCTGCCGCAGCCAAGTCGCCGTCCCAGAACAGGCTTGCGGCCTTCAGGACTTCGGGCGGCAGCTGGTTCAGGGCAGTAACCCGCCCGGTGGCCGCCGTTCGATTCTCAACCTGTCCTGTGATGCGGTAGAGCCGTTCGAGCATAATCCAGCTCGTCACCAGTGCCGGGTTCAAGTTGACCGCCCGTGTGAAAGAATCGATCGCGCGCGCCGCATCCCGCAGGGCCGTGTAACAATGACCGCGCTCCTGGTAGAGGAGGCTGAACCGCGGATGGTCTTGCTCCAGGTGCTGCAAGCTTTCCAGAGCATCAGGGATGCGGTTCAGGCATCGCTGGTTGGCGGCTATCAAGTACAAGACATCGCGGTCCCGCGGTGCTCGCTTCGCCAGCGTCTCGGCTGCGGCGAGAGCCTCGGCGTGCCGGTTGCCCGTGCTTAACTCTCGGATGCGGCCCACCTCGAGTGCAATCGATGAAGACGTTTTTGCGAAACGAAGCCAATCTTGCCCGCAACTATAAGGGAACATTGGACCTGTTTATAGAAATCGAACCGAAAAACGATTCCAAGGCCCGGCTCGGTTCTGAAGCTGCCCAAAGGTACCACGAAAATCCGTAGCAGCCGGCCTTCCTAACCGGATTTATAGCACGGGGACACCAGGGCGAAGATGGGAGCGGCCGGCAAGCTGAAGAGAGGTTTCGACTTGTTTTGCGGGAGGGCGGGTTACAGAATTTGGCTGGCGAAAGCGCCTGCTCCACCTTTGTAACGCAGCTTAAACCCGTTTTATCGCCAATATTCATTACGGCGTCATCCACTTGCGACAGTGTTTCCTTAGTATCGTTTGAGGCTGCGTGCACACCGCGACGGCCGCTTTTCAACCCAAATATCTGAGAAAAGGAGTTACTTCATGAGCACAACCGATCGCCGTAGTTTTCTAAAGTTGATAGGCGCGACCGCCGTAACGAGCGCGATGAATGCGACCATCGCGAAGGCACTCGACATTCCAGCAAACAACCGCACGGGCACGATTAAGGATGTGGAGCACGTTGTCGTTCTGATGCAGGA
>CAZKVF010000375.1:0-5867 GCA_964556085.1 uncultured Solibacteraceae bacterium
GCCGAATTGACGGCGCCGCAGAGTTCTCCACACGAACGAGCAAGGTGTTCATCGAGTGGAACAATCTCCACTTCCTCGCTCCGCAAGAACCGCGCTAACGTCACCTGATGACGGCCGTCGCGCCAGGCTTGTCCCACGACGCCCGCCGGCACTCGAAAGGCCCGGCCTTGAGCTAGCGCCCGACGGAGCAAAGCGATCATGCGCTTATTACCGCGATCCAAGGCGATCAGCGCGCCGGCATCCAGTACTATCCCCGCCGTGGTGCGAGCGCGCGTTCTGCCCATTTGACGTCCTCAGCGGCCGGCTCACCATATTGTTTGATCAGATCCCGCAGCAGTACCCGGAGAGACTCGCGCCTTTCGTGTTCCGCCAGGACCCGAGCAATGTAGCCGGAAACGGAATCAGCGCGTCCGGCTCGAACTTCGCGCTGGACTCTGACCAGTTGGTCCTTGGGCAAACTGATGGCGATCTTTGACCTGGTCATACCACAATCATACCGCCCGTAAAAGGGCAGGATCAAGGCGAGCGCTGCGACCGGTTTGATTCAGCCCTGGTCCTTCGATCCGCGAAGCGGCATGAAGGGCCTTTAGTTGGCGGTATCCGGACCGGATCTCTCAGCGTAGGGGGCGTTCATCGAGGCGCCTTCGCAACCTTATCAGGTGGGCACGGACTAGAGATGCAATCTACTTGCCGGGGGCCGCGTTCTGGAGAAGGGCGCGAGCCTCAGCGGCCGGCGCGCGAATCTCCGAGGCAGGCGCGCCGGCAGCGGGTACAAGATCGATCGGCTTGTGGCCGCCGGCGTCGGGCAGGCCGGAGTTGGCGCCTTTTTCGAGCAGGTATTTCACCACCTCCGCGTTGCCCCGCTGCGCTGCCACATGGAGAGCGGTCATGCCTTCGGTGCCAGAGGGCGCGCGCGAGATACGCAGGGAATACGTCATCGTGCCGGTGACCTTCGCGTTGATATTCGCGCCATGTTGCAGGAGCAGGTCCATGATCGGCACGTTTGCCGTGCCCCCTGCGCTGGTCGACGCCGCCAGGCCGGTTCCAAGTCCACCAAATCCCACGCCGGCCGCAATCAGGAAGGGGGTGAGCCCCATCCCAACGATGTTGGGGTCAGCTCCTTTGTCCAGAAGTGTGCGAACCACTTCCTCATCTTTGGCGATGACCGCGCGCATCAAAGGTGTGCATCCCGTATTCAGAAACTCTTCGACAAACCGTCCGCTGTTCCCGCCACGGCTGGGGCGATGCATATTGAGCTGCGGATTCAGATCGACGCCGGCGGCCAACAGGGCGTTGATAATGTCCATGCTGGAGACGGTTGATGCCGAGGAAGCGCCGCCGCGGCCTCTCGACGCTCTACCGCGCGCCGAAGACCCGGCAGGCGAAAGCGCCTGCCCCACGGGCGCCGGCGCAGGCTTGCGATCGATGGCAATATAGAGCGCGGTGCGTCCCCACCAATCCCAGAGGCGGGGATCGGCGCCACGATCCAGCAGCAGTTTGGCGACATCATTATGGTCGTTATCGAGGGCCAGCATCAGCGGAGTCACACCTTCCGGCGTGGGCAGATTCACATCAGCGCCAGCCGCGAGCAGCTCATCGACGCAGTCATGGCAGCCGTTGCGCGCCGCGTAGAGGAATGCGGTCAGTCCTCCCACCGGCCGATACTGGGCGCGAGGCTCCGACGTAATCTGGCTCTCCCAGTCGCTATACAGCGCCCGAGGCTTGAAATCCGCGCCTTTGGCAAGGAGCAGCTTCACCATCTGGCCCGCATTCCTGGGCGCGGTGGCCGCCCACATTAGCGCCGTCTGTTGATGAAAAGTTTCCCGCGCGTTGACGTTGGCTCCGGCCTGGATCAGCAGTTCGACGACGGGTAATTCCCCGGTTTTGATCGCGAGCATCAAGGCCGTCTCGCCATCCTGGTTGGGCATATCCGGCTGCGCACCGGCGCCCAGCAGCGCCTTCACGATGCGGGCGTCGCCCAACCTGGCGGCCTCTCGAAGGGGCGTGGACCCAAACTGATTCGCGACATCGACCTTGGCCTTCCTGGCGATGAGCGCGTCTACGAGTTCATAATCGACGCGATAGACGGCCCAATGGATGGGGCGCGTGCCGTCCGGTTGCGCCTCATTCACATCCGCTCCAGCGCGGATCATTTCGAGCGCCGCTTTGCGGTCGCCCTTTTGAATCAGACTGGCAAGAGAAGCCTTCTGCGGCTGGGCGCAGAGGGGAAGAGCAGAAACGGCCAGACAGAAAACAGCGAACATGTAGGGCAGCCATTCCTGGCTGCAGCCGTCCTTCCGGCCGGCTGGACCCGCTGAAAGCGGGTCGGCAGGCTGAAAGCCTGCCCCACCTTTACACCACGTTCGGATCGAGTTTGTCATGGTGCGCCCACAAACCCTTGGATGCGTCATACAGGAATTTATACGGATCTTCCCATCGGCGATTGAGGCCATTCAGAAGGCCTTCCTCCAGCATCTCCTTGGGACCCTTACCTTCGCGAACCTTTGTGAACAGGCGCGCGCGAACCTCTTCCATCAAATCGCGTTCGGTCTTGAATTCAGCCTTGGTCATGACCGGCCCGTACGCGGGCACGATGCGGGTTGCCTCATTGCCGAGCTTCAGCAGGAGGTCCATTGCGTCCACGCGTCCGCCGATCCAGGCGCCGGTAAAGTAATCGAGGGCGGGATCGCGAACCGGTGAGGCCACGTCGCCCACCGCCAGAACATTGGCATTCTTGAAGTGGACATAAATGTCGCCGCTGGTGTGCGCCAGAAGCAGGTAGCCGTAATCGATCTGCTCGGAGCCGATATTCAAAGTACCGGTGGTCAGAAAAGTCTCGGTGGGAAGGGCCATCTTGGGACGGGCCTTCTCATAGCGGTCTTGAGCCGGGACCCAGTGAGGGGCCTCCATCCATTGGCGCGTGCGCTCATGGGCGATGATCTTCGCCCCCGCGTACCTCTCATTGTTGCCGGTCTGATCGAGATGGTAGTGCGTGTTGAAGAGAACTTGCACGTTCGGCACACGTTCGGCGGAATTCGGCGCACCGCTGTCCACCAGAACGAGTCCGTCACCAGTGGACAGAGCCACCAAGTTGGCGCCATGGGCATCCAGCACATTTATGTTGCCGGCCAGGCGCTGCTGCGCCTTGAGAATCCGGCGGGACGCCCAGATGGTGGCCGCGCCCTTCAAGAGTTCTCTCCGATTCACCGTTACACTCCCGCAATCGTACCGGTGCTGTCGCCGAACTTGTCGCGTTCGAGCCCGACCTTCTGCAGCAGCGTCAGGTGAAGATTCGCGATCGGCGTGCGCTCCGGCAGCACCAGGTGCTGGCCGGCGAGCTTCATCTTGCCGGCGCCGCCGCCTACCAGGATGTTCGGCTCGGGATAGTTGTTGTGCAGGTCGCTGTTGCTCATGTTCGAGCCGTACATGAAGATCGAATGGTCGAGCAGACTTCCCTGGCCGTCCTGCGTTTCAGCCATCTTCTTGACGAATTCCGAAAATTTTTCCAGGTGCCAGGTCTGGATTTTCACCAGCTTGTTGATCCGCTCCAGATCGTTGGCGTGGTGGGAGACGGGGTGGAAGGAGTCCGGAACCCCGACGTGGTTGTAAGTCCGGTTGGTGCCTTCGGCCACCATGATATAGGTAGCGACGCGCGTCAGGTCGGCCTGCAAGGCGAGCGCGAGCAGGTCGAACATCAGCTTCACCTGCTCATCGAACTTGTCCAGTTCGCCCTCCGGAGCATTGGGAATCTTCAGCCCCGAAAGACCCTTTGCGGACGCCATCTGGGTGCGCCGCTCGATTTCGCGAACGCTGTCGAGATACCCGTCGAGAACCGTGCGGTCGGCACTGCCCAGTTCGCTCTGGAGCTTTTTGGTGCGATCCATAATCAGATCGAGCAGGCTGCTGGTCTTATGACTGATCGCCGCGCGTTCCTGCGCCGTGTCGCCTTCCCCGAAGAGTTCGAGGAAGACCTTGCGCGGATTGTACTCCATGGGCAGAGGAGAGTCGGCATCGCGGAACGACAAAGTGGTGTACGAGCCGCCGCCGCCCGCCGCAATCTGAGAGGTGGTTTCAGAAGCCAGTTCCAGCGAAGGCAGCGGCGTGTCCTGGCTGATGAATTTGGCGATCACCTGATCGAGAGTAGTGGCCATGTGCGCTTTGGGGCCGCCGGTATCCGGACGGGTAGCGCTAAGCCACGTCGCCGGATTGAAGGTATGCACCGATCCCGCGGTAGCGGCGTTTTCGAGGTTGCCGAACGACGTCACATATTTCTTGTAAGGTTCGAGCGAGGCGAGAATCGGGCTGAGCTTGAAATCGGCGCCGGAACCGCTGGGCGTCCATTTATCCATGGCCGGCCCGTGCGAGGTGTTGTACATGATGGCGCCGTGCGGAATGTAGAAGAAGGCAGTGCGCAGCTTGGGGGCAGCGGCAGTCTGCGCAAGAGCCGTGCCGGCGGGGACCATGGCGTCGAGGAACGGCAGCGCCAACTTTACTCCCGCGGCTTTCAGTACCGTTCTGCGCGCAATGTGTTTCTTCGTGAGGAACATGAGGTCTCCTAAAACCAGCTATCAGCTATCAGCTATCAGCCGCCAACGTGTCAGGCTGAAAGCTGACCGCTTATTTAATGGCGCCCTGTTTACGGAACGCATCGGTATTGACGATGCCCAAAACGATCGAAGAAAACCTGTAATTGTCTTTTGCCGCCGCGTGGACTACCCCACGAACCTGCGGCATATCGAAGTATTCCAACTGCCGGTTCAGCGCGTACATCATGAGTTTCTCGGTGACTGCCTGCGCGAACATAGCCGGCCGGGCGACCAGTTGCGCTCGGAGCTCCACGGGGCCGTTGATGGCGACGCCGTTCGGCAGCACGGTGCTGGCGTCGATCGGGGCATTCGCCTGGCGGTCAGTAGTTCGCCACTGCCCGATGGCATCGAAATTCTCCAGAGTGAGGCCGGTGGGATCGATCACGCCGTGGCACTGCTTGCATACCGCTTTGTCCCGGTGCTGTTCAAGCCGAGCCCGCACCGTCTTCGGCGCCTCTCCCGCTTTTTGAGAAAGGTCGGTAGCGGTGTTCGGAGGGGGCGGCGCTGGAGGCGTGCCCAGCAACTTATCGAGCACCCACGCTCCGCGCAAGACGGGCGAAGTGCGGTCGCCGTACGAAGTGCGCATCTCCACCGCGCCCTTGCCCAACAGGCCCGCGCGCTCCTTTTCGGGCAGCGCGACCTCGCGGAATTGATTGCCGATGACACCCGGAACACCGTAGAGCCGCGCCAGCCGCTCATTCAGAAACGTGTGATCGGAAGTGAGAAGATCCAGCACGCTGCGGTCCTGCAAGAGGATACTGCCGACGAACTCCTCCGCTTCCTTGGAAAAATCGTGGCGCAGTTGTTCGTTGAATGCCGGAAACAAGGCCGCGTCGGGATGTACCGAATCGAGCGAATCGAGCGTGAGCCACTTCATGGCGAAACTGGTGACCAGGCTGGAAGCTTTCGGATCGGCCAGCATGCGCCTCACCTGCTTCTCCACCACTCCGGGTCGGGTGAGCACTCCGGCCGCGGCGAGCTTCAGAAGCTCTTCGTCCGGACCGGTATTCCACAGAAAGAAGGAAAGCCGGGAGGCCAACTCGAGGTCGGTGAGAGCAAACTCGGCGTTTGCGGGCGTGTTCTTGGGCCCCCGGATTGCGCGGTACAAAAAGTCGGGGCTGACCAGCACCGCCGCCACCACCTGCTCGATTCCCTGATCGAAGCTGCCGCCGTTTTCGCGCCCTGTTTCGTAGAACGGCATGAGGCGGTCCATGTCCTCGGCAGTGACGGGCCGGCGGAAGGCGCGGCGCGCCAGGTTTTCCGTGATCTGCTTCGCGCAAG
>CAZKVF010000376.1:0-33297 GCA_964556085.1 uncultured Solibacteraceae bacterium
TCGATGGTGGCTTAAATTTCCTTCAATTCTTGACGCGGCTAAGTGGCGCGCCCATTCACCTGGTTCTGCTGCGGTCCGATGCCGTTGCTCAGTTCGTGTGCCAGGATATGGATGAAGAACTAATCGAAACTCAGATCGGCACGGGCACTTTTCGACAGCACGCGGTCCGAGATAGGCAGCAGAATCGTCTTGAATTTGGCTTCCTGGATATTCTTCAGCATCACCCGCTTGCTACCCTTTTCGTGCACTACGCGCTCATCGTTCGGCAGGTTGAAAGCGGCTGTTCGCACTCCATGCGCGCCGTCGCCCGCGGCGAGCACCTCGTTCACCACTCGAATCGGCGCCAGCGCCCCCAGCTTCGGATTGCGGTAGCGTGCGTCGATAGGCAGCGTGTTCTCCACGTCCTGCAGATGCGCGCTGAGGGCTTTCAGCCGGTCGGTCTCTCTGTCGTCGCGAATGGTCACGTAGGCCTCGAACGCCGCTTTGTAGCCGAACAGCTCATCGTTGTAGGTTTCGTAGGGGCCGATGGTGACTTCGAGCGGCGCGTCCAACTCCATCCACGCTGCGTCGCTTGCGTAATAATCGTTGGAGAGAAAGGCGTCGGCTCGCAGCGTCAGATATTTCTTGAGCGATGCGTTCTCAGTGAGCGCCGCTGCTTCGCGCAGCAGGCCAGCGGCTTTAACCAGGTCCGCATTGTACGCCTTGCTGTAAGGCTCCAGGGTGAGCCGCCGGTTTCCATCGCGCCGGATCAGTGTGAAAAACCCTTCGGCTTGCTGCCGGTCGGCGGGGCTCAGCGTCTTCACCCACGCCTCAAACTCTTCGCGGCTCATGTCCCCGGGGTAGAAATTGGCGCCGAGTGGTTTGCGCTCGGGCACGTCCGGAAGGAACGCGGTGTGCCCATCCAGATCCGACCACGGTCCCTTGTTCAGCCAGAAATAATGCAGCCGCTCCTTCCCCAGCGGACTTGTGTCTTTTTGGAGCTTTCCGTACAGAGCGCGGTCGCCGGCCCAGAGCTGATCCATAAAGACGAAGTTGAGGATTCGCGCGGCATCCATCACTTTCCCAAGAGCTTGCCGGTCTCCGGCGGAAAGCACAGAAGAATCAGTGTTCAATTTCACAGGCGCAAATCGCGCGCTCATTTGCTTGAGTTGGGAGAGGTCAGGCATAAGGGCGGCGGCAGCCAGAAGTACCACCAGCGGTTTCATCAGTAACGATGATAACGCCGTAGCGGGGGCGGCCCGGCGGTTGGCTTTCGGCACTAGCTCGCTGGCAGCCCTTGCGGAAATCTGAAAAAATCCCCCGGATCGTACTTCCCCTTCACCTCAACCAATCGTTTGAGATTTCCGCCGAAGTACATCTTTCCGAAATCCTTGTTGTCGGGGTTGGGGTAGTTCTGATAACTGTGTCCGTTGGATAGTGGCCCCACCAGGCGGTCGAAATCCGCGACATACGCTCGGGCAGTCTCGCGATGATTCTCGTCGAGCCAGAAGGAAAACAGGAACACGTCCATGGCCGCCCGCCTGTGCCAGAAAGCCGTCGCATCCGGCGCCGGCGCATTGATGGCGCCGCCATAAGCTTCGAGTGCGATAAAATTGCTCTGATTGGGCGAAGCCCGGAACAACTCGATAATCCGTCCCCACTCCGCCGCAGTCAGGCTGCGGGCGACGATATGAGACTTGGCCAGCGAGCGCGCCGAAGGAGGCACGTTCGCCGGTAATTCCGTCGGATAGTTCAAAAGATAGCCGTTCAACTCCCGGTACGAACCGGCTTGCCAGATGTCGCAATAGCTCTCCGCCGGCAACAAAGCGAACAGAGGGTCTAGCGCCTTGCGACAAGCGGCTTCCGACCCGTTGTACATGCCTCGGATTACGAAGTACTGCCCAAGCTCCGTCCCATCCGGTTTCTCTTTCGTGCGGACCAGCAAGGCCTGCTGACCAACGTGCGGCGGCGCTGCGTCTCCCGTGAAGTGGCTCTGCCACACGGCGAGGGCCTCGGCGGCGGCAGACGCTTGCTTATCTTCCTTAAGAGGCCACTTGAATCCGAAGCCCCAAAGCGGCCCAAGTTTCCTCAAACCATATTCGATCTCCAGCAGCGCTCCGAAGTTATTGCCGGTGCCGCCGCGAACCGCCCAGAAAAGATCTTCGTGCTCGCCGGCGTTGGCGGTCACGATCCGGCCGTCTGCCAGCGCGATCTGTACGCCCGTTACCGAGTCGCAGTTCATGCCGAACATCAGAGAGGTGAATCCGTAGCCGCCGCCCTGCATGAACCCGCCCACGCAAACCGTGGGGCAGCCACCGCCCGGCACGTGCAGCCCATAAAGATCCATCTCGGAATTTACGTGGCCGAAATTGGAGCCGGCCCCCACCAGCGCCGATTCGTTCTTCGGCTCGACTCTTACGTAGCTGATGTTTGAGAAGTCGATCACCATTTCGTCGTTCACGGAGTATCCCGCGGTGCTGTGGCCACCCGAGCGGCACACGGGGTGCAAACCGACGTCCTGCGCAAAGTGGATCGAAGCCACGACGTCGCTGAACCCCGCGCAGTACACAATGATCTGCGGAAAGTGCTGGAAAGCCTTCATAAAGGTTTCGCGGGCGGAATCGTAGGCCGCATCCTGAGGCAGCACGATGTGTCCGGCCAGTCCTTCGCTGAACTTTTGGAGCTGCGCGCGACTGAACTTGAGTTCGTCCGCTCGCTCCCGGGCGTGGGCAGTGACATTGTGACGACGAATGGTTCGGTGCATAGTATCGGGTATTCTCTTGAGTGAGTGATCGTAACCTCACGAACCCGTTCAGATGGTAACAAGTATTTCCGGCAACTATTTCTTAGAATTTCCCATCACTGGGGTATTCTATTAACCTACGTGAGGACCAAACATGCCACTTCCGTCTGATAAGACGGTCATCCAACTCGCCAAGGATCTGCTTGATCAATTCGATGTCATTTTCGGACGGCACCCCGGCTTTCGACCGGCTCACGCCAAGGGCGTTCTGCTGACGGGCAGCTTCAAGCCTTCCACGGAAGCTGGGTCTCTGACTCGAGCGCCGCACGCCACGCGCGCGTCCACCCCCGTAACCGCCCGCTTCTCCGATTCGACGGGCATTCCGAATGTTCCCGATAACGATCCGAACTCCAATCCGCGTGGGCTCGCCATCCGTTTTCATCTCGCTGATCACGTTCACACCGACATCATCGGCCATTCCACAGACGGATTCCCGACACGAACCGGGGAGGAGTTCCTGGAGTTCCTCCGTGCTGCCAGCACTCAGTCCAAGGCATCTCCGTCTCCTATGGAAGTCTTCCTGAAGAGACATCCAGCGGCGCTGGCCTTCGTGCAAACACCCAAACCCAGTCCGGCGAGCTTCGCGAAGGAAGCCTATTTCGGCGTGACGACCATGAGCTTTACCAACGGGGAGGGCATCTCGCGCTACGGACGTTATCGAATTTCACCGGCGGCAGGAATCGAGCACCTCACCGAAGAAGCCGCCAGGGCTAAAGATGCCAACTACCTGTTTGACGAATTGACCGAACGCATAGCCGCAGGCCCTATCCGTTTTGACATTTACGTGCAGATCGCCGCCGAGGGCGATGTCGTGGACGATGCCACGATTCGGTGGCCAGCCGGGCGGCCTCTTCTGCATTTCGGATCGATCACTCTGACGGAGAAGGCCTCAGACGATGCGCGAAAGCAGAAATACCTCATCTTCGACCCGGTCCCGCGGCTGGATGGCATCGAGCCATCCGCCGACCCGCTGCTGGAACTGCGCGCGGCCGCGTATTTGCTGAGCGGTCGCCGACGCCGCGAAGCCCCGGAAATTAGGACGACGTCGGGGACATAGCCGGCGCCAAAGACCATTCGTTGGAGGCAACGCCGTGCCGAGCCGCAATCGCACCGCGCTTGCCTGAATTTCGTTGCCGGTGAAACGTTTTACTAACCCAAAACACTTCTCCCAAGAGGCTTGAGGATGGCACGCTCCGCCGGAACCGGCAAGCCCCGCATGCAGGGAAAACGTGGGTTATGGAGCCACCTCTACGTGCAGTTGATAGGAGCCGCCGCGATCCTGCTCTTGCTTCAGTTTCTGTTGGCCCAACATCCTCTCGTCGAGCCTCTTGTAAAGCAGCTTGATGATCTGCAGAAAAAGCGGCTGGATACGGTCACAAGGCCGAATACCGCTGCCGCCGATGCAACAGCCATAGAAACGCCGGCCCACCTAACAGAGCCGTGATCGCGCCCACGGGCAGTTCGTTGGGAGCTAGCGCGGTTCGCGCGACCAGGTCCGCGGCGATGAGGAAGGCCGCGCCGAGCAGCAGTGAGCCGGGCAGCACGATTCGCACATCTTCGCCGAACAGCAGCCGCACGGCATGGGGGACGATCAAGCCCACAAATGCGATGGCGCCGCCGACCGCCACCGTCACACCCACAAGCAGCGAGCAGACCAGGTGGACGAACAGTTCAGTGCGTGCTACGTTCACGCCAAGCGATGCTGCTGTGTCGTCGCCCATAGCCAGTAGGTGCAGGTCGCGCGCGAGCGCCAGCAACACGAGCCAGCAGGGGACCAGGAATAGCAGCATCCGCCAGATGATGTCGAAGCCGATTACATCCAGGCTGCCGATAAGCCAGCGCAGAATCTGGAGCGCGCGCGAGGCGTCGGTCACGTATTGAATGGTGAGCACCGCGGCCGACGCGATGAGATTCACCACGACGCCAGCCAGCAGGAGGGCGCCCGGTAAAAGAAGCGAGCCCGTGCGCGAGATCCTGTGGACCAACAAAAAAGCGCCGAGCGCGCCGCCGAAAGATGCGAGGAATACCAGCGGTACTCCGGAGACGCGCTCCTGCCATCCGAGTGCAATGGCAATAGCCGCCCCCACGGCGCCTCCGCCGGACACACCCAAAGTGGCGGGATCCGCCAGCGGATTGCGAAACAGGGCCTGCAGGGCTGCGCCGGCAATCGCCAGAGAGGAACCGACAAGAGCGGCCATAACCACGCGCGGCAGGCGTAGACGAAAGAACAGAACACGCACGGCTTCGTCGGAGCGGAGCGCTGTGAAGTCCATGCTGCGGCTGCCTGCCCACAGCCCGAGTATGGCGAGCGCCGCCAGCACCGCCGTCAACACCACGAGCGCTCTCCAGAAGCGTGCCCCGGCGGGAGTTTGGATCACGCTCTGCATCAGTTGGACCAGACCAGCGTGCGCCCATCTACACGGCGCGTGCGCACGTAGGGATCGCTGTAGATTGCGGACAGGACGGAATCGGTAAGCACTTCGGCGGGCGGGCCTTGCGCCGCCAGTTCCCCCTGGCAAAGCGCGAATACATAATCGAAGGCTGGGTCGAGCAGTTGGAGGTCGTGAGTAACCACGAGTGTGGTCAAGCTCCGCGCTTCGCGTAGGGCCACAAGGGCGCGCACCAGAGCTGCGCGGTGCTTCAGATCGAGCGCGGCGGAAGGCTCGTCGAGCAGCAGGCAGTGCGGACTTTGCGCCAGGGCGCGAGCCACGGAGACCATCTGGCGCTCGCCGCCGGAGAGTTCCGTAACACGCCGGGCGGCCAGGTGTCCGGCGTTGACCGTTTCCAGGGTTCGGATGGCCTGCTCGCGATCGCGCTGATCCTCGAAGCGGAATCGCGGCGTATAAGGGCTGCGGCCGGTCAGCACCACTTCGAGCGCAGTAAAGGGAAACGCCAGGTTGTTGGCTTGCGGAACGTAGGCGAGAAGTCTGGCCGCTTCGCGACGCGCCATGCGGCCTAGCGGGATGCCATCCAGCAGAATCTCGCCGCTACCGGGCGCCAGCAGTCCCGCGAAAAGGCGCACCAGCGTGGATTTGCCGGATCCGTTCGAGCCAATGACCGCACACAGCTTGCCCGAGGGCACGCCCAGCGAGACGCCTCGAATCACCGGCGGGCCGGAAGGATAGGCGAATTCGAGGGCCCGCGCTTCGAGGATAAACTTCACCGGTTTTCCCATTCACGGACCGGCACTTCAGGGTGCAACAGGCGGGCGAATAGCACCGCCGTCTTGGCGACCATTTGCGAATCATGCGGCACGAACTCGTCGCGAACCACGTACACCTGGCCGTGCCGTACGGCGTTGATTTCGGGCAATTCGCGCCAGGCCGTTTCAGGATGGGATCCGCCATTGTTCTGAGATGCGGGCATGATGTCAAGGACAACATCCGGATTCATGGTCAGCAGCGCTTCCAGGCTGATCTTGGCATACCCGAGGCGGGAAACAGCGCCGGCCGTCTTGCCACCGGCGATGGCAATCAATTCCGCCAGGAAGCTGCCTTCGGTAACGGCATACAAATCGCGCAGAGTGCCCGGCGTCCGATCCACCACGCACAGCACGGAACGACGCGGCAGGTGCGCGGCGCGCTTTGCGACGGTCTCCAGCGCCGCCTTGGTCTGCGCGGCCAGTCGCTCGGCCTGGCGCACGTTTCCTGTGGCTTTGCCGAGCGTTATCATCGCCGCAAACGCATCATCAAGGGTCTGGCTGCGCGAAATGGCTGTGGGGATTCCCAGTTGTGTTAAGGGCATTTCAAGGAAAGGGGCCTGCGCATCCGCAAGAACGACCAGGTCGGGACGGAAGCTGGCCACCTTCTCGACGCTCGGTGTAGCCCACCCGCCCACTTTCGGCAACGCTCTGGCTTCGGGCGGATACAAACAGTAATCGGTCACGGCGACCACGCGATCGAACGCTCCGATGCCGTAGAGTAGCTCCGTGACAGCCGGTGATACGGAAATAATGCGTTGCGGCGGGCCTGAGGCTGCGCAAGCTAAAGCGGCCACGAGCAGGCAATACGAAGGCGCGCAAAGCGTCCGGAGGGTGAGGCTGACCCGCCGCCGATCCACTCTGCCACCGTTGGCGCCAGCCGCTAAGATAGGTTGAAACATGCGCCGATGAGGATTGCGATCGTCTCTGATATTCATGACAATCTTACGGCATTCCAAGCCGTGCTTGCGGATTTGCGCGAGACCTCACCCGATTTGGTCCTGCACGGAGGTGACCTCGTCAGCGGCGGATCGAGTCCTGCTGAAGTGGTGGACCGCGTTCGTGATCTGGGCTGGCCGGGTGTCTTCGGTAATACGGACGAAGCGGTCGCAAGGCCCGAGACGCTGGAGGATTTTGCAAAGCAATCGTCGGCGCCGCCATCACTTTGGGACGCCGTGCGCGAGATGACGGCGTTTACCCGCGAAGCTTTGGGTGAACAGCGAATCGCCTGGCTCGGCGCGTTGCCGCGCGCTTTCATGCATCCTCCGGTGGGCTTGGTACATGCCAGCCCCACCAACGCCTGACGCTCGCCATTCGCGGGCGCAACCGACGCGGAACTCCAATTGGCGTATTTGCCCCTTTGCCAGCCGATGGCCGTCTACGGCCATATTCACCAGCCATTTGTGCGGCAGGTGGCCAGGTTTATGGTGATCAACACAGGCAGCGTCGGCCAGCCCCTTGACGGCGATCCCCGCGCTTCGTACTTGCTGATCGATGATGGGACGCCCCAAATCCGTAGGGTGGAAATACGACCTCGAGCGGGAAATTGCTGCCATCAAGGCGAGCGGGCTCCCACACGCCAACTGGATCGCCCGCACGCTCCGTGCCGCGCGTCCGCAGGATCTGTAAATGATGTAAATCAGGCGATGCGGGAAGCCCGACTGCTGTAGCCGGCGGAGTTGTCAGCCTCTACCGGGTTAGTTTCTTTACTTTCCGCCCGCTGACCGATTCACTCTGCTATCGTTCCTTGTAGATGAGCACAATCCGTCGCGTGTTGATTAGCGTCACCGATAAAACCGGAATCATCGACTTCGCTCGCGAGCTGATCGCGCTCGGAGCGGAACTCGTCTCGACGGGCGGTACCGCACGCCTGATTCGCGAAAGCGGTTCGCCTGTCACCGAAGTCGCCGACGTCACTGGGTTTCCCGAAATGCTGGATGGCCGCGTGAAGACTTTGCATCCCAAAATCGCCGGCGGCATTCTCGCCATCCGTGGCCGGGCCGAGCATATGCAGGCCTTGGCCGGCCAGGGGATCGCCCCCATCGATATGGTCGTGGTAAATCTTTACCGTTTTGAGGAGGTCGCCGCCCGGCCCGGTGTTTCTCGCGAGGAGCTGATCGAGAATATCGATATCGGCGGCCCAACCATGATTCGCGCGGCCGCCAAGAATTACCAGGATGTGGCGGTCGTGGTTTCGCCTGACGATTACGGACCCATCGTTGCCGAAATACGGGCGAGCGGCGGGGCGCTGTCGCTCGAAACGAAATGGCGCTTGGCGCGCAAGGCTTTTCGCACTACCGCCGATTACGACGTAGCCATCAGCGCCCGCCTGGAGCGTGAGGATAATCCGGGGCCGCTTCCCCTCGATCTAAACGTGCGCGCGCCCCAGATCGCATCGCTCCGCTACGGCGAGAACCCGCACCAATCAGCCGCGCTCTACGGCCGCCGGGGCTGTGGCGTAGCGGGCGCCGATCAGTTGCAGGGCAAGGAACTCTCTTACAACAACCTGGTCGATCTCGATGCCGCCTGGCAGCTTGCCTGTGAGTTCGACCGCGCCGCGGCAGTGATCATCAAGCACACCAACCCGTGCGGTTGCGCCGAGCAGGATTCGCTCGCTGAAGCGTATGCCCGCGCCTTCGAATGCGACCCCGTCTCCGCCTACGGTGGCGTCCTCGGCTTCAACCGGCCTCTCGATGCCGAGACTGCCCGCAGGGTCTCGCAGAGTTTCATCGAGGCGATTGCCGCGCCCGGTTACGATTCCGAGGCCCTGTCGGTGCTCGCTGTCAGGAAGCAGCTGCGGTTGCTGCATGTTTCTCCTGGACTTGACCCCTTGGTCGTGAAGTCCATATCGGGCGGTTTCCTCGTCCAGACCGCGGACTGCGCCAGGCTCGATCGCAGCACCACTCAAGTCAAGTCCCGGCGCGCGCCCACCGACGAGGAATGGAGAGCCCTGGAGTTCGGCTGGAAGGTTGCCAAACACGTGAAGTCGAACGCTATCGTTTACGCGAGGCCGGGGCAGACTGTGGGCGTCGGCGCGGGCCAGATGAGCCGCGTGGATTCGGTGAAGATCGGCGCCATGAAGGCGGTCCTGCCGCTGGAAGGTACCGTAGTGGCTTCCGACGCGTTCTTTCCCTTTCCGGATGGCATCGAAGAAGGGGTCAAACACGGCGCGACCGCATTCATCCAACCGGGTGGATCTGTGCGGGATAATGAAGTGATCGAGGCGGCAGACCGATTGGGCGTCGCCATGGTCTTCACCGGTGTGCGCCACTTCCGGCATTAATAGGAATTAAATGAAAAGTCCCGCGAGCGCCAGCGCCGCCCCGGCGATTCCCGCAATGACTCCGATCAACGGGAACATCTTTTTGTGTGAGATGAAATACAGGGAAGTTACCACCAGCGCGATCTCCAGCAGTCCTTCACCGAAATCGAAGCGCAGGGCGCGGCGCTCCGAGGTCTCGGCTGCTTCATCGGCCCGCCGCGCCTCCTCCATGATCTCTTTCCCTTCTTTTTCGTACTTTACCTTTTGGCGTTTGTAATCGGCCAGCATGCGGTTGGCCCGTTCGCCATTCGCGCCCACCACATCGACGAGGTTTTCGCCCAATTCCAGGCTGTGATACTTAACCCGGGTGGATTGATATTGCGCCCACTTATCGTTGGCAGTGGATTTGTGAATGATGGCTTCGGTGTGTGTGCGATGCGAGCTGATGCTCACGATCGCGAGCGCAACGGCCAAGACCGCCGCCATCACACCGACTCGCTGGCCCATCGGGTCGATGGCATGTTCCGCCTCGTGATGAATTTCAAGTTCCGGCATCGAACCCGTATTATAAGCCAGTGGCCCCGGACGAACTCCTGATGCGCGAAGCCTTGCGCCTCGCCCGCGAGGCTGCCGCCGGTGGTGAAGTGCCGGCGGGAGCGGTCGTCGAGGTGGGCGGCGAAATCGTGGGACGGGGCTGGAATTCGCCTATTGCTCGCCATGACCCGACGGCCCACGCCGAAATCCTCGCGCTGCGCGAAGCCGCTGCCGCGATTGGGAATTATCGCTTACCGGCGGCAACTCTATGCTGCACCCTCGAACCATGCGTCATGTGCGCCGGAGCACTGGTGGCTGCCCGCGTCCGGCGGCTCGTGTTCGGCGCGCGCGACCTGCGCTTCGGCGGCGTGCGAAGCAAGTTCCGCCTGGCCGATTCGGAGCTGTTGAATCATTCCGTCGAGATCGTGGAAGGAGTGCTCGCCGCCGAGTGCGTGGACCTTCTGCGCGCCTTCTTTGAGCCGCGCCGCTCGCAGCGGTAAGACCAGATTCGGAGCCGCGTCAGGGAGCGGTCCTGTCGTACAGACGCGCCAGTTCTTCCCGGTACAGCGGATTGTGGGGATATTCCTTGGCCAGTTCGGCCAGAATGTCACGAGCGCGGTCGGTCTGGTGTTCCCGCAGCGCCGCGACGGCCAGCAGCAGACGTGCGAAGGGCAGAAGATAATGGCCCTTTTCCGCAGTTATCCGGAGCTTCTCCAGTCCGACCCCGCGATCTGTTTCGCCGCCTCCCAGGCGTAGCAGCCAGCGCAACGCTGCCGGCTTGAGGCTCAGCATGTAGTTCTCGACACCAATGGCGATCCAAGCGTCGGCGTATTCGGGGTGAGCCGCGATTAATTGTTCCGACAAACCCCGCGCGACTTTCATCTCCTTGAAGGCGGGCAGATAGCGTTTTTCGATCAGACCCAGGTAGTCGGAACGGAGTCCGTGCGCCAGCACCAGAGCAAACCGAGCGTTCGGGTCATCGGGTGTGCGGCTTGCCAGCGTGATCGCTTTGTCGAGGCCCGTTTCGAACTTTTGCTTCATTACCGGATCCGGCGTGAGCCGGCGATCCGTATAAAAGTGCTCCTCGTGAACGAAGAACTCCGATTGCAGGATATGGAGGCGGTCGAACTCGGTGAACAGATACGCCGCGGCATCCGAAGCAGGTCCGAGCGCATCATTGGGATTCGCGGTCTGCCATGTGGCCAAGGTGCGATGAGCTTCATCGAATTGCAGGTTGTACATCTGGCGGTAGCCCAATTCGAGAAGGGTTTCGCTGCGCGCTGCGGAAGCCGCTCCGAGCGCAACGGAAGTCAGGAGAAACACGCGAGAGAACATGCGAAAAATGAATCTTATCTGCGGCTGAATCTCATCTGCGGCTAGAAGTATGGTGACGTTTAGGTTCTACCGCCGGTTTCAGCTCCTCCGTTTCCGGATGTTGGCCTTGACCGGCCCGGAGCAACTCCGGGTCCAGCCGCCCGCGCCACATGTAACCCCACATGCGAAAATCCGCACGTAAAGACCATAGGGGATAACTGAAGGTAGCGGGACGATTTCGCTCGAAAAACAGGTGTCCCGCCCACGCAAATAGATACCCCGCGGGCGCCGCCGCCAGCAGCCACCACGGGTTCACCAGGATTCCTACGAAGATGGCGCCAAGCGCCAGATTCGTGCCTGCGAAGTGAAGCACCCTGGTAACCCGATCGGAGTGCTCGCGCAGGTAGAAGGGCCAGAACTCCTCGTAGGTGGTGAACCTGCGCTGCATGCGAGCCTACAAAGTCTATCATGGCGGTGCTTCAGGCGCAGCCGCGACTGTCACGGAGCGGCGGAATCGAAGTGAGATCGTCACTGAGCTGACACGAGCATGGGCGCTCCCTCACGGTCGCGGCTCCGATCGGTGATCGTCCTATTCGGGAGCCGGCTTGTGGGTCTGAGGCCGGCTCGGCAGCGGATCGGAGAGGGCGAAGTCGGTTAGTGTCAGCCCGGCCGCGATAAGGACGTGCTGTTTGCCATCGAGCATGTATGTCATGGGGGCAGAACCCCAAACCGGGGAGCCCGTCTGATAGTGCCAGAGCGGTATGCCGGTGCGCGAATCGAACGCAATGAAGTTGCCCTCGTTATCGCCGGTGAAAAGCAGCCCGGAGGCCGTAGACAGAACTCCCCCGGAGAGTCCGATCCCGCCGCCGCTGCGTGCCTGGCTGACTCCAGTCAGGCCGAAGTTCGAGGGCGGATAGCGGTATTCCCATTTCATCATTCCGGTGAGGGGTTCGAAAGCCCGCAGGGCGGCAAAACCGGCTCCGCCGATGGTCCAGCTTCCCGGCGCTCCGGATACTTCGCCGGGCCGCGCCTGGTTGAAAATCTCGCACACCTCGTGGACCGTTACAAAGAACAGGCCCAGCATCGGATCGTACGAGGGCGGCCAATAATTCGAGCCGCCGTGAATATCCGGGAGGCATCGCGTTCCGTCATCAGGCCCAAGCACCGGGCGACCGCCCGGTTCTATTTCGCTGGCCCAGTTTTTGGCGCTTTCCACCATCGGGTGCGCGGCCAGCAGTTCGCCGTTCGTCCTGTCCAGAACGTACAGGTAACCCGACTTGGGCGCCAACAACAGCGCCTTGTGTGTACGGCCCGCAACCTCGACATCGGCCAGCACGGGTATCTGCGTGGCATCGTAGTCATGAGTATCGTGGGGTACCACCTGGTAATGCCATCGCAGCTTGCCGGTCTCAGCCTCCAGAGCCAGCAGCGATGATGTATAAAGGTTGTCTCCAGGGCGCGTTTCTCCGCTGCCGTAAGGATTGCCGGTACCCCAATAAATGAGCTTCAATTCGGGATCGTAACTGCCTGTGGTCCAGGTTGCGCCGCCGCCGCGCTCCGTCGCCTGCTCGTTTGGCCAAGTCTCGCTTCCGGGTTCACCTGACGCCGGCACAGTATAAAAGCGCCACAGACGGTAGCCGGTGCGCGCGTCATAGGCATCGAGGAAGAAGCGGTGCGCTCCGCGATCGCCTCCGCCTATGCCCGCTACCACCGTGTTCTCGCCGACTACCAGCGGAGCGGAGGTCGCGCTGAAGAATTTGTGGTAGTCCTCCATTGTGGTATCCCACACCAGCTTGCCGGTCCGGATATCGAGCGCAATCATGTGGGCGTCGAGCGTAGCTAGAAAAAGGCGGTTCCCCAACACGCTGAGTCCCCGGGTCACTCCGCGGGTCGTAGTGGAGGGAACGTCCGCGGGCATCGCGCGGCGGTATCGCCAGATCTGGCGGCCGCTGCGCCCATCGATCGCCCATACAACATTATTTGGGCCTGCGAAATAAAGGACGCCATCGATTGCCAGGGGAACGCTCTGGAGCCCGCCGGACCGGCCGGTAGACATGTACGGCGAAAGATCCGTCTGGAAGGTCCATTGAGGCGTAAGCCGGGTAACGTTCGCGGGCGTGATCTGGACCAGCGGAGTATGGCGCCGGCCAGTCAAATCGCCCGAATACGTCAGCCAGCGTGTCGGATCCATCATCTGCCCGTCTAGGAGGTCCTGAAAAGAGACTTGGGCGTTGGCAAGGCCGGCCATGGCGCCCAGGAGCAGCATGATCCGCTTCACGGCTTGGCCCTATTCCGCGCCTGTCCGTGCTTTGACACGGAGCGTCGAGAGGTACGCCACCAGGTTCTTCAAGTCGGGATCCGGCAGCTTCTCGGGATCGAAATCCGGCATTAGCGAGCTGTCGTCATCATGGAAGTACTCGAGATCGGATTTCTTATAACCGCGAATCCGGCCTGTGGTGTCCATGATCTGGATGGAGAAGGCATCCTCGTTTTTTTTCACGGCATGGACTCGCTCGCCCAATGCGGGAACCAGCGTGACCGGCTGGTAGCCCTCGGTTACATAACCGCCCTCATAGATGCTGGCGATATACGAGCTGGCGTGGCGAATCTTATGCGCGAGCGCGGCTGGCGACCGGCTTGATCCCACAAGAGATAAGTCCGGCCCGAGTTGCCCTTCCTGGCCGTTCAGGGAGTGACATCCGCGGCAATGGACGCCAAAAAGCCGCTCGCCGGTGGCGGGGTCGTTGCTGGGAAGAGTCTGTTCCGGCCCTGTGTCCAGAGTACTCAGGTATGCCAGTATGGCCCACACTTCCGTATCCGGTCCGAAACTGTGGGGCTTCAGGGTGTTGGGAATACCGCGCCGGATAATCTGAAAAAGTGGTTGATCGGCGCCGCCTTCGCTCCAAAGGGCCGTCAGGTCACATCCGCCGGCGGCGCCTCGGGCGCCGGCGCCGTGGCACGCCGCGCAACGTGCCTCATACATGGCGCTCCCGTCACGAATCGCGTCTTGATTTCCCGTGAGCGGATTGGTTACCGCGCCAGCCTGGCCGTATGAACGAGCCGCTCCGGCGTACGCTAAAAGAACTGCGACTACCCAACGTCGGTTGCGCATACTTTTTAATCGCAAAATGGTCTAGATTTCTTTAGGCATAGTACGGCCAAAAGCAACGAGCACGCGCGTACCATGTCTTTTCGGCTGCCCCTTCGAATTTGTCCTGCCTCAAATTCGCGTTTGTCTGGTTTTCAACTATGACGGGGTTTTACTGCCCTCGTCAAGTTAGCTATTTTCAGTTAGCGAATTAGAACACAGCAGTTCGCGGGCACTCATGTGGGGCAAGCGTCCACGCCTGCCGTCGGGCCGAAGAAACATCATTGCGGTTGCAAGGCCTAAAGCGCCTGGCCAACCCTGACAGGCCGGAAGGCCTCTTTCACTTTTACTTCTTGAAGAGCCGGTCGAACGCGCTTCGGGCGTCCTCCGGATTACGGGGAGCAGGGGGGCCAGCGGGCGGAGGAGCGACGGAGGGGCCGTTAGTCGTGCCTTCGCGCGCCACGGTAACTCGCGGAGAGAACAGGGCGCATTCGTTCCGTTTGTCCTTGACAGCGATTCGCACCTGAATCGGCTTCATGCATTGAAAGCGAGTTGACGGCTCAAAAAAGGCGCATTGTTTACAGCAGTGCAGCTCGGCGTGGCACTTTGGACAGATTCCGCTGAAATCGATATCGGGCGGCAGGGCCGTGGTGCAATTAAAGCAGCGCGATGCCGCAACGTGCTGGACCAGGCGCGGAAGACGCGGCCCAGTGATGTCGATAGGCGGTCGCGGGCCTTGTGGTTTCGGCCGGTCTTCGCGCGGACCTTTGCCCTCGCGTTCTGAATCCATGTACCCCGGCTGTCTGTACTTACGATCGCTGTCCATTGGGGATAAAGCTCCGTTTCCGGTGGAGCGAGAACCTCATTTTAGAGTCCGGCAATCCAGCCCGAAGCCCTGTGCGTGACCCCGTTTCGTCACGCCGGAAGGTACCGCGTACCGTCAGACGGGAGCGTCGGGGGAATCTTGGGGTTACCGAAGGGATTTTGCGGGAAAAAGCCGAACCCGCCCACTACTTCAATCTTATATATACCACAAATTCGCGAATTTTGCACGTATGTTTTTTAAACTGAACTCCACTTAAGCAGACTCGAACATGGGCGAGTGAGTGGATCGTCGAAATGATTCGGACTCACTCGCAAAGCATAACCCAAGCGGCCGGTGCGTTCCGGCACAACATCCTTTTCGAAGATCGCTACTGGCCCTTGTAATTCGGTGGGCGGGAGAACTAGTACCTCTGTATCCTCCAGATTGCCATTGCTGTCCACACGGCCCACCACGACTTCGACGCGAACGTCCTGAGGATTGAGCCCCGCCAGATCGATGGCCGCCCGCACGGGCACCGGCTTGCCGCTCATCACCGTGCCGCCGGGTCCCGGACCGGCTTCCACGAACCGTACCCGGTCCCAAACCTCCCGAATTCGCGTGTTCCATTCGGCTTTCTCATGAATGAGGCGAAAATCGCTTTGTAGCAGCCGGACATGCTGCGAATGCGCCGGATCGTACAGCTCGTTCATATACTCGCGGACCATTCGCCGGCAATCAAAATTCGGGCTGATGTACATAAGCGACTGCTTCACGCGACGGATCCACTCGCGAGGCGTCTGCTCCTTGCGCTCATAGAACATGGGCACAATCTCGTTTTCCAGCAGATAGTAAATGGCGCTGGCGTGCAAGGCATCCTGATCTTCGGAATAGGGTTCCCGCTCTCCGATTGCCCAGCCTGCCAGGTGCTCGTAGGCTTCATCGAACCATCCATCAAGGATGCTGAAGTTCAGGACGCCGTTGATGGCCGCCTTCATGCCGCTGGTGCCGCAGGCCTCCTCACCGCGTCGCGGGGTATTCAGCCACAGATCCACGCCCTGAACCAGCTCGCGTGCCACCTTCATGTCGTAATCTTCAACGAACACGAGGTGCTTCCAGAGGTCGGGATCACGTGAGAGCTGCACGATTTCGCGAATGAAACTCTTGCCTGGCTGATCCTTCGGATGGGCTTTGCCCGCGATCACAACCTGCACGGGCATATCCTTATTCAAGAGGATTCGCTTGAGCCGCTCCACATCGCGAAACAGCAAGGTGGCCCGCTTGTAAGTGGCGAAGCGGCGCGCGAATCCCAGGGTGAACGCGTTGGGGTCCAAGACTTCGGCCGACCGGCGCACCTCGGCCGCGGACGCTTGCCGGCGCGTCGCAGCGGCGCTTTGGCGGGCGCGTACAAAATTCACCAGCCGGCGTTTCCGCCGCCGGTGTACTTCCAGCAGTTCCTCGTCGGGAATGTCGGCCACCTGCTCCCAAATCGCCGAATCATCGGGATGCTCCCGCCAGTCCGGCTGGAGATATTGGTCGTAAAGCTGCGCCAGGTCCCCGTTGAGCCAGCTCGGCAAGTGTACTCCATTTGTGATGGATGTGATGGGCACCTCCCATACCGGCAGCTTGGGCCACATCTCGTGGAACATCTCCTGGGATATCTGCCGGTGCAGCCGGCTCACCGCGTTGCGGTAGGCCGAAATATTCAGTGCTAAAACGGCCATCGAGAAGCGCTCGTCGCGATTTTGCGGATTGCGCCGGCCCAGAGCCATCAGCGACTGAAAATCGATCCCGACCTCGGCGCAGTACTCCGAGAAATAGTGGTACATCAGGCCGGGATCGAACAGGTCGATGCCCGCCGGAACCGGGGTGTGCGTAGTGAAAATATTACTGCTGCGCGCTGCCTCCAGAGCCTCTTCGAAGGTGAGATTGTCTTCGCGCATGTAGAGCCGGATCTGCTCGAGCACCAGGAAGGCCGAGTGGCCCTCGTTCATGTGGCACACCGTCGGGCGTAGACCCATGGCCTTAAGTGCCCGCATGCCGCCGATGCCGAGCACGATCTCCTGGCGGATCCGGGTGTCGTTATCGCCACCGTACAGCGAGTCGGTAATATCACGGTCTTGCGGCAGGATGTTATCTGGAATGTTTGTATCGAGCAGGTACAGCGTGATCCGGCCGACCTCCAGTTTCCAGACCTGGATGATCACGTTGCCGGTCGGAAGTTTAACGGTGACCTTCAAATCCTCCCCATCCGCGTCCGTCACTGGGACCAGCGGCAGTGTATAGAAATCATTGGTCGGGTAGCGTTCCTGCTGCCAGCCATCCGGGTTTAGCATCTGGCGGAAATATCCCTGCTGGTAAAGAAGGCCCAGGGCGATCAGCGGAAAATCACTATCGCTTGATGACTTCAGATGATCACCCGAGAGGATGCCCAGGCCGCCGGAGTAAACCGGCAAGCATTCGGTCAGCCCGTATTCGAATGAAAAATAGGCGATCAACTTTCCGTCCGGCGGTGGCGGGCCTTTGCGGGTACGGGCATCGTAGGCATCGCAGGCTTGTTTATAGAGACCAAGGTACCGCGGGTCCGCCGCGGCTTTCTTGAGGGTGGCCTGAGACACCCGGCCCAGCATGAGCACCGGGTTGTAACCGCAATCCCGCCATAAAGCGGGGTCCAGCCGCCGGAAAACGGCTCGGATCATTGGCTCCCAACTCCACAAGATGTTGTAGGCCAATTGTGTTAACCGTGCCAGCGACGGCGGCAATGCAGGCCGAACCAGGAATTCCCGGATCGGCTGAATGTAAAAAGGCATACCCCTTAACTACTTACAAGATAACAGATCGTCAGATGTAGTCTGAACCAACACGGTTTCTGAACCTGGGTTATTCGCTCGGTGGTACCCTTCCACAAAACTCCTGCACCATTAGGACCGTTTTTTCGTCACAATAGTACTGTTGTACGCATGCGGTCGTTTGCTCTACTTATATTGTTCGGCGGCTTGGCGTCTGCAGGTGAGTACGCCCTGCTGTCCAACGGTGGCCGGCTGTGGGTAGACCGCCATGAACAGGCGGGCACCAAAGTCAGGCTGTACCTGGCGGGTGGCACTATAGAAATCGACAGCGCGGAAGTACGCGGTTTTGAAGCCGAGGAAGCGCAGCCTCGGGCTGGGACGATAGCGCCCTGGGAGCGTCCTGGTGCTCCGGACGTTGCCGTTTCCACGTCGGCCATGCCTCCGGCTGCAGCTCCGACAGCAACCGCATCCGCTCCCAAACCGCCCGCGTCCGAACAATTGGCCCCCGAACAATTGGCGAATGCCGCAGCCGTGAAATACGGTTTGCCACCCAGCCTGGTGCGCAGCGTCATGAAAGCGGAGTCAGGTTTTCAGCCCCGCGCGGTGTCGCCCAAAGGCGCGGTCGGGCTGATGCAACTTATGCCCGCCACCGCGCAGAGCCTGGGCGCAAATCCTTTCGATCCCGCCCAGAACGTGGATGCCGGCACGCGGTATCTGCGCTCCCTTTTGGAAAAATACAACGGCTTGTTGCGCCATGCCCTCGCCGCCTACAATGCCGGCCCGGAGGCCGTGGAGAAGCATGGAGGCGTGCCCCCATTCGCCGAGACTTTGGATTACATCCGCCGCGTCGAGCGCGAATTTAAGCGCGGCGACTGAGCGCCCCCAAGCCGCGCCAACCACTTCCTTTCTCCTTTGTAGAGTACAACCCGCGATAGCGCAAGCCTCCCGACAGTGATGTCGGCCAGGCGACGAGCACGTGCCGGAAAACGGGCAGAAAAAAAGAATGATCTTTGCCTAACCTTAACAAAGACAGTAATTTACACGCGTTATCGCGAGAGTTTCGAGCGCTTTGGCATGGTGGTGCACTTCTGAGTGGCGTAGGCTTTCGAAATGTGAAATGCCCCGGCAAGGAGAAATTCGGGATCGTTAGCGCTTTGTATCCTGCTTACCTCCACCAGGATCTTTTTTGGAACCGCAGTTGCCTTCGCGAAATCTCGATCTAGAAGGAATTGATCTCGTCCGTTCACGGATCGACACTTGAGGAGGGGAAGTCAATGAGCGCGATGAGGAATCTGACGCCAAGCGGCATTCGAAAAGAGACGGATAGTCTGGGCGAAGTGGATGTGCCGATGAATGCACTCTGGGGCGCGCAGACGCAACGTTCCCTCGAACATTTCAGCATAGGGCGTGATCTGATGCCGCGCGAGATGATCGCTGCCTACGCCATTTTGAAGAAGGCTGCCGCCAATGCAAACTACCAGGACGGGCGGCTCGATGATCAACGGCACCGGTTGATCGTTCAGGTCTGTGACGAGATTCTGGCTGGCCGCCATACCGACATGTTTCCCCTGCATGTATGGATGACAGGAAGCGGCACCCAGTTCAACATGAACGTGAACGAGGTGATTTCCAACCGCTGCTGTCAATTGGCGGGTACGCTGCTCGGAAGCAAGTCGCCCGTCCATCCCAATGATCACGTCAACATGTCGCAGTCCTCCAACGATTCGTTTCCATCGGCGATGAATATCGCCGCGGCGGTGAATGTAAGAGAGCGACTGGTGCCGGCGGTGAAGACGCTGCGCGATGCCATCGCCGCGAAATCCGTAGAGTGGAAGGACATCATCAAGATCGGCCGCACGCACATGCAGGACGCGACGCCCCTTACTCTCGGTGAGGAGTGGTCCGGCTATGCCGGTATGCTCGATGATGACCTCGAACGCATGGAAGGCGGGCTGAGAGGTGTGTACCGGCTTGCACTGGGAGGTACGGCCGTGGGCACCGGTATCAACGCCGCACCCGGATTCGGCGAGGCTGCCGCGGCAGAAATTGCGAAACTCACGAACCTGCCATTCGTCAGCGCTCCCAACAAATTCGCCGTTCAAGGCGCACACGACGCGCTCGTTCAACTCTCGGGTGAACTGCGAACTCTCGCTGTTTCGCTTTACAAAATCGCCAACGATATCCGGTTGATGTCATGCGGCCCGCGGGCGGGTTTCGCCGAATTGATCATTCCCGCCAACGAGCCAGGCTCCTCAATCATGCCGGGCAAGGTCAACCCCACTCAGGCCGAAGCGCTGAGCATGATTGCAGTACAGGTCATGGCTAACGATGTGGCCGTGGCATGGGGCGGCGCGGGCGGATACCTGGAAATGAATGTCTATAAGCCGCTGATGATCTTCAACATCTCCAATTCGATCACACTCATGACGGACGGCTGTACCAATTTCCGCAAATTCCTGATCGAAGGTACAAAGCCAAACGTGAAGAAGATCAAAGAGTACGTGGACCGTTCCCTGATGCTGGTTACAGCGCTTTCGCCTGTAATCGGTTATGACAAAGCTTCCAGAATTGCCCACTATGCGTTGGACAATGACCTCACCCTGAAGCAGGCGGCGCTCAAGCTGGGTTATGTGGGGGAAGCGGAGTTTGACTCCATCGTTGATCCCAGGAAAATGGTGCACCCATACGTCTCCTAAGTTGAGCCACGGATGGGCACATATGCGCGCAGATAATTTTCCGTTTCCAATCAATCATCCGCGCGCATGCGTGGCTAATCCGTTTTGGAGACCGGGCAACTAAGACAGTACACAGGAGAATATCTTTATGACAGCGTCACCTAAACGCAGCATCGAACTGCTCGAAGATCCGTCACTGAACAAGTCTACGGCTTTCACCGAAGCGGAAAGGGAGGCATTCGGGCTCGTCGGGCTTGTTCCCGACGTTACAGAAACGGAAGATCTGCAACTGAAGCGGGTAATGTTACAGCTCGCCGGGAAGCCAACCGATCTCGAGCGCTACATCTACCTGCTCAACCTGCTCGACCACAACGAGACACTCTTCTATCGCACGATTATGTCCGACCCGGCCCGCTTCCTGCCGATCGTGTACGATCCGACTATCGGAGAAGCTTGCCTCAAATTCGGACACATTTACCGGCAGACGCGTGGTATGTACCTCTCCATGGCCCGCCGCGGCAAGGTGAAAGAGGTCCTGAGGAATTGGCCCCAGCAAGACATTCGGTTTATCTGCGTCACGGATGGCGGCCGCATTCTCGGCCTCGGAGATCTGGGCGCCAACGGCATGGGCATTCCGATCGGCAAACTGCAGTTATACACGGCCTGCGCCGGGGTTCCGCCGCAACATCTGCTGCCGATGTATCTGGATGCCGGCACGAATAACGAACAATATCTGCACGATCCTTTATACCTGGGTATGCGGAAGGCACGGCCCTCCAGTGAGGAGCTCTATTCTTTCGTCGACGAGTTCGTGGAAGCTGTCCAGGAAGTGTTCCCCAAGTGCTGCATCCATTTCGAGGATTGGACCGGCGTAGATGCCGTGCACCTGCTTCAACGTTACCGCGACAAATACTGCGTCTACAACGATGATGTGCAGGGCACGGCGGGAATTGTGCTCGCCGGCATGATCAACGCCGTGAAGATCAAGGGTACGAAACTGAGCGACGAGATATATTTTTTCTTCGGCGCGGGATCAGCGGGTATTGGTCTTGCCGGCCTGTTATGCTCGGCCATGGTCGAAGAAGGGCTGACGCTCAAACAGGCGCAGGATCGCGTCTATATGTTCGATGTCAACGGCCTGCTGGAAACGACTCGCGCCGATCTCGTCGATTTCCAGAAACCCTACGCGCACAAACACGCACCCACACGGGACCTCGTGGCAGCTATCGAAAGCATCAAACCGACAACGCTCATTGGAACCAGCACAGTGGGCGGAACGTTTACGCAGAAAGTGGTCGAAGCAATGTCACGGATCAATGAACGTCCGGTCATTCTCGCACTTTCGAATCCTACCGACCGGGCAGAATGTACGCCCGAGCAAGCCTACACCTGGTCCAACGGCAAGGCGATCTACGCCGCCGGCGTGCAATTTCCGCCCGTCCACTTCAAGGGGCAGACATTCCTGCCCGGGCAAGCGAACAATGTTTACATATTCCCGGCGATCGGAATGGCAGTCTTCGCGACACAAGCAACACGCGTGACTGATCAGATGTTCATCGAAGCTGCCCGTGCGGTCGCGGATCAGGTTCCCGCCGACTTGTTCAAGCAAGGACTGCTCTATCCGTTGCAGTCCAATATTCTGGAGACGGAGATCAAGACCGCGGCTCGTGTCGCGAAACTGATCTTCGATTCGAAGCTTGCCCGCGTAGAACGCCCCTCTGACGTGCTCGCCTTTATTCGGGAGCAGGTCTATCGCCCCGAGTACAGTAAATTGCCGGGGGCGAAAACCAGGACAGCATAGCCCAAGCTTGTCACCTGGCCGCTGCCTCCACAGCCTCCATTAGCTGGGACTGGTACCGTTCGATTGTGAAACGCGCCCGCCATTCTTCCCGTGCCGCCCGGATGATGGAGCACCGGCGATCCGTGTCGCTCGAGAGCAAGGCGACCGCCGTCTCGGCCATCTCTTCCACGCTCTTCACGAGCAATCCCGTGCGGCCGTGCCCGATGATTTCGGGAATCCCGCCCGAGGCGAAAGCGACTACCGGAACCCCGGCTGCAAAGGCTTCCGGAATGACGCGCGTGGTCGCCTCGGCCGGCGCCGACGGCACCAGCAAAAGGTGGAGTTGCGAGAGAGCCTGGTACACGTTCGGTACCCATCCTGGAAACTCGATCGGAAGTGACACGGCCGCGGCGCGGACTTGCCCATGGTAGCGGGCGGCATCGCAGGAGAACATCGGTGCGCCATAAATCTCAAAGCGTACTTCGGGCCTGGCGCGATGGATCGCCGCGGCTACGGCCACAAACTCCAGCTGTCCCTTTTCCGGTGAAATGCGGCCGACGCAGCCAATCTTCGGCTGCGCAGATTTGTGTGTGGGTTCGTTTTCCGACGGGCCGGCCACGCCGTTGTAAATTACGGAAACACGGCCGGCCAGCGCAAGTGGTTTCCATATCTCCGCCACAAAGCGGCAGCAGGCCACCACCGAACCACGCAAGCGCAGTAAGGCTTCGGTGGCCAGGGTGCGCGCCATTCCGGGCGGCAGATAGCTGTGTGCGTGAAAAAGGATCGGGGCGCGCAGACTGGCCAATGCAACCGCCGGCAGCAGGCGTGGTCCGTTTACGTAAACCAGGTCGGGGCCGAAGCGCTCCGCATAACCTCGAATTTCGCGCGCGAGATGCGGCGTTTCTACCAGGAAACGCGCGGCATCGGCGAGGGTCTTCCTGCCCACGCTCAAAGGTTCGCAGTTTATACGGAAGGCCACACAACCCAGTTCGCGGGCGCGGCAGAACATGGGACCATTGCCGGGTAGGCCCACGGCCACTTGCCAGGCGCGCGCGCGCATCGCTTCCAGCCCCGTCAGCAGGCAGGCCTGCGCGCCGCCGATTTCGCTGAATTGATCGAGGGCCAGGAGTTTCACGCGCGAACCGCCAGCGCGAGCACGAAGAAGTAGACCGGTAAAACGCGCCAGTAAGTCAGCAGATCTCCGGAGAACATCTGCACGATTTCGCCGGACCAGAAGCAGAGTATCCAGGCGCCGCAAAGCGAGCGGTGCGCGTTGGTATCGTGCGAAGCCTTCAGGCCTGCACGCAAAATCGCAAAATTGAGCCATAGCAAAGCAGCCAGCCCGGCGATACCTGTCTCCACGAGCAGGCTCAGGTACATGTTATCGGCCACGAGCGGCGCACCCACATAGTCGCTGTAAGGGAGTGTCTTGTAGCCAATGCCCCACAGCGCACGCCAGGGATGCTCGCCGATCCACGCCACGAGTGTCTGCCAGCTTGCCACCCGTCCCGAGAGCACGCCTTCGGTGGCCGAAAACAGATATTGCGCGGAGGCCGAGAGGCGCAGCCAGTAGGCGCCGGCGAAAGCAGGAAATATCGTCCAGGCGAGAAGCGAGCCAGCCGATCCGAGACCCGCGAGCGCCGCGAATCTCCGCGCGCGGATGCGCCGGCGATAGAGCCAGAGCAGTACGGCACAGGCCACCGCCACATTCACTAGCGAGGCCCGCGAGTAGGATAGCATCAAGGCCGCGAGCAGCACGGGGCTGCCAATTGCCAAAGCCGTGCGCGAAACCGGAATCGCGGCTCGCGGGCGAGTGAGGCAGACCGCAGCGAAAACCAGGAAAAACGCACAGAAATTGCCCAGCGTACTAGCCTCGTAAAAAAGGCCCTGAGCGCGGCGGTAAACGCCGGAGTCGAGCCATACGAACTGCGGGCCATAACCGGCCGGGGCAGGGAATTGGTAGTAAAAGTCGATGCAAGCAAACAGCGCCGCGACCACGGCCACCCAGTAGAGGTCGCGAATCGCTGGAAAGCCGCCACGGTCCTTCCCAGGGCCGTAAGCCGTGAAGAAGAACACGTAGACCGCAATCCCGATCAGGCCCACGCGGGCCAAGCTAGCCAAGGCGATCGAAGGGCCCGAGTACACAGCAGCCGACGCGACACTGGACAGCACCACACTCCACAGGGCAGCCAGCGACGCGTTCAAACTCGTCCCTGGAACGCTCCAACGATCGAGGCAGGAAAGCCCGGCCAGCATGCCAAGTCCCGCAAAAAAAAGGCAGAGATGCGGCCCGGAGTCGCCGAGCGCGAGTGGCAGCGGCGGCAGAAGCAGCGCCGTCGCGAAGAAACATGCCAGCCAGCGGCCGGGCGTCTCGAGGCTCCAGACCGCGACAGCCACTAATCCGGCGAGGCCGGCCAGAACCAGCTTGAGTGTGAGACTCGGAGCCAGGGCGATTGCTGCAGCCCAGGAGCCGAGGAGGACTGCAGCGAACCAATTGTTTCGAGTGCGGCTCTGGTGGAATAGGGAGGCGCTAGTCATGGTGGGCGCGGGTTAGCGCTTCCAGCACGTCACGCCCCGAACTTTGATGCTGCTCGAAGTTCAGCGCCAATGCGAGATAAACCAAAGGAAACAGCAGTCCCAGCACGGAAGCCACAGCAATGTTGAGCGGCAGGTTCGGCGAGGAAGGCCGCTCAGGGACCACGCCCGTATCGATGATAGTGAGCCGCTCGCCGCGGTAGCCCAAGTCGTTGCGGGTATCGCGGAGCCGCGTTTCCACGGCAGTCAAAGCTGCCTGGTCCGACTTTTGCTGAGCTTCCAACTGGTCGCGCCGGGCCGAGCGTTGGGCGAGCACCTTTTCCTTTTCCGCGATTTGGCGATCAAGGCTCTCGACTTCCCGTTGCAACTCATCCACCCGCGCGCGGGCATTGTTTTGTTCCTTGCGGAGCGGGTCCGCTTCCGAAGGGGAAGACTGGCGCTCCCGATCTGCTGCATCGGCGATTTCCAGGCGCGCGCTCGCGATCTGTTCTTCCAGCCTGCCTCGGAGTAAGCCTGCCTCAAGAATTGCGGACTGGACGCCGTCGATCGGCTCGTTTACAACGAACCGGGTCCACTGCTGCTCTGTGTGCTCGAGATGCGCGCGTGCTTCGGCGGTCTGGTTTTCAATGCTTGCCACCAGGTCTTCGCCGCTCTGCGCGATCAGCGACCGATTCTGCGCGACAGTTTGCTCGGCCACATACTGGGCCAGGGCCTGCGCTTTGGTTGCATTGGGAAGCGTGGCAGCGATCTCCAGAATCCTGGTGTTCCGCACGAGGCCGACTCTCAACACGCGTTTCTTCAGCGACTCGATCGGCAGCGGCCCCATCAGGGTATGCAGTTCGAACCGGCCAGCGGACCTCTGAAAAAGGCTGTCACTCGACGCGAACTGCTCGTACGTCTTGAGAGACTCCAGGTAGATAGGGCTGACGGCCATGGCTGAACGCGGGTCCGCGCCAGCCGGAGGCTCGATCAAAATGCGCGCCGTGGCGGTGTACTGTCGCTTCATCAGCAGGCTCACGCCCGCAGCCAGCACGACGGCAGTGAGGCAACTCACCCCAACGATCCGCCAACGCGAGCGAACGTAACCGAGGTAAACAAGCCCATCCAATGAGCCGGCCATCGAATTTATGAGTTAGTGTAACCGATATGGCCGTGCTCCAGGCGGTGATTATCGCGGTGGTGGCGTTAATTATTCTGCCCGGCTCCTCTTTTTACTTCGATACCACTCCCAAAATCGTGGCATTGCTGGCTGGAACGGGCGTAATGCTTCTCACACTAGTGAGGTGGAACAGCGTGCCCGGCGGATCGCGCGCGAACCACGCGGTCCGCCCTACGGACCGGCTGTTTTCGCTTTTGCTTCTGTTAAACCTGATCTCGCTCGCGGTATCCACCGCATTCTCATCGCAGCCTGGAATGTCGCTCATTGGCAGCAACTGGCGGCGCTTCGGAACGGTGACCCAGGCAGCCGTCTTCCTTTTTGCCTGGCTCCTCGCGCGTACCTGTGCCGGCCGGCGAGAACGCGTGCGGACAGTTCTGCGCGCAGTCTCGGTCGCGGGAATCGTGAGCGCGGCGTACGGCATTTTTCAATACGCTGGATGGGATCCCTTCCTGCCGTCGGCGGCGTACCACATCGGTGAAGGCGTTTGGACGATTGTCCGGCCGCCGGGGACACTGGGTTACGCGAGTTATTTCGCGACGTGGTTGCTGTTCGTAATTTTCCTGGGAATTGCCCATCACGCGATAGAGCAATCGCGCGCGTGGCGGCGTCTGGCGCTGCTGGCAATGGCGCTGGCCACCATTGCCATGCTGCTCACCGGGACACGCGCTGCCGTGTTGGGGTTCATTGCCGGAGCGGCTGTTTTTCTGGTGTGGCGGGGTGTGCGGTTGACGCGGCGTCAACTGGGTGCCCTCTTCGCGGCGGGTGTTTTGGCGCTTGCTGCCGTGGCGGCTCTATATTACTCGCCTCCCGGCAGGCAGTTGCGGAGCCGCACGCGCTGGTTCGCTGAAGATCCCTGGGGTGGCGCGCGCCTCGCATTGTGGCGCGACACTCTTGCCATGTCCTCTCACAGACTTGCGGCCGGATACGGTCCAGAAGTGTTCACCGCCGAGTTTCCTCATTTCGAATCGTTAGATCTAGCGAGGGCTTACCCCGATTTCGCCCACGAATCGCCGCACAATATTTTCCTCGACGTACTCGTGTCTCAGGGAATTCCGGGATTCGCAATCCTGATCGCGCTCTGCGTGTATGGTTTTTATAGAGCCCGGTGGCTAAAAGAGGTGGGATTGGCTGCAGCTTTGACCGCGGCGATCGTAAGCCAGCAGTTCACGGCCTTCACCATGCCGACCGCGCTGCTGTTCTTCACGGTTTTGGGACTCTTGGTGGGTGTCGATGCCTCGGCCGTGGGCCTCCGGCCTGCGGACCGGATGATATCCGCGGTAGCGCGCTTACGCGGTTCGCAGGCTTACATCCTGCCCCACAAAGCTGCCGTGATTGCGATCGCGATCGCGCTCCTATATGTGGCAATTCGCTTTGCCGTGGCCGATCACGCCCTGGCCTTGGCGCAGCGAGCAGTGGATCGTGGTGACTTGGGAGCGGCTGCTCTCCAGTATCAAAAGTATGAACGCTACCGGCTACCGGGAGCGAGCGCCGATTTGTGGTACTCGCGGGCAACTCTAAACCTTGCGCTCCAATCCAAAGATCCCGTACGGCGGATCGCAGCCATGTTGCAATCGGAAGCCGCCGGTTTGAGCGCTACGAGAACCTCAGAGGACCCATTCGACGCTTGGTACAACCTCGCGGTGATTTCCGGACTAAACAACAACGGTGCGCGCACCGAGCAGTGTCTGCGGCAGGCCATCAGCGCCCACCCCAACTGGTTCAAACCCCACTGGTCGCTCTCGCAAGTGTTACGTGTAGAAGGGCGAACCGAAGAGGCGCAGGGGGAAGCCGCCCTCGCCGCGGACCTTGATCAAGGTAAACACCTGGAGGTCACTCGCACTCTGGCTGAGATCCGGAACGCGCTGGGACGTGAGTCTTCGCACCCGTTGCAAAAGTAAAAAAGCAACCGTAAGTATTGGTGCATCCGTCGATCTGCCGTAGAATCGGACGTGAGGCGCTACTTGCGATCCATCATTTGGTGTCCATTGCTTCTTTTATGCGGAGCCGCGGCGGGGCTTGCCCAGTCAGGCACCCCCACGATTGACTCAAACCTCGGCGTACAAAACCAGGGTAATTTCAAAGCGGGCGAATCCGTGGCGCCGGGATCGTTCGTGGCCGTCTTTGGCACCAATTTCGCTTCCGGCTTGACGTTGGCGGATAGCATCCCGCTTTCCAACCAGCTCGCCAATGTCAGCGTGACGTTCAACGGTGTACAGGCTCCGATGGTGGCTGTCGGCCATAACGTGAACGCGGCCGGCGACGATCAGATCAATGCGCAGGTGCCGTGGGAGGTGCAGCCGGGAATGGCTCAAGTCGTTGTGACGCGCAATGGGGCTATGTCTACGGCGGCAAACGTCCCGATCATCTCTGTCGCCCCTGGCTTGATGATCGTCGGCACGGATAGCGCCGGTGTTTTGCGGCCGGTCGTCTACCATAACAGCGACAGCAATCTGGCATATCCGGCAAACGCGTTCCCCGGTGGAGCCCCAGCACGGCCAGCCAGCCTGAGCGACCCCAACGACACCCTGGTTCTGCTGGCAACGGGCCTCGGAGCCGTAAATACAACCCCCCCGGATGGCGCACCGCCCCCTCTGGTGAACGGACAGTTCGTCGCAGACAACACCAAAGAAACTCCGAACATTACGGTCGGCGGTGTTCCAGTTAAGATCCTCTTTTCAGGGGCGTCGCCACAGTTCCCTTCGCTCTACCAGGTCAACTTCAGTTTGGGGTCCGGCACGCCGACGGGCAATGCTGTTCCCGTGGTCATCAAATCGCCCTCGACCGGCCTTCAGAGCCGGTCCGATCTCATGATCGCGGTCACAAACTGAGCTACCAATATTGGCTGCGGAAGACAACTTTGCTGCAAACGCGGCAAAACTGGGCGCTCTTGACATCGAGGCGCTCAACGCCGTAGCTCGATGCCATCACGCAACGCCAATCTGCGCAATGCCGCAAACCAAAGGTGTGACCCAGTTCGTGGATGGACTCTTTGAGCAGACGCTCCCGCAATAGCGCCTCGTCCGCCGGCAGTCCGTAGAATTCTTCTCTCAAACGTGCCATCGAGACGGTGGCGCAGCTCCCGTCGACTTGGGCTTCGCCGAAAACGAACGTCAGGACAGGTACGTAGAGATCGCCCTGGGTCACGCCCAGCACGCGCGCCTCCGGCGAAGAGGGCACACCCCAGGCGCGTTCCATCAATCGTAGGATGGCGGTCGAATAGTATTGCCCGCGTGCGGCGTCCCAGCTGCCGGAAACGTCCATCGGTTGCGGGCGGATGCGGCAAGGCACACGAAATGTCCGCGCCAGCGATGCCGCCAAAGATTCCAGTAAGTTCAGTCCCGGCTCCGTGACACAGGCCTCCCGGGCTCTCTGGATAGGCGAGAGGTCTGAGCCGCTGAGCGGAATGACATCGATGGAGTTCACCGCAGTCCGTACCGTTTGAGCTTGTTGTAGAGAGTAGTGCGGTCGATGTCGAGGACCCGCGCGGCGCGCGACATATTATGCTGCGTCTCCCGCAGCACGCGCTCGATATGCGCGCGCTCGATGTCGTCCAAAGTCCGGCCGCTGGTTGGCTCGGTCTGAAACTGGAAGGCGAAATCGGACGCTTTGATTTCGCCGCCGCGCGATACCACCAGCGCGCGCTCGACAGCGTTCTCCAGCTCGCGAACGTTTCCTGGCCAGCTCTGGCCGGCCAGCATATCCAGCGCCTCCGCCGAAACTTGCGGCACAGGGCGGCTGGTTGCCAGGCAAAACTTGTTGAGGAAATGGGCCACCAGCAACGAAATATCTTCGCGGCGCTCGCGCAGCGGCGGCAGGTCGATCGTAAAAACATGCAGCCGGTAATAAAGATCGGGCCGGAAGCTGCCGGCCTTCACCAGCGTGTCGAGATTCTTATTAGTAGCGGCTATGCACCGGAAATCCACCTTGATTGGCGTGTTGCCGCCCACCCGAACGATTTCGTGCTCCTGTAAAACCCGGAGCAGGTCGGTCTGGGTCTTCAGGCTGATATCGCTGATCTCATCGAGAAACACGGTGCCGCCGTCGGCCACTTCGAACTTGCCCTTTTTCCGGTACTGCGCGCCGGTGAAGGCGCCCTTTTCGTGCCCGAATAGTTCGCTCTCGAGCAGTGTCTCGGTAAGAGCGCCGCAATGGATCGTCACCATGGGCATGAACCGTCTCGGGCCAGCCGCATGAATGGCACGCGCCACGACCTCCTTGCCCGTGCCGCTTTCTCCCGTGATGAGGACGGTGGCCTCGGTCGGCGCAACCATTTCGATCAGCTCGGTGACCTTTTTCATCGCCGCGCTCTTCCCGATGAGTTCGGTGCCCGGAGAGATCTCGTGCAAATCCTCCCGAAGCCGCGCCACCTCCCGGCTGGCGCGCTTGTGCTCCAGGGCGTTCGCCACCAGATGTGATAGCTCATCCGGGTCCACTGGCTTGGTGATGTAATCGTATGCGCCGCGTTTGAGGGCTTGGACCGCCGTTTCAACCGAGGCATACCCGGTCATCATGATTACGGTCAGATCGGGGTCGGCCTGTTTCAGGCGAGCCTGCAGTTCCATGCCGTCCATCCCCGGCATCTTAATATCGAGCAGCGCGATATCGAACTCTTTTTTCTGAATCGTTTCGAGCGCTTCCCGGGCGCTGGAGCTTGGATAAGCCGCGTAGCCCTCGCTGGTAAACCACTTCCCGAGCGCGTCGCGAACGGCTAACTCGTCATCCACGATTAGAATGCGGCCCTTGGTTTTTATCGCCGCCGGATTCTCCATTACTGTAGCCATGATTCCTCCCCGTTAACTGCTAAAAAAGGTCTGCGTTGCGATTGAACCCCGGTGATTGGCCACGGATGCAAACGGACAAACACGGTTGTTTGATCAGCGTTCATCTGTGTCAATCCGTGGCTGAATGCTTCCTTCATGCTCTGCCTAACTCTTCCCGCTGGTCACTGTTTCGGCCGGCGGGCGTGACGGGCACCCTTCAGCGCAAGCCGGCAGGGCCACCGTAAACTCCGTTCCTTCCCCCGGTGCGGATCGAACTGAGATTTCGCCGCCATGCTGTTCCACGATGCTATGTGCTACTGCCAGCCCCAGACCCGTGCGGAGCTGATCCTGTTTCGTAGTAAAGAAGGGCTCGAAGATCTGGGGCAGCACATCCTCGGGGATCCCTGTCCCCGAGTCTCTCACCCGGATTACAACCTGGCCCGTCGCGAGATCGAAGGCCGTGGAGACGGACAACGATCCACCCTTGGGCATAGCCTCTGACGCATTTACCAGGAGCACAATTAGCACCTGCTGCATCTGGTTGGCGTCGCACTCCACCGCCGGCAAATCCGCGGCGAGGCTCTGGCTCAACTCGATGCTCTGGAGATCCAGCTTGTGCTTTAGCAAGGCCACGGCGCGCTGTACCGCGACATTTAAATCGTTAGGCTCACGATGACTGGGCGCCTGGCGGCCGAACGTAAGCAGATTCTTTACCAGGTCGCCGCAGCGCTTGCTCTCGCGCTCAATGGTTTCCAACTGCTCGGAGAGATCTTCGCGCCCGGCAAACTCCTGTTTTGCCAGTTCCCTGCGCACGAGCTTGGAATAGGTCAGAATCCCGAACAGTGGGTTATTGATTTCGTGGGCCACTGTGGCCGCCAGCTTGCCGATGGACGCCAGCTTTTCCGTGCTCAGCAGAGTCTTATATACCCGCTCGAGTTCGGCGGTTTTGCGTCGCACCTGTTCTTCGATGCGCGCCTGTTCGCCAGCGACTTCGGCCGTCATCTTGTTGAAGGAGACTGCCAGATCGCCCAATTCGTCGTCGGACCGCACCGGCAACCGGTAATTCAGGTCGCCATCCGCTACCCGGTGCGTGCCGCGGATTAACTCCTGTACCGGCCGGTACACCACCACCCAAATAAAGAGAACCGCGGTGAGCGATCCGATGGTGATGGCGCCGATCAGGAACCAGACCAGTGTGGCCTGGTGCCGGGCCATCTGGGCATCGACCATGGCCAGTGACAGATTGGCGTCCACCACTCCCAGCACGCGCTGGCTGGCGGGGTGTACGTGGCAAGCGGCGTTGTAACATGCGGGCGAGTTCTCGATCGGGCGGATCTCTCCCAGCACCCGCTCCCCCTGCTTGTCGGTGAAAATGCGCGCGCGATCCGGGCGGTTGAGCTTGATCAAGGGGGCTGACTGGGCGTGGCACCCATAGCAAGCTTCCGCGCTCTTATCCACCACGGTTCCCACCTCGCCGGCTTCCGTCGATACGGTGATGCGGCCCTCTTTGTTGAAAATGCGAATGCGGCGGATGCCCGGCTCGCCGCCCATCTCCTGGATCACGGTGTAGAGCGCCTCCCGGTCGTTATGCAGCATTCCGAAATGGGCGCTGCGCAGGATCAGCCCGGTGATTCGCTCCGCCGCTTGCAGCACCAGGTCCTCCGATTGGCGCCGCACGACGCGCAGGTTGACGTAGCCGAACAGGGCAAACAGGGCCGCCGTGCCCGTCACCACGGAGATGGCGAGCTTGGGAGCCAGGCCCAACCGGATTGCCTTGCGCCAGTTCACCCCACTTCGATGCGCTCCTCCACTGTTTCCACTTGGTGGGGCAGGCGCTTCCGCATGCCAACTGCTGACGCTACATGCTCCGACTCAGCTTCAAATACCGGGAACTGCTGGGCGATCACGCGGAAAATGGCAAACCCTACAGCGATGATCGACAACGTCACGGCGATTTCGCTCCACCGCGGCACGTAATGCACACCCGAACCCGACTCCAGCGCCGTCACTCCGACGTTCAGCCGGTTAGCCACGAATCCGAAAACGATCATCACCGCGCAGCCATACAGCGCGCCTGGCGAAAATCGCACGCGCGAACTGAAAAGCAGCACCGTCGGAACTGCCATGAGCGCGATTTCCAGCAGAAATAGCCAGGTTTCCATTCGGTTCTGGAGGAGTAGTCCGAACACCCCGCGGTGTGTCAGATCCAAAAAGCGGAGCCACAGGTATGCCGACATCAGGACCGCCAGCACCCGTCCCATGCTGGCCAGCAGCGGCACTTCGAGTGCGCGCCCGAACGCGCGGCTGCTGTGCCATGATTCGAAAATCGTCATGGCCAGACCTACGCCGATCGCTGATAGGTAGAACTGGGCCGGCAGCGTGGGGCTGTACCAGAGCGGGTACATCTTTTCCGGCATGATCAGGAACAGCGACCCGAGCGAGCTCTGGTGCAACGTGGAAAGCAGCACGCCGGTGATCATCAGCGGCACCGAAATGTTGTGAATCCAGGCGCGCGGCCGGTGCCAGCCGAACTTCTCAAACACCATCGGCAGGAATTCCAGGAACAGAACCGTGGTGTAGAGCATGACGCACCACGCCACCTCGAACATCACCGAGTG
>CAZKVF010000377.1:0-7487 GCA_964556085.1 uncultured Solibacteraceae bacterium
AATCGTGGGCGATCGAAGCGCTACCACACCGTAGCGATTCCTCGCGGAACAGTTGAAGTAAATCGCCGACGAAGTCGATACCAAAATAACCCCTCTTTTGGACCAGCAGCAACAGCAGAAGTTCCAGGCGATACGCGAAGAGCACCGGCGGAAGTTGATAGACAAGATGGCGAGCCAGATGATGCAGAAGGTGGAGAGCGACGTAAAGCAGGCGCTGAAAAGCCTTGAGTAACAACCAATGCCTTGTCGTGGCGGGACCAATCAAGAAGGTACTCGCATTCGCGGCAGCCGGTGAAGCGGCCACGGGGCTCATGTTGATCGTCTATCCGCCGATCGTCGTCCGGTTGTTGTGCGGTGCGGAGATCAACGGCTCCGGCGTGATCGTGAGCCGGATCTTCGGCATCAGCCTGGTCGCGATCAGCGTGGCCTGCTGGCCGGCGGAAACCTCCGCCCAGCCGCTCTACGGAATGCTGACCTACACCGCGCTTGCGGCGCTCTATTTGATCGCCCTCGGCATCAGCGGCGACGTTGGAATCCTGTTGTGGCCGGCCGTGGCGGTGCATGCGGTCCTGACTTTCCTTCTGGGATGCGCGTGTTTGAAACAACGAAAGAGTTCGTCCATCTAGGGCACATACATGAATGAGCTTTCTGTTGAACTGGCGCAGGATCGGCAACAGGTTCTGTCGCGCCCTGGATTGCTGGGTACTCTTTCTCCCTTGTGGAAGCGCTGGCTGCGCGAGCCGCTACTGCACTTCCTCTTAATCGGGATCGCGCTCTTCGCCATTAATGCCTATATGCCTCGCGGCCGCGGCGGAGTCGAATCGTCGCGGCAGATTGCTTTGAGCCTCGATGAACTCCGGCAGATGGAAATGTACTTCGAGTCCCAATGGCATCGGCAGCCGACACCGCAAGAGTTTCAGGCCATGGTTGAGGACGAAGTCCGCCAGGAAGTGCTCTATCGCGAGGCTTTGGCCATGGGCCTCGAGAAAGACGACACCATCGTGAAACGCCGGATGGCGCAGAAAATGCAATTTCTCGCCGAGGACGTTGCGGGCGCCCACGAGCCTTCTACCGCCGAACTTAAGCCGTGGTTCGAGAAGAACAGCGCGAAGTTTGCCCTGCCCAGCCGCTACAGCTTCCGCCATCTCTACTTTTCTCCCGACAAGCGCGGCGGAAATGCGCAGGAAGACGCTGCCATGGTATTGGCCAAAATCTCGGGCCAGCCCCAAGACTCCAAGCTCGCCGCCTCGCTTCCGGACCAGTTCATGTTTCAGGATTACTATGGCGATCGCACACCAGAGGCGCTGGCCAAGGAGTTCGGTCCGCAATTTGCGGTGGCGCTCGAGAAACTTAAGCCGGGCTCGTGGCAGGGACCCATCGAGTCAGGCTATGGCTGGCACCTCGTGTACGTCGATACCGTGATTCCCGGGCGAATCCCGGCATTCGAGGAAATCGAGCCCGATGTGAAGACAGCCTGGCTGGGCGAACAGAAGCAGCAAGCCTGGCAGAAGGCTTATCGGGAGATGCGTGCCAAATACGTCGTGCTGCTGCCCGCTCCCTCCGACAAAGACGCGGCCCAGGCACCCGTTCTTCCGCCAAAGAAGGAGGTGCCAGTTCCGTCCGGTGAGGGATCGCTGTGAGCTCGCAAACCACACGTATTGCCGGGCTTGCTGCGTGTTTGCCGCTCCTTTTGCCGGTCGCCTCGGCCCACGAGGCGCGTCCCGCCTATCTCGAAGTCAAAGAGACCGCGCCGGGAAGATTCCGCCTGCTGTGGCATGCGCCGGTCCTCGCGGGCATGCGTCTGCCTGTGGCGCTGAAACTCCCCGATGACGCCAGGAATCTCAGCGAGCCCAGCACACAGGAACTGGCGGATTCCTTCGTGGAGAGGCGGTGGATTGACGCCGGCGCCAACGGCCTGTCAGGTAAGCGAATCGAGTTTCCCGGTCTTCAATTCACCATCACGGATGTGATTGCGCGGGTGGAGATGCTCGACGGCCGAAAGTGGACCACCATCGTACATCCATCGCAGCCCTGGTTGGAGATTTCAGCTTCGCAAACCTGGTTGGGAGTGGCAGGCGCGTACATCGTGCAGGGCATTCGGCATATTCATTTTGGCGCCGACCATCTGCTCTTCGTGCTCGGGCTGCTGCTCATCGTGGCGGACCGCTGGATGCTGCTGAAGACCGTGACCGCATTCACGGTCGCGCACAGCATCACCCTGGCTATCGCGACACTCGGATATACGGCGGTGCCCGTCATACCGCTGAACGCCGCGATTGCGCTAAGCATTCTGTTCCTCGGTCCGGAGATCGTGCGCTCGTGGCGTGTTGAAACCAGCTTTACCATTCGCCATCCCTGGGTTGTGGCATTCGCGTTTGGGCTGCTGCACGGCTTTGGTTTTGCCAGCGCTCTGACCAGCGCCGGCCTGCCCCGGCAGGAACTGCCCTTCGCGCTCGTCAGCTTCAACTTGGGCGTGGAGTTTGGACAACTCGGTTTCATCGCGCTGATACTGGCCCTGGAGCGCTCCTTCCGCATACTCGAAGTGCGCTGGCCGCGATGGGCGCAAGCTCTTCCCGGCTATACGGTCGGCTCGCTCGGCGCGTTCTGGACAGTCCAGCGCGTGGCGTTGTTACTCGGAGGAACACGATGAACACCAGAAGATGGCAACCAATTGCCGTGCTCGTGACGATCGTTTTTTCGGCGCAAACCGCATTTGCCCATCCACAGAAAGGCGAGGCGGTCGGGTTCCTGACCGGTTTCCGTCACCCCATCTCCGGGCTTGACCACGTGCTGGCGATGGTTGCAGTCGGCCTCTGGGGCGCTCAACTCGGGGCGCCCGCAATTTGGATTCTGCCGGTGGCGTTCCCGATGGTGATGGCGATAGGCGGAATGCTTGGCCTGATGGGTATCCCGCTTCCCGGCATTGAGTACGGCATCGCCTTGTCGGCCATGCTTCTGGGCATCGCAGTAATGGTTGAGGTCCGGCCGCCGGCTGGCGTGGCGGCAGCGCTGGTTGGCTTCTTCGCAATATTCCACGGACATGCTCATGGGACCGAACTGCCGCCCGGCCAAAGCGCCTTGCTCTACAGTATGGGCTTCGTCATTGCTACGGGATGTCTGCACGCACTGGGGATCGGCGCCGGCACGGTCCATCGATGGGCCTGGGGACAGAAACTCCTGCGCGTTGCCGGCGCGCTGGTAGCCGGGGGAGGCGTTTTCTTCCTCGCGAGGGCGTTTGCGTGAATCAGGCGAACAGATCCCGGCTGCTGAAGCCTGCCTTCGTCATCTGCACGTCTCTTGTGTGCGCATTTCCGGCCGAGGCCCACCTCAACTCCACCGGCATGGGGCCGTTCTACGACGGCGCGATACACTTTCTCTTGAGCCCTGAAGACATCGTTCCCGTGCTCGCTCTGGCTATGTTGGCCGGACTGCGTGGAGCGGCCTTCGGTCGCAGGGCTCTCTTTGTATTACCGGCTGCGTGGCTCTTCGGCGGTTTTCTCGGACTGACGACAGTAGTGGCGACTACAGGCAATACAATGCTCGCCGCGGCCTGGTTTCTGCTGCTGGGCGCATTGCTGGCGGCGGACGCAAAAGTTTCAGTGCGGGTGACTACGGCGGTGGGTGCCCTGCTTGGGTTTTATCACGGATATCTGAATGGGAGCGGAATGGGCCAGCCGGGGACCGGAGCAGCCGCATTGATTGGCCTGATCTTCGCGATCTTTGCGGTGGTCGCGCTCGCTGCCGCATTCGTCGTTCAATTGCGGGCCGAGTGGGCGCGCATCGGCGTCCGAGTGGCCGGAAGCTGGATTGCCGCAATCGGTCTGCTGATGCTCGGCTGGGCTGTGCACACGAGCTAGGCGAAGGATTTCTTACCGAAAGCAGTTTTCGCTATTCCACAACGCCGGGTCCTGTGTCTATCGCGTGAAAGTTTCCCTGACCTGAGAGTGCAAGTCATTGAAAAACCGGGCGTCATGGACGAGGCCCTGAAGCGACTCAAGGAAATCGATCCACGCGCTTCACGAGTAGTGGAGTTGCGCTGGTTTGTAGGTCTCAGCGTGGAAGAAGCCGCGCATGTCATGGGGATCTCCGAGAAAACGGTACGACGCGAATGGAACTTTGCAAAGGCCTGGCTCCAAGCCGAATTGGAGGGGAACGGTCGATGAGCCTCGGTGAGTCTACACTAGTAAGATTTCCCGGCGATTTCGAAACCGACGCGAACAACGGGCGAGGCGTGCCTTGGACATGGCCGGCCCAACACTTACAAAATCGCCGGGACAGCTGACTAGGTCAGTCGCAACTACTTGGAGGGCGGATACTCGCGATGTATCGGTCCTGACTGGTCGATAAGCGCGGGCATTACCGGGCAATTCCGCGATCGGTACCTATGACGTTGCCACTGCTGCTGAAATGCCGCCGGACGGAAGCCGCGTGCCCTGCTCGCTACTTACGTTCGTTTGCGATAGGGCCTAAGTTCTTCCATATGTTGCCGCAGATAGTGTAAGACAGCTCTCCTGCGAGCAGCCCCAGAACTAGCGGTGAGCAATACATGCGGGTCGACGGCTTCAGTTTTGGCATAAATTGATCTCCACCTCTTCTTGATCGCCTCATGGGATACGTGTAGCTCTTTCGCAGCTACATCATCCGAATCATCTAATAAGGCATACTCCAGTAGCGACTGCTCACCTTTCGAAAACGCAAACCGGGGCGCCGGCGGGAAGAAGTACCCGGAATATCGGGAATATGGGTTCGCGAGGGCATCCTCGCGCGTCAGCCGTAGCAGAGTCGCGGTGCTTCCATCCACCAGCGGAATCTGTCTATCGATGTGCATCCCGACTTGTTGTAACTCGTGAGCATGGTAGAGCGGCGACACTTCCATCCACATGGCGCGAAACGAGTACCCAAAATGGAAAAATCGGTGTCCTTCGTTGCTCGTCCGGTAAAAATTTGCCAACTCTGGATCGGACAATTCGATCTCATGCATGTTACCGAAAAAATTCAAGAGGTGGAGTTCTCCCCGAGCGTTTTCCTCACCGACTTCCCTGGGCGACAGGAATGGATTGCGGCCCTCGAGCGCCGCGCCCATGACCGCATTAGGTAAGGTAGTCTGACCAGCACGGCTCTGCGCTACGTATTCGGGGCGAATAAAAGCGATACCGCCGAGCAGTCGTGGCACGCGGCTGCGGAGTGACTCAATCAGGGCAAACGATATCAGCTCGCGGTCGAACAGGCGCTCTAGGAGAGCCGGCAGGTCCGCCCAGACCTCCGGATCATAGAGCACCCGATCGTTTGCCCACGATGGTATGCATCTCCGGATGTCCTCGCGGCGAGCCCGACGAAATATGTGGTCTTCGGCGGCCGGCATCGTGGCATCGACTGACAACTAATTCTACCCCGTAGGGGTATTGCTCCTCGCCAGATCGGCTCGTACCCTGTCGAATGTGCCGAGAACAGAAGGCTGGCCCATGAGAATTGCGTCCGGTGCTGGGTTCGGCAACAGTAGCGGACGGGAAGTTTGGGAGGCAATTGCTGGCTTAAACGCGTCCACCTCTTTCCGCCGATGTTTCGATTAGCCGATTTGGGTTCTTCGCGCCCAAAAACCTGAATGATAGGCCGATCCATCGCTAACGAATGATATTTTTTTCCAATGCGGATATCCCGGTCGCCTTCGAAGTGCTCGCCTGGGTACAGTCGTTCCTCGTCGAGCCGCACCCCATGATGAAGCGCTCGTTCAAGAGCATCGGGGAGCCGGTTTGCCCTTTCGCTAAGGCTGTGCTGGACGAGAATGCGCTTTACATGGCGTTCCATCATGAAGTAAATGGAAAGAGCGCCGAACTAATCGAATCCATTGTTCTCGGCTACCGCGATCCGTTCAAGAAAACCACGCCCTTCCACGAGAGCGATCGGCTCAAAAAGGCACTCTTGATCATGTTTCCCGAGATACCGGCGCGTGAGACCGGAGTTCTCGACATCGTCCACGCCAATATCAAGACCCCCTGCGTATGCGACGGCCTGATGGTGGCCCAGTGTCATGCACGCTGTGATGGCCGTTCTGTTCATAGTCCGGCGCTCAAGGTCTACCAGTCGCCATACCCCATGATTGCCATGCGCCACATGGCGCTCCACGACATTCTCTTCGTGCAAGATGACGCGTCCTGGTTCGCCTCGTATGACTTGCGTTTCGGCGCGCGATTCCGCGAACCGGAAAAACTAGAGGATTTCGAAAAACCGCTGCTCGACATCTACAGGCGGGCAAAGGCCAGGTTTATTACGTGAACTGGCGCCGCCAGTGGGCGCCAGACAAATATCAGAGACGATCTTGTCACGGCCAATCTGGCGCGGTGGAGGCTTCCGACCGATATGCTTTTCGAGCCATTCCGTATAAAAAGTGTGGAGCCGATCCGGCGAACAACCCCGGAGCAGCGCGAGAAGCTGATCGAAGCGGCGGGTTTCAACCTGTTTCTGGTAGCGTCCGACGACGTACTGATCGACCTGCTCACGGATTCCGGCACCGGGGCAATGTCCACCGAGCAATGGGCCGCGATGATGCGCAGCGATGAATCCTATGCCGGTTCACCGAGCTTTAGGCGTTTTTCCGAGTCGATTCAAGCGATCACGGGTTTCAAGCACGTCATTCCCACGCACCAGGGGCGGGCGGCCGAGCATATTCTGTTCAGCGTCATGTGTAAGAAGGGCGACGTGGTTCCGAACAACATGCATTTCGATACCACGCGACCAAACTGCGAATTCGCGGGCGCCGAGGCAGTGGACCTCCCCATACCGGAGGCGCTCGAACCGGCGCGGCAGCATCCTTTCAAAGGCAACATGGATACTGTCTGGCTGGCGCAATTGATCGAACGCGTCGGTAGTCAGCGCGTTCCCCTGGTGATGATCACGGTGACGAACAACGCCGGCGGCGGGCAGCCGGTATCGATGGCAAACATCAAGGCGGTGAAAGCAATCTGCTCGCGCCACAAGATTCCCCTTTACCTTGACGCATGCCGGTTCGCCGAGAACGCATACTTCATCAAGGTGCGCGAGCCTGGCTATGCGGGGAAGAGCCCGCGCGAAATCGCCCAGGAAATGTTTCGTCACACGGACGGCTGCACAATGTCAGCGAAAAAAGACGGGCTGACCAACATCGGCGGATTCCTGTGCACCAACGACGATTCGAAAGCGTTGTTGGAAAAGAACCTTCTGATCCTGAAGGAAGGCTACCCGACATACGGCGGCCTGGCCGGGCGGGACCTGGACGCCATCGCCGTAGGTTTGAACGAAGCCCTCGAGGAAGACTACCTGGAATACCGGATTGGGTTGACCGCGTATCTCGGGAATCGGATCGCTGAGGTCGGCATACCAATCGTGCAACCACCGGGCGGGCACGCCATCTATATCGACGCGCGCGCATTCCTGCCACACATCCCCCCGACTCAGTTCCCGGGGTCGGCACTCGCGGTGGAATTGTACATCGAGGGAGGCGTCCGGTCCTT
>CAZKVF010000378.1:0-24738 GCA_964556085.1 uncultured Solibacteraceae bacterium
TCCTGGCACACGAACTGAGCCACGGCATCGGACCGCAGCAGATCCAGGTGAATGGGCGCGCCACTTCGCCGCGTCAAGAATTGAAGGAACTTTATGCCACCATCGAAGAGGCGAAGGCCGACGTTACAGGCCTGTTCATGCTGCAATACCTGTATGATCACGGCCTGGTGCGCCACGAGGCAGCCAGTGAGCGCCAACTCTATACGACGTACCTGGCCTCGACGTTCCGGTCGGTGCGTTTCGGACTGACAGAAGCCCACGCGCGGGGCACGGCCCTGCAGTTCAATTACCTGACGGACAAGGGCGGGTTCGTCGCCGATGCGGACGGATCATTTCACGTGGATTTCGATCGCATCAAAACCGGTGTGCGCGACCTCGATCACGATCTGTTGACGCTCGAAGCCCAGGGCGACTATCAGGGCGCGAAGCGAATGCTGGATAAACTCGCTATCGTGCGGCCGGCGATGCAGAAAGCGCTCGACGGCATGAAGCAGATCCCTACGGATATCGATCCCACGAACGAATAGCGTGTGATACCTTCGGACATGCGCCGATTCGCCTTCGGATTTCTTGCGCTCCTCTTAATCCAAGCGCCGGGCCGGTCCCAGGACACCCATCCGGTCACCGGCAGGCACTACGCAGGGGCAATGGGAGTCGCAGGCGCTCCCTGGCTGGTGCGCGACGAGCGCGAAGCCGAGGAACATCCCGACCAGGCACTCGATGAGCTGAAAATTCCGAAGGGTTCGATGGTGGCCGATGTCGGAGCCGGCGTGGGGTACATGAGCTGGCGGCTTGCCAAAAGTATCGGACCCACCGGCCGCGTGTACGCCAATGACGTTCAGCCACAAATGATCGAGCTGCTCAGGAAGAATATGGCCGAGCGGCAAATCACGAATGTCGTGCCGGTGCTGGGCCAGCCCGATGATCCCAAGCTGCCGCTGGGCCAGATGGACCTCGTGCTGCTGGTGGACGTATACCATGAGTTCGATCAGCCACAGAAGATGCTGCGGCACATCCGCGAGTCGCTAAGGCCGGACGGCCGCCTGGTGCTGCTCGAATATCGCGCGGAAGACCCCAAGGTGCCGATCATGCCTTTGCACAAGATGACAGTGGAGCAGGTGAAAACCGAGATCGAGCCCGAGGGATTCCGGCTGGACCATGTGATCGAGAGCCTGCCGCGCCAGCACATCATCATCTTCAAACGGAAGCCGTCGTAGGAGAGAGTGGCAGCACAAACGAAAAGGTCGACGTCGGTTTCAATTTACAGGCGACAAGATCGCCCGGCCCACCAATGGTAGTCATGTCTACACCCGCAATCCTGGTGCGCGGCCTGCGTAAGGTTTACGGGTCGAAACCCGCTGTTGATGGCGTGGACCTCGAAGTGCCGCGGGGCTCGTTCTTTGGCTTCCTGGGACCGAACGGGGCAGGCAAATCCACCACGATTCGCATGCTTACGGGCTTGATCCCCGCGGATGGCGGCGTCATCGAAATCCTGGGACTGCGATTAGAGAAGGACGCTCCGGAAATTAAACGCCGCATCGGGCTGGTGCCGGACGAATCGCTCTTGTTCGACAGGCTGACGGGCGCTGAGTTCCTGGAATTCGTAGGCCGCGTGTACGGATTGGAGCGCCGCGTGGCCATCGATCGTGCCCGGGCCTTGCTCGATCTGCTGGAGCTGGCCAACGACCGGAAAACCATCGCGGAATATTCCAAAGGCATGCGCAAGCGTGTAGCCATGGCGGCTTCGCTGATCCATCATCCCGAACTGTTCCTGATGGACGAGCCCTTCGAAGGTGTAGACGCGGTAGGCGCGCGGCTGATGAAAGATATCTTGCTCGACCAGGTGCAGCGCGGCGCGACTGTGTTCCTGACTTCGCACGTGCTCGAAGTGGTGGAGCGCCTGTGCGATCGCATCGCGATCATCAACAACGGTACCATCGTCGCAGCCGGCACGCTGGAGGAGCTGCGGGCCGGGGGCGAGTCTTTGGAGGACGCCTTCGTGCGCGTTCTGGGTGCGGAGCGGCAGTTGGAGAGGCTGGACTGGCTGTGATCACGGCAATCCTGCGCGCACAATTTCTGAGCATGCGTTGGGGCTCCCACCGCGGTGCGGGCCTGAGTCTGCTCACCGGGGTCTTGTGGTACAGCTTCTGGTCCCTGGTGGCGTTCGCACTGGCGAAGCTCGCGAGCGAGGCGAGCATTTCGCAGCTCGAGCGCGGTCTGCCTGTTGCGCTCCTGCTGGTGTGCGTGTACTGGCAGGTGGTCCCTGTTATTTCGGCGGGCATGGGCGCGGGGCTGGATATGCGCAAATTGATGGTGTATCCGGTGCCGCATGCAAAGCTGTTTGTCATCGAGATCCTGTTGCGCATCACCACCGCAGCCGAGATGGTCATCATCCTGTTCGGCGGCTTGGCCGGCTTGCTGCGGAACCAGACAATGGCCGGCCAGGCGGGAATTGCGGGCGTCGCGCCTGCGATTGGTGCCTCCCTTCTTGTCTACGCGACTTTCAACGTGCTGTTGGCTTCCGGATTGCGAAGCCTTTTAGAGCGTCTGCTCTCGCGGCGGCGGGTGCGCGAAGTCGTGGTGCTGCTGCTCGTGCTCGGCACCGCCCTGCCGCGTATGCTTTTCGCATTCCGGGTCAGTCCCCGCAATTTTGGAGCGCTATCCGCAATCACCCATGCCGCCGCGCTGCCGTGGACGGCGGCAACACAGGCCATCCTGGGCGAGAAGGAAATGGTTTCGCTGCTCGTACTCATAGTGTGGACGCTGGCGGCCGCCGTCTTCGGCCGCTGGCAGTTCGAGCGAAGCCTCAGATTCGACGTTGTCGCCGCTCAGGCAACCCCGGCGGTCAATCGGCCCCGGACCGAGTCCTGGATCGAGAGCTTCTACCGGCTGCCATCACGCGTGCTGGCCGATCCGTTAGCGGCGCTGGTCGAAAAAGAACTGCGGTCGCTGGTGCGCACGCCCCGTTTTCGCATGGTGTTCATCATGGGCTTCGCTTTCGGGCTGATGGTGTGGCTGCCGCTGGCGGTGGGCGGACGTGCGGAGCGCGGAGTAGCCGTACTCGGGCAGAATTTTCTCGCAGTGGTCTCGGTGTACGCGTTGACGCTCCTAGGCCAAGTTACTTATTGGAACTGCTTCGGGTTTGACCGCTCCGCGGTTCAAGTCTATTTCCTCGCGCCGCCGCCGATCCGGCTCACGCTGGTGGCGAAGAACATTGCATCAGTCATCTTCGTATATATCGAGGTGCTGATTCTAGGCGCTCTCACGCAGGCGCTTCCGGTCGGAATGGGTCCCGGAAAGGTTCTCGAAACCTTGCTGGTCGTTGGTGTCTGCGCGTTGTACATGCTGGCCTTTGGAAACGTCAGCTCGGTGGAGTACCCGCACGCGCTAAGGCCGGAACGGGTTACGCGGGGCGGCGCTTCGAGCCGCTTTCAGGCCCTCGTCTTCATTCTTTACCCATTGGCGCTGTTGCCGGTTTTTCTGGCGTATCTCGCCCGATATGCTCTGGCGAGCCAAATTGCTTTTGCCGCTGTCCTGACGTTCGCCGCCGTTCTGGGCTGTGTGGTGTACTGGATCGCGCTCGATTCCGCCGTCGGCAGCGCCGCGCGCCACCGGGAGCGCATCCTTCAGGAGCTTTCCGGCGGCGAAGGGCCGGTGGCAGCGGACTGAAGAAGCTACTGCTTGGACTTCATCACGTCCACGAGTTCCTGAACCGCGACCGCGCTCTTCTTGAGCATGGCCTGCTCTTCGGCGGAGAGCTTCACTTGATAGATCTGCTCGATGCCGCGCGCGCCCAGCTTTACTGGGACACCGACGAAGAGACCGTTGATGCCGTATTCGCCTTCGAGGTAGGCGGCACAGGGCAGCACCTTTTTCTTGTCGCGGAGGATCGATTCGGCCATCTCCACGGCGGCGGCTGAGGGAGCGTAGTAGGCGCTGCCTGTCTTGAGATACTTCACGATTTCGGCGCCGCCGTTGCGCGTGCGATCGACTATCCGGTCGATGGTGGCCTGGTCCATCAACTCGGTAATGGGAATGCCCGCGACATTGCTGAGCCGCACCACGGGAACCATGGTATCGCCGTGGCCGCCCATGACTACCGCAGTCACGTTTTCCACCGAAACCTTCAACTCGGCGGCGATGAATGTGCGGAAGCGGGCACTATCGAGCACACCCGCCATGCCGACTACGCGATTCTTGCTGAATTTGGAAACCCAGTACGCCGTTTGGGCCATGGCGTCCAGGGGGTTGGTAACCACGATGAGGATGCAGTTGGGCGAGTACTTGACGATCTGCTCGGTGGCGGTGCGGACAACGTCGTAGTTGGCCATGAGCAAGTCGTCGCGGCTCATGCCGGGCTTGCGCGGAAAACCCGCCGTGATGATCGCGATATCGGAGCCGGCGGTCGGCTCGTAATCGTTGGATCCGGTGAGCTGGACATCATAGCCCTGAATAGGACCCGATTGTAACAAGTCGAGGCTCTTGCCCTGCGGCACGCCGTCGATCACGTCCACCAGCACTACGTCGGCGAGTTCTTTTTCCGCGATGCGCAGCCCGCAATTGGCGCCCACATTACCGGCGCCCACAACCGTCACTTTCTTTCGCAAGAGAGAGGCTCCTTTGAGGAAATGGAAGGACGATTATAACAATGGCCGGGGAGGTTTCTGTCCGCGAAGGGGGGCTCACCCACTATGCCAGCGGCTCCTCCCCCACGGCCCGCATGCCTTCGAAGTGCGGAGACTCGGTTTCGCGGTGGACGATGACCGTTTTCCAGATGTTTTCAATGCGCTCCCTGAACCCGCGGGCTATTACAGAACCGCACCTGCCAGGGAGCGCCCACGAAAGCCCAAACTAAAACTCCATCCGGAACATGAACTCCACGCGCCGGGGAGCGCCAGTTCCCACGGCGCCAGTGTTAATAATGTTGGTGATCTGGCCGAAGCTTCCGCTAACAGAAGGTGGATTACCGGTTAGCGACCCAATGCTGCTGCCAGGCGTTTTATAGATCGGATGGTTGAACAGGTTGTAGGCCGCCGCCCGGAAGTTTAAGGCAAGCCGTTCTCCCACTGGGAACCTCTTCTGAAGCGAGGTATCGATTTCGTACATTCCTGGACCGCTAGCGATGTAGCGCCCAAGGTCCCCCCAGTTTCCGTTTGTCGGCAATGAAAAAGCGGCCGGGTTGAACCAGTTGTGGATGGTCTGATTAACGGCGTAGATCGGCACGCCTGGAACCAAGTCAGGCCGCTGGCTGGACGTGTTTCCGTCGGGCAGCGCCGAGGCTTTGCGCGACATGGTGATATTAACCGGCAGGCCGGTGCGTGCGGTGACGATACCTGCCAGTTGCCAGCCTCCGAAAATCGACGCTGCCGGGCCACTGGCCAAAAACGGCTTGTTGCGGCCAAAGGGCAGTTCATATACGCCGTTGGCGACCAGGTTGTGCCGGACGTCGATATTGGTGCTGCTGCGGTCGCAGGCGCGGCAACTCTGGTCTTGAAAAGCTACGGATTCTCCGGAACCGATCGAAGCATCCGTGATTCCGTGTGACCACATGTAATTCGCCTGGAATAGCAGTCCGTGGGTAAAGCGACGGTGTATGGACGCTTGAAGGGCATTAAAGTTATTGTTGCCATCGTTGGCCTTTAGCCCGAAGGATCCAAATCCGGCGAGAGGCCGCTTTCCGGTGAGCGGGTTGATCAGATTGACCGTGTACCTGTCGAACAGGTGATGCCCCTCGCCGCCGGTGTAGCCCACCTGCAAAAGCCAGTTTAGAGGCAACTGGTGCTGAATGACAAAATCCCAGTTTTCGTAGTAAAGGTCCTTGCGATGTCGGTCGATTGCTTTGGGACTGTAGAGTTGATTTGCCGGGTCAAGAAAAGCGACCAGCGGGAAAGAGAGAGCCGGAAAATCTGAAGAGGAGAGCGAGTAGCGCGGCACAGCGCTTTCCGCCGGGTCGCTGAAGTCATCGTTCTGGTTGCCGCCGAAATAGATTCCGAAGCCGGAGCGGATCGTGGTTTTGCCTTGCAGTGCTCTCGGCGCCCAAGCCAGTCCGAGGCGTGGTCCGAAATCTTTGGTGTTCGGGTCATAATAAGGCGTACCTTTTGGGCAAAAACCACCGCAACCCAGGATGTCTACCACCGCCGACCGGTTCAGGATCTCGTGCATCACAGAGTAATATTCGTAGCGCAGGCCCAGGTTCAGAGTCAGGTTCGGAGTAACTTTGAAATCATCCTGCGCGTACCCCTGGTAGAACGTTCGCCGGTTGCCGACTACCCCCTCTCCCTGCAGGTACGTGGCTGAATCAGCCTGGTTGTTGATGAAATCAGTATCGGTCGCATAATCGATCGTGGAGGTCGTCAGCGTGTTGCCCGAGTTATTCAGCCGGATGCGGCGGATATCTACCCCGAACTTGAGGTTATGACGGCCACGGACCACGTTTAAGTTGTCAATGTAGGAGAAGCTCGTCCCGACTTCCGTATCGAGTGAGGTGTCACTCACCGGGTCGAAGCTTGCGGTAGTCACGGCTACGGGCGCGGTTCCGTAAGTCCAGTTGTGATAGTTAGCGCGATTCAACCCGAACTTCACCTCGTTGATCACCGTAGGCGAAATGATGCGCTGGTATTGAAGAACCAGGTTAGTTGGAATATGCGGGATCACGTTGTGCGTTCCCAGGGCGTCCTGGGGGCTATCAAGGTAAGCGTCGTCAATGTTGTAGCGGACGAACGCGGTGTTCGTATCATTGAAGTGGTAATCGAAGCGGAACATCCCGGCGTCTTCACGGACCGTATCCGTGGTCACCTTGGTGACCATGTCTGTGGTGCTGTTAACCGGCGTCTGGCCGGCCGGGTAGGCATCCAGGATCGGTTTCAGCGCCGGCGATTTCGCCAGCACCTGCGAGCGGAACGCGGCATTCGGAACGAAATTCGTGAAGGTCTCGCCCAGGCTTTGCCGCAGCCCTTCGTAATTCGTATAGAAGAAAGCCTTGTTTTTGATCAGTGCTCCGCCGAAGCTGCCGCCGAACTGGTGCAGCGTAAAGGGGGGTATGGAGGAGCCGTCGAAAGGCGACCGGGAGTCGAGGGCATCGTTGCGCACCGCATAGAATGTGCTGCCGTGGAATTCGTTGGTGCCGCTCTTGGAGACGACATTGATTTGCGCTCCACCGGCAGCTCCGGTCTCCGCGGTGTAGTTCGCCGTGCTGACGCGGAACTCGGCGATCGCGTCCAGCGCGATGTTCAGGCGCGTATCCGCCTTCTGCGTCTGCTCCTGCACGCCACTAGTGTCGACGCCGTCAAAAGTGAAGTTGCTGTCATCGAGGGAATGGCCTGCGAAGCGTATGCTGCGCTGCGCGCCATCGCCATAGTTGATGGCCCCGGGCGAGAGCAGCATTAAGCTCGCCCAATTGCGGCCACTCACGGGGATTTCCTTGATCTGTGGCGATTCTATTACGCCTCCAACTTCAGCGTTGCTTCGGTTGAGCACTTCGGCGGCGGCAGCCACCGTGACAGCTTCACTGGTCGCGCCTACCTCCAGGCGGGCATCGACGGTCCTCGTGTCACCATACCGCAGGTCGATGTTTTCCACTACGAACGGTTTGAACTGCGGCTTGGTCACGGTCAAGTTATAAGTGCCCACGGGCAGGGGCGTGATTTCGTAAATGCCGCTTTCATTGGTCATGGCCTCGCGACGAAGTCCCGTAGCGGGCGCTATCAATTCGATTTTGGCGTTTCCCACCAGTGCTCCGGAGGAATCCGTCACCGTCCCGTTCAGGGCGGCCCGATCCTGGGCCGCCAGTGGAAACATTGGAAGCAGGAATAATACGAGCGTCAATTGCCGCAAGGTGAACCTCCTGATTTGAAGAGATCTAATTAAAGATAAACTTATCCGATTAATGTATTAATCCGATGACTGTTTCGTTACGTATCGGATACAGTTATCCGTTTCTGGCGAATGCGGATAATAGCCGGAGAGGATCCGCTCGCGAGCAAGGTTGGGTTTGTCAGAGAGTGCACTGCGCTGCTCCTGGCAGTGGTGCTTCTACCGTGGGTTGCCTCGGCCCAACGCACGCAGAAACTCCCGCCCGGAATGGCAGGCGGAACCATTCGCCTGCAGGTCACGAAACCGATGAAAGCCATCGGACGTAAGCGGCAGCACAGGTGGGGCAGACGGTTTCGCCTGCCAACTGCTTGGATTGCATGAACAGCAGGGGCTTTCGACCTGCTTTATGCTACCGGTCTTCGCGCCGCTCTTGTTTGCGCTGCTCCTTTTTTTCCTGCTTCCGCTGCTCCTGCGCGGGCGCGGGGCGTCGCTCGGCTGGCGCAGCCGCCGGCCTTTCAGTTCGCGGCGGAGCAGCGGCCGCAGGAACTGATGCCGGAACCTCGCGCTCGGTCCGAAGCGGAGGACGCGGCGGCGGATTCACCGGCTGAACTTGCGTGGCGGCCGGTGGGCGGTCACTGCGCGGTGCGGTTGCTGCCGGGGGCACGCGCTCCGTACGAATCGCGGGCTGCGGCGGAGGCGCGCTGGCGGTGCCCGGGTTCACAGTACGGTAGCGAGGCGCATTAGGCGTCGCGCCCGCCGATCCTCGCAGGTTGCTCAGCGTATTGGCATCTAGCGATTGTCCGGGATTGGCCTGGAGGGCCTGCTGCTGCGCGCGGAAAGAAACCGGCGGCGGAGGCGGCGCGGTTCTCACGGCCACGGGCCGCTGTAGAACCTGGGCTGGCGGCTGCGACACAGCGGAAACGGTGGGCGGCCGACGCACAATGCTTTCCGGCCGCGGGGAAACCGCGGCCGTCGTGCCCACAACCTGGGCCTGCGCGGCTTCACGGGCGGAGACCACCGTGGCCACCTGTCCTACCGGCCGCGCGGATACGAAGGCCTGCTGCGGCACTGCGGTAACCGCGCCCTGCACGTTCTGGTTGACATAACGCACGTTGGTGACGTTCACGTTCGTCACGTTGATATTAGTCACGTTGACGTGAGTGATGTTGACATTGCGTACGTAGACTTCGCTCACGTGGTACGCCGGGCGGTACACCTCGCCAGGCCCGAGCGGGAACCAGGCAAGCCCAGCGCCGCCGCCAACGGCAACGGAGAGGCCGAAGCGCGGTCCGCCCACGAACGCCACCAGCGCGGGTGCGTAGACCGGGCGTTCGACCACCCGACCGGGCACCCACACCCAAACGCCCTCGACGAATGCCCAGCGGCCGTAATGGAAAGGCGCGAAGCCCCACGGCGCATCGTCCACCCAGGTCCAGCCCCACGGCGAAACCCAAACCCAATGCCCGTAGCGGTAGGGCGCCCACCCGGCGGCCACAGTGGCCGGCGTCCAGACCCAGCCATAGGGCGGCACATTGCGCCAAGCGCCATACTGGTCGAGATCTTCGTAGCCGATCACCTCGCGCGGAACATAACGCACGGACTGGACTTGTTCCTCGCGGCGGTCGCGGTCCTGGCACCAGAGGTAAAAGGCATCCGGCGGCGGCAGATCGACCAGATCATAGGTGCGACCGTCGGCGCCCATGATCCGCGCCGACTGGCGCGCGTGTACCGGGAACGCAGTGCCCCCCGCGGTCACTTCGGCCTCGCCGCCTGGCAAGGCCACCGTGGTGACTGCGCTATCGCCGTCAGTCTGTATGCGGTATTCGCCCGGACGCAAAAGCGAAAGCGACGCGTTGGGCGTGTCCACCTCGAAAATTTCGTCCTCCCGCAGGCTGCGAATGCGGATATGAATCGCGCCCTGAGTCAAGCTGAGTTGTACCGTGCGGTCATCCAGATTCAGGAACGAGAGCGCAGTCTGCTCCCTCATGCGAATGGCGGCGGAGCCGACGTGCAGTTCGGCCTGAGCGCCAACGTCGGTCCAAAGGTGGTCGCCCGCGGTTAACGGATAATTGGGGACCGCTGGCGTCCAGTCTTCGATCGAGCCGGGACGAAACGAAACGGCGCCGGTTTCATAATTCAGCCGTGCGACGCGGGCCGGGGGGTCGCCCGGCTCGGCCAGAGCGGTGGCCGCCGTCAGGATAAGCCCGCAGACGAGCGGAGCCACATGCCAAACGAGCTTACCTTGACGGACACCGCGGGCGCGGTCCGTTGTGCGCTGCCTCTGAAACTGGCGCAAGCCAAATTTTGGAACCAATCGCTGCCTCCTCTCAGGTTCTAACGCATTGGAGGGGCAGAGTTGCGGGGCAGAGTACAAGTCGCTGCATTAAAATCTAGCAAGAAGAATAGTTAACAGCCGAAATGTCACGGCGGCAAAACCGCCCGCGCCGCCATTTTGCTCTCACCCGCCGCGGTATAATGAAGTGATTTCCCACTGAAACTACAGGAGTTCTCTCGAAATGTTTAACCTGTTCCGCAGCCGCGAGAAGATGGTGCGTATCTTTCTGTCGGCCATCCTGCTGGTGCTGGCCGCGTCGATGCTACTGTACCTGATCCCGCAGTACAACACGGGGACTAGCGCATCGGATGACGTGCTCGCGGTGGTCGGCAACGATCCCATCACCTTGAGCGAGGCGCAAAAAGTCGTGCAGACAAGCCTTCGAAACCGGCAGCTACCGCCCGAAATCATACCCAACTTCGTGCCGCAAATGGTGGATGACATGATTACCCGCCGCGCGCTGGCCTACGAAGCGGAGCGGCTCGGTTTCACTGTCAGCGATGCGGACTTGCGCGACACCATACGCCGGCAAATCCCCAACCTGTTTCCAAACGGCACTTTCGTCGGCAAAGACGCCTACGCCGCCATGCTGGCACAACAGGGTATAAGCATTCCCGAATTTGAAGCCGATTTGCGCCGGGATATCCTGGTGACGCGCTTGACCAATATCGCACTGGAAGGGACGGTCGTTTCGCCGGCGGAGATCGAGGCGGAGTTCAAAAAGAAGTTTGAAAAAATCAAGGTTGCCTGGGTCGAGTTTAAGCCTGACATGTACACCAAGGCGTCGCAGCCCACCGAAGAGCAGGAAAGAACTTACTTCAACGCCAACAAGGCCGCCTACCAGTCGCCGGAGAAACGAAACCTGGCGATACTGATCGCGGACCAGGGAAAACTGGAGGCGGGATTCACGCCCACCGATGCTCAGCTGCAGATGCTATACAACCAGAATAAAGACCAATACCGCAGCCCGGAAAGCGTGGACGTGCAGCAGATTCTGCTCATGACTCAGGGCAAACCGGCCACCGAGGAGCCGGCTATAAAAGCCAAGGCAGAGGACGTGTTGAAGCAAGCGAAAGCCGGAAAAGATTTCGCGGAGCTGGCCAAGAAATATTCCGACGACCCTGGCTCCAAGGACAAGGGCGGGCTCTATTCGGGCGTGGTGCGCGGGCAGATGGTTCCCGAGTTTGAGCAGGCGGCATTCACGGTGAAGCCGGGCCAGATCAGCGACCTGGTGAAGACGCAGTACGGTTATCACATCGTCAAAGTATTGAAACATGAAGACGCGCGGCTGAAGCCTTTCGAGGAAGTGAAGGCCCAGATCGCGACACAATTCAAGAAGCAGCAAGCCTCCAACCAGATGCAGCAGATTGCCGATAAGGCGCAGACGGCGCTCCAGAAGGATCCGGCGCATCCGGAGAAGGTAGCGGCCGATTTCGGCATGCAGTTGGTGCGGGCAGACGGCGTGGAGGCAGGCAAGCCGGTTCCGGAGATCGGCACGAACGCGGATTTTGACCAATCCATCGCCGTTTTGAAAAAGGGCGAGGTTTCCGCGGCCGTAGCGCTCCCCGGCGACAAGATCGCCTTGGCAGTGGTGACCGACGTGGTACCGGCGCGGCCTTCGACTTTCGAAGAAGTGCAAGGCCAAGTGAAGGACGTAATCGTCGGCAACCGCTCGCGGCAGGCAGTGCAGGACAACGCTAAGAAACTGGCCGACGCGGTCAAGGCGAATGGTGGCGATCTGGAGAAGGCGGCCAAGTCCATGGGCCTTACGGTGAAGACATCAGCTGAAGTCGATCGTGCGGGAACGGTAGAAGGGATCGGCTCGGCGCAATACCTTACCGACGCTTTCGGCAAGCCCGATGGCGCCTCGTTCGGCCCCTTGAATACCCCCAACGGAACCCTTGTGGGCAAGGTTTTACAGCACATTCCACCGGACATGTCCAAACTGGCGGAGCAGCGGGCAACCATTCGCGACCAGATCAAGAGCGAAAAGGCGCGCGATCGAGGTACGCTTTTCGAGGCTGGTCTGCGCGACGATCTAACGCGGCGCGGGGTGATCAAGGTTCACAAGAATGTGATGAATACCCTGATGGCCCAATACAAACCGAGTTAGCCCGTTCCAGTTGTTTTGCGGATGCGCCGATTAAACAGCCAGGCTGGCTTGGAACGGAACTAGAGTGATTTCGAGTCTGCTCGATTTCCTGCGTTCGCTGACCGATCCGGAGCGGCTCATCGCGCTGCTGAGCAGCCTGCTCGCGGGATGGCTGGGCTACACAGTATTGGCGAGCATTGTATTCGCGGAGACCGGGCTTCTGCTGGGCTTTTTCTTACCCGGCGATTCGTTGCTGTTCACTGTCGGCGTGGTTTCGGGGGCCGGGCAGTTGGATATCGTTTGGATCAGTGCGGCTCTGATGGCGGCGGCGCTGGTCGGCGACTCCACGGGCTATTTTCTCGGTAGAAATACCGGGCCGCGCATTTTCACGCGGCAGGATTCGCGCTTCTTCAAGCAGGAATATGTCCGGCGGACGCGCGAATTCTACGATCGCTATGGCGGCAAGACTATCATCCTCGCCCGTTTCGTGCCGATAATCCGCACCTTCGCCCCGTTTATGGCGGGCGTTTCCGCGATGCCGTATCGCAGGTTCCTCTCCTTCAGTGTGTTTGGCAGCATCGGCTGGGTTTTCGTGATGAGCCAGCTGGGTTTCCACCTGGGCAGCGTTCCATTCGTGCGCCGGCATTTCGACCAGGTGGTGTTATTGATTATCTTTCTTTCTCTTTTGCCGACTTTCGCTGAGGCATGGAAGGTCTTGCGCTCTCGGGGGCGCGGCAACCAGGACCCGCCGGCCGAGACGGCAGGCGAAGAAGCTTAAGTCTGGTAGCGCCGGGGATCTCGTCGCCGGTGCCTTTTAATTAACCCGCCCCTGAACTCGCCCGCTGTTGCGCCGCTGCCCGGTAGCATTCGCGCGCGATCTCCCACTCTTCCTCGGCGTGAATTACCAGCACTCGAATCTTGGATTGCGGCGCGGAGATTTCGGCATCACCGCTGGCGCTCGCGTTACGGGCCGCATCGACTTCCAGGCCCAGGAATGCGAAATGCGCGCCTAAGCGTTCGCGCAGCGCCGGGGTGTGCTCGCCAACGCCGCCAGTGAAGACCAGGGCGTCCACACCGCCCAAAACGGCAAGCATCGCGCCCGCCGCCCTAATCGCAGAATGCGCGTAGACGTCGAACGCCAGTTGCGCGCGCCGGTTGCCATTGGCCGCGGCCGCCAGAATTTCCCGCATATCGCCGCTTAGCCCCGATATGCCTTTCAGGCCGGACTCGCGGTTCAGGGCCTGATCCAGCTGATCGGCGGTCCAGCCGCGATGGCGGAGCAGGTAAATGATAATTCCCGGGTCGATGGAGCCCGATCGCGTCCCCATGGCAAGCCCTTCGAGCGGCGTAAAGCCCATGGTGGTGTCCACGCTTTTGCCATCGCGCACGGCGGCCATCGAGCAGCCGTTGCCCAGGTGACAAAGGATCAGGCGCAGTGAGCCGGAACCGGCCGCTCCCAGCATCTGAGCAGCCCGACGGGAGGCATACTGATAGCTGATCCCGTGAAATCCATAGCGGCGCACACCTTCGCCGAGCCATGCGTATGGCACCGGATAGACGTACGCGTGCTCTTCCAGCGTGGCGTGAAACGCGGTGTCGAATACCGCGAATTGCGGGACATTCGGGCCGAGAAGGTTGTCCACGGCCTGAATGGCTTCCAACTCAAACCGGTTGTGCGCGGGCGCGAACTCCGCCTGGCGGGCGATCGTGTCACGCACGTCGGGGAGGAGCCGCGTGGTGGCGCGGTATGTGCCACCGTGCACGATGCGGTGACCGATCGCTTCGATCTCGCCGGGACCACGCACGACGCGGTTAGAGCCGCCCCACAATTTTTCAAGTACAGGGGCCAAAAGTTGGTCGAGCGGCTCGCCATGCCAGGGGACCATCTTTTGCCACAGAGGCTGCGGGGCCGCCGCCGGCAACGGCTCGGCCACTTCGTGGAACCAGCATTTGAAGCTGCTGGAACCACCGTTTAGGACGAGGATTTTCATTGGCGCCCTGCTACTGACCTGGGGGCTAAAGCCCCATCCCGTTCCATGGCTCTATGCGGCACGGCTTAGCCATGCCACTGGTACAAGGCCAAACCGTGCACGCTTACCCTGGCCATTGCCAATTGCGCACCTCCGGCATGTCGTCGCCGTAGCGATCGATATATTGGCGGTGCTCGATCAGCTTGTTCCGCAGCATCTGCCGCTGATGCGCAGCGATGGTCTGGAGGCCGGGAACGCGGTCGATCACGTCACCCGCCAGGTGGAACCGGTCGAGATCGTTGAGCACCGTCATATCGAAAGGCGTTGTGGTCGTGCCTTCTTCCTTATAGCCTCGCACGTGAATATTGTGGTGGTTCGTCCGGCGGTATGTGAGCCGGTGAATCAGCCAGGGGTAGCCATGATAGGCAAACACCACGGGCCGGTCCTTAGTGAATATAGAATCGAAATCGGCGTCCGACAAGCCGTGCGGGTGCTCTGAGGCCGGCTGCAGGGTCATCAGATCGACCACGTTCACCACACGGATTTTGAGGGTGGGAATGTGCTTACGCAGAAAATCCACGGCCGCCAGGGTCTCCATCGTGGGGACATCGCCGGCACAGGCCATCACCACGTCCGGTTCGCCTCCCTGATCGTTGCTGGCCCAGCTCCAAATGCTTACGCCCATAGTGCAGTGCTTAATGGCCGAGTCCATATCGAGCCACTGCAGCGCGGGCTGCTTTCCGGCCACGATGACGTTGACATAATTTCGGCTGCGCAGACAATGATCGACCACCGATAGCAGGCAATTTGCGTCCGGCGGTAAGTACACGCGGACGACGTTGGCTTTCTTGTTCATCACAAAATCGATGAATCCCGGGTCCTGGTGGCTGAACCCATTGTGGTCCTGCCGCCACACATGCGAGGTCAGCAGATAATTCAGCGATGCAATGGGCCGCCGCCACAGAATCTTGCGTGTGCTCTCCAGCCATTTCGCGTGCTGGTTGAACATGGAGTCCACAATATGGATGAACGCCTCGTAACAGGAGAAGAAGCCGTGCCGGCCGGTGAGCAGGTAACCCTCCAGCCAGCCCTGGCACATGTGCTCGCTCAAGACCTCCATCACGCGGCCGTCGTGGCTGACGTGGTCGTCAGTGGGCAGGACCGCGGCCTCCAACACGCGGGAAGTGACTTCGAACACAGCTCCCAGGCGGTTCGAGGTGGTTTCATCTGGACCGAAAAGGCGAAAGTTGCGCGAGTCCAGGTTCGATTTAATGAGGTCGCGGAGCATGATGCCAAGAACGCGCGTGGCTTCGGCGTGTACCGCGCCCGGACGCGAAACGGTCACGGCATAATCCCGAAACTCCGGAATGCGCAAGGGCTTCAGCAGCAGTCCGCCATTCGCATGCGGGTTAGCGCTCATGCGCCGGTTCCCCGGGGGAGCAAGAGAGCGCAAGCTGGCCACGGGGCCGCCGGCCGGGTCAAACAACTCCTCGGGATGATAGCTTTTCATCCATTGCTCGAGCATCGCCACGTGTTCCGGATGCTGGCCGAAATTATCGAGCGGCACCTGGTGGGCACGGAACGTCCCTTCCACCTGCACTCCATCCACTTGCTTTGGACCAGTCCAGCCCTTGGGCGATCGCAGCACGATCATAGGCCATCGCGGAAACGTGGACACGCCCCTGGCACGCGCCTCATGCTGTATCGCGCGAATTTCGCTGATTACGGTGTCCATGGTAGCTGCCATAGCCTGGTGCATCGCTTCGGGTTCGTGGCCCTCCACGAAGTAGCAGCGGTATCCGTAGCCATCCAGCAGAGCGGCCAGATCCTCGGTCGGAATGCGCGCAAGAACAGTGGGCCCGGCGATCTTATAACCGTTCAAGTGAAGCACGGGCAGAACGGCGCCGTCGGTTGCCGCATTTAGAAATTTGTTCGAATGCCAGCTCGTGGCCAGCGGCCCGGTCTCGGCTTCCCCGTCACCGATCACGCACAGCGCTATGAGCTCCGGATTATCGAAGACCGCTCCATAGGCATGCAGCAGCGAATAGCCCAACTCGCCGCCCTCATTAATCGATCCCGGAGTCTCCGGCGCCGCATGGCTGGGAATTCCGCCCGGAAATGAGAATTGCTTGAACAAGCGCCGCATCCCCTCTTCGCTCTGGGCGACATTGGGGTAGAGCTCGCTATAGGTACCTTCCAGCCATGTGTTGGCCACCATGCCCGGCCCGCCGTGGCCGGGGCCGCAAATGTAGATGATGTCGAGATCGTATTTGCGGATGACGCGATTGGCGTGAGCATAAATGAAGTTCAGGCCGGGCGTCGTTCCCCAATGACCGAGCAGGCGCGGCTTGATGTGTTCCATCTGCAGCGGCTCTTTCAGCAGCGGATTGGCGTACAAATAGATCTGGCCTACCGAGAGATAGTTGGCGGCGCGCCACCAGGCGTCGATTCCCCGAAGCTCTTCCGGGGAAAGAATGGGGGCGCGATCCGCGGAAGCCGATGCGAGTACTGTCGCCATGGATCCTCCGTATTGGGACGTGCTTAAGGCTGAAGCACCACGAGGCTGCGAACATTACTAGTGTGACATGGCTAGCGGCGGACAGGATTCCTTTCCGTGGGGCTGACACACTCGTCTAACGCATCCGCCAGAGCGGCGCGCAACCGTAACAAAGCTTCCTCGGGATCCGCGCGATCCATGCGAATCACACGGCAACATTCACCATTGGGCCGCCACCTGGAGAAGAACCGCAGGGAAGGGCCGCCGGCGAAGACTGTGATCAGCGGCACACCACAGGCTGCGGCTACGTGCTGCCCGGCCGAATCGTAGCCGATGTAAAGGCGGCTTGCGGCAATGATACGGGCGAATCCAGCGAAGGATCCGTTCCAGGTTTCAGCGGTCGCGCCGGAAATCTGGAGCGCCCGTGCGACTCGTTCCGCTTCGGCGCCGCCGGCGCCCATATCGATGGCGAGCCGCATCCCGGTCCGGGCGAGAAGAGAGAGCAGTTCCGGTTCGAATGGGTCGGGGATTCGCTTCGTGGGATTTTCGCCAACCCCCAGGCTGACGGCGATCGCGGGCACATCCGTGGGGCCGTGACCGGCCGCTACGAAAGGTTTGGCGCCACGTACGCCAAGGGTCTCTTCGGCCCAATCGGCCGCCAGTTCCGGCAGATTCCGGTCCGTGGCGCAGCCGCGAGCACGGCTCTCGAAGAAGTAGTAATTCTGTTCGTCACAAACCGGCACCAGCCCGAGCTGCGTGAGGCGCGAATCGGGGTCGATTACAATTACGCCGGGATGATCCACGATCTCTTGCAATTCCCTTCCGGCCCAAAGGCGCTCGGCAAGGCTGCCGCGGCGGTATTCGAGGGGGGCGTGGCGGATGCGCGGATCGCCTGCGAACAGCTCGAAGTTCTTGGAAGGGCCGGTGAAAAGGATTTCCGCTTGCGGAAAGCGTTGCTTGGCGGCAGCCAGCAGGACGCTGGTAACGGCCACATCAGCTCCCAGCGTTATGCGCGAAAGCACGAAGACTTTTTGCGGCTCGCCGGAAACGCGTCGTGACCGGCGCACCCTCTCATAGCGAGCGACGAGTGACTGCGCGTCCCATGCGGGGTTTGCATGAGCCGCTGCGCCCGCGAACAATCGGGCGTAGGCATCGCACAGGGCCGGCTCGAAGCGGTCGGCGAGACCCTCCACGAGGATGCCGAACAGAGCCTGGGCACACGGCTCCTCGAGCAGACAGGAAGGCAGTATCTCGGGAGGATCGCCCGCCAGGCACCGCGCCAGGACTCCTTCCGCCGCCTGCCTACACGAAGTACTTGTCAACAATGATCCCCAGCTTGCGGCGTGTGGCTTCGGGCACCAGCTTACGGTCGGTGATGATGGCATGCGCCAGCGCTGAGCCGCACGAGCAAGTTCGTTCGCCCGGCATGCTGGCCACCGCATGAGCCACAACAGCGCAGGCGTTTTCGGCGTTTTTGTTCAGGGTAGCGATGATCTGGTTGACGGTGACCGCGTCGTGATCCGGATGCCAGCAGTCGTAATCCGTGACCATGGCTATGGTCACGTAGCAGATCTCGGCTTCGCGCGCCAGCTTGGCTTCCTGCAGGTTGGTCATGCCGATGATGTCCATGCCCCAGCTGCGGAAGACGTTGGATTCGGCCTTGGTGGAAAATGCGGGGCCTTCCATGCACAGGTAAGTACCGCCCTGCTTGGCATGCACGCCTGCTGAGGCGCAGGCATCAGCCAGCACCCACGCGAGCTCGGGACAGATAGGATGCGCGAAGCTGACATGCGCCACCAGGCCTTCGCCAAAGAAGGTGGAAACGCGGTCGCGTGTGCGATCGAAAAATTGATCGGGAATCACGAAATCGAGCGGGCGGTGTTCCTCCTTGAGCGAACCGACGGCGCTTAAAGAAATGATGCGCTCCACCCCGAGGCACTTCATGCCGTAAATATTGGCGCGAAAATTCAGATCGGAGGGGGCGATGCGGTGGCCGCGTCCGTGGCGTGCGAGAAACGCGACTGGCCGTCCGCTCAGCTTGCCCACAACGAAAGAATCCGATGGCCGACCGAAGGGTGTGTCCAACTGAATTTCTTCCTGCGCCTCAAAACCGGGCATGGAGTATAGCCCACTGCCGCCAATAATGCCGATTTCGGCCTTAGCCATGCGTTCTCCTGAAACAGCTTGGCAGGCCAAAGCGCCTGCCCCACCTATTTATTGACTCTCCTGAATCAGTTCTAACAATACACCGCCGGTGGAGGCCGGGTGTACAAAGACGTAGGTATGGCCCCCCGCCCCGGTACGCGGCTCGTTCAGCAGGCGAACTCCGGAGGCGCGCAGGCGCTCGACCGCTGCCGTGAGATCGGGCACGCGGAGGGCGATGTGATGCAGGCCGGGGCCGCGCTTTTGGAGGAAACCGGAAATGGGCGAATCGTCCGAGGCGGGTTCCAGCAGTTCGATGCGCGGCGAGCCCGCTGCTGTCCCGGTGGGCAGCATGGCGACGTGCACTTTTTCTTTCGTCACGGTCTCGCGGCGGCCTACACGCAGACCCAGCGATTCGTAAAACGGTATGGCATCGCCCAGCGATTTCACGGCCACGCCGAGGTGATCGATGGCAATGGCCATTGGTGGGGCAGGCGTTTCCGCCTGCCAACAAACCGTGGTGCGTTTCCGAGCCGCGACCGTCAAGGAGCGCTCGATCTGCTCCAGCAATTCCGGGACACCCGTCCCCTCCGTAGCCACCGTCCGCAAGATCACCGGCTTCGGCCCGTCGGCGAGCAGCAGCGCGGCCTGCAGTTCGTGCTCGACGCGATCGGCGCCCGCCTCGTCGGATTTGTTGATCACGAAGATATCAGCGATCTCCATGATGCCGGCCTTGATGGCTTGCACGTCGTCGCCCATGCCGGGCACCAGCATGACGACAGTGACCTGCGCCAGTTCCGAAATGTCGATCTCACCCTGGCCAGCGCCGACCGTTTCGATGATCACGTAGTCGCGGCCAGAAGCATCCATCAAGCACACCAGGTCCGCCGTGGCGCGCGCCAGCCCGCCGCTCTCTCCCCGCGTGGCCATGGACCGGATGAAGATGCCGGGATCGGCATGGTGCTGCTGCATGCGAATCCGGTCGCCGAGAATCGCGCCCCCCGTAGCGCGGCTGCTCGGATCGACGGCGATTACTGCAGCCGTTTTTCCGGACTGGCGAATCACGGTGACCATCGCATCCACGAGCGTGCTTTTGCCGGCGCCCGGCGGACCGGTGATGCCAACGATGCGAGCGTGACCCGCGAACGGCGCAAGCTCACGCAGCGCGTCCAGTGCTTCGGTATCCCTGTTTTCGATACCGGTGGCGGCACGCGCCAGCGCGCGCGTATCTCCCTCGCGGATTCGTTCTGCCCATTCGTTCAAGCTTCGAGCGTAGCATGGGGGCAGAAACGAAAAACGGCGCGGCACCTTCGAGTTCCGGCTCTCCGAACACGATCCCCTGGGCGGCGGGATCGTTGCAGTATGATGGTCGAATCGGAATCGCTAAAGTGCTCTCATGGTACCGCCTGCCACCGCCGTTTTTGAGTCTGACTTGGATAAGATTAGCTCCAGTTTCCGATGCGCCGAACAAGTTGCGCGTAGGCGTTGCGATCATTGGAGTGCGCACCTGTGGCAAAATCGCCGTCGAGCATTTCCGTGAAAGATGGACGCGAGCGCCTGCGCCGGCGTTATCGTCCGCTGCATATCCGGCTGCTTTTCATCGGTGAGTCGCCACCCGCCTCGGGCCGTTTTTTCTATCGTCAGGATTCAGGCCTGTATCGCGCCATCCGGGATTCTTTCCGCGTGGTCGATCCGTCGATCACTGACGAGACCTTCCTCGAAATCTTTCGGAACGTGGGGTGCTACCTGATCGACACATGTGCAAGCCCGGTGGACCATCTCGATGCGCACTCGCGCCGCGCGGCCTGTCTTGCCGGCGAGCCCGGGCTAACCCGAAAAATCCGGCAGCTTCGGCCTGCTGCCATTGTGGCGCTGTTGAAATCCATCCGGGGCAACGTCCGGCGGGCCACCGCTCGCGCAGGATGGTCTGGTTCCATCCTCGAGCTGCCCTATCCGGGCCGTTGGGCCAGCCATCGCAAGATTTTTCAAGAACGCCTCGTGCCCCAGTTGAACCAGTTGTTGACGAGGTGACCGACGGGGGTACGAGGACCCCATCTGGGCGAAGCCGAATACGCCCGCAAGAATGTGGCAAATATCCAGTAGGCAATGCTGAAATCCGGCCGTTGAGAGCAATCACCCGCAATCACGGGGTGAAACGAATCCTCACATACTGAATCCCACCGTTAAAACATATCTTCTTAGCGTTGTTTTTAAACTGTAACGGTCCCCGGCCAATAAATAGGTATATGCGTTGCGATCTGCACGTGCATACGGACCGGAGCGGAATGTGCACGGTCCCCTTCGCACGGCGATTCTGCCGGGAGAGTTATAATGAACCGCTGGCGCTTTATGAGACTCTGAAGCGGCGCGGCATGGACTTGGTAACGGTCACCGACCACGATTCCATCGATGCCGTGGAACCCCTGCGCCGTTTTCCCGACTTCTTTGTCAGCGAAGAGGTTACTTGCACGCTCCCTTCCGGGATGGCCGTACACGTTGGTGTGTACGATATCACCGAGAGCGACCACACGGAATTGCAACGCCGGCGCGATGACATTCCCGCTTTCGCGGCCTACTGCGGCGAGAGAGGGATTCTTTATGCCGTCAATCATGTTTTTTCCGCACTGACGGGGAGCCGCACCTATGCTGATTTCGCGTTATTCGAAGATGCTTTCCCGGCGTTGGAGACCATCAACGGCCATATCCCTGCCGCCTGCAATCGCGAAGCGGAAACGCTCTCAACCGTTTGGCGGAAGATTCCGTTGGGGGGCAGCGATTCGCACACCCTAGCGGAACTCGGAAGAGCTTTCACCGAAGCCCCCGGAGCACGCACGAAGCTAGAGTTCCTGGATGCACTGAAGGCGGGCCATGTGCGAGCGCGAGGCGCATCGGGCGGCTTTGGCGTTTTGACTTGGGCGGTCTGGACGATCGCTGCGAACGTGCCGCGGGAACATGCATGGGGCTTTCTGCTGGCGCCCCTGATGCTGGCGGTTCCATTCGCCACGCTCGGTGCCGCCGCCCGCGATCGGGCTTTCGCCGCATTGTGGGGCTGGCGTCTGGGAGCGGGGGTTCGGGACAAGCGCCGGCCGGCAAAGGTCACCCTCGCGCCGCCCGCTGTGCCGGACACCCTGTAACACCCAAAGGTCGCTTTTTTCGCCGTTTTGTAACAATCCCTCCTGCTCGTAATCGTTGGCGGAGGCGGTGCATCCAGTACAAACTAAACAGGGTCCGGCAGGCCGCAAGATCGCCCTCACCTCAAGTGAAACGTTTCCGATGGTATACTCACTGGAACCTTGAGGGGTTCGGAATCTATGAAACGAATCTTGTCCATTGACGGCGGGGGCATTCGCGGCATCATTCCTGCATCCACGCTCGTGGCCCTCGAAGAGCAAATCGGCAAGCCGGCGCGCGAAGTGTTCGATTTCGTGGCGGGTACCTCGACGGGTGCCCTGATCTCAGCGGCTCTGGCGGCGGGCGTGTCGGCCGAGCACATTCTGGAAATCTACACCAATCGCGCGAACGAGATTTTCACTCCACCCAAGTTCATCGCCGACGCAAAGCGGTTCGTCGAAGGCTACAGTTACGATCCCGCCAATATCAAAAAGGTGCTGGACAGCGAGTTCGGTGCGGCCGCCAAATGGGTTCTCAACGAGTCGCCGGTCCGAATCCTCATTACGGCAAAGGGCATCGACACGCACGCGTGGTATTTCGTGCGCGACAACCCGAAGAACGCCCAGACCACAGGTAAATTGGGCCTGGTGGATTGCGCGGTGGCGAGCGCCTCGGCGCCGACATACTTCTCGCCGTGGACGATTGATATCGCCGGGAAGCCGACCGTGCTGGTGGATGGCGGCGTGGGCGTGGCGGGCAATCCGGTGTACCAGGCCTGTGTGGAGGCGTTCTACTTTGATGACTTTACACCCGCCGATTCGCGCGTGGTATCGCTGGGGACCGGCTTTTTCCCGACAGGTAACAAAGTACCGAAGGGAATCGTTGGCTGGGTCGAATGGACCGTAAGCGCGTTGCTGGATGCACCGGAAGAGCAGCAGACCGAACTGGTGAACCGTCACTTCCCCGGGATTCTTCAGCGGTTCGACTGGCAGCTTCCAAACGCCATAGATATGGCGGATACCAGCTCTATCCCGAAACTTGTAAAGGTCGGCCAGCAGGCGGCAGCTGGAATGGATTGGAAGCAGATCCTGAATTGGCCGACGTCAACCACAGCAACAGTGTAGGCGGAAATTGCCAGGCGGAAGGGCCTGGCCCACGTTTCAGGCGCGCCGCCGCATCTCGGCGCGCGCTTCGGCTTCCGCGGTGCGTGCGCGCTCAGCTTCGCGCTTGTCGTGCAGTTTCTTGCCCTTGGCGACGGCGAGTTCGCATTTGATTCGCCCGTCTTTGAGATAGATTTTGGTGGGGATCAGCGAAAGACCTTTATCCCTGGTCTGGCCCAGGAGTTTGTCGATCTCGCGCCGATGCAGGAGCAGCTTGCGGTTGCGGACGGGGGGATGGTTCTCGCGGTTGCCATGCGAATATTGGCTGATGTGGGCGTTTATAAGCCAAGCTTCGTTATTCAGCACGGCTACATACGCGTCTTTCAACTGAACCTTGCCATCTTTCGCGGCCTTCACTTCCGTCCCAGTCAGAACCATTCCGGCCTCGAAGCGGTCCATGAGGAAATAGTTGTGGCCAGCCTGGCGATTGTCGCTTAAGATCTTGAAACCTCGGTCCTTGTCGGCCAACTTACGATCCGGCCCTTTTCTTAACGTTTTTCGTATCAACGGGGGCGGCTCCGGTGTCGTCATCCGTACAGATGGCCGAAGACCGCGCACAAAACGCACTACATCTTAGCATGGGCCATCCTACCAGCCGGCTGCACATGACAACATGCCTCCTTTCAATCGCTTAGCAGTTTTCATGCTGGCTGTTGCGCTGGCTGGCCAATTCGCCCAAGTGGCGGGCAAAACCCGCAAAGGCAATGCCTATTTCGCTGAGGGCGCAAAGGCCCAGGAGAAGAAACAGTGGGATGCCGCCCTTGAGGCGTATGAGAAAGCGCTTGCCGAGGATCCTTCCGATGTTTCCTACCGCATAGCCGCGGAAAAATCCAGGGTCGAAGCCTCCCAGGCGCATCTGGAAAACGGGCTGAAGCTCCGAAACCAGGGTCGGTTGGCCGAAGCTCTGGTGGAGATCCAGAGAGCCGCGGGTCTGAACCCGGGTTCCACGGCCGCGGCCCAGGAGATCGTCCGGACCCAGGAAATGCTCGAACGCGAGCGCCGGAGGGTTCAGGAGACCGGTAAGGAAGCACCGGCGGAGATCCGCGCGCTCACACCGGCCGAGGCAGCGCAAAGTGAAGTCCGCGAAAAGATCGACCGCATGTTACCGCTGCCCGAACTGCGACCGCTCAATCCGGAACGAATCAACCTGAAGATGAACAATCAGCCGCCCAAGATCCTCTTTGAGACCGTCGCCAAGGTGGCCGGCATCAACGTGATCTGGGATCCGGAATACCAGCAGGGCAGAAATCTGTCGTTGGACTTGAGCAACGCGACTTTGGAAGAAGCGCTCGATGACGTTGCCATTCTGACCAAATCGTTCTGGAAACCGCTGCCCGGCGGCAATACGATCTTCGTAACCAACGATAACCGCAACAAACGCAACGATTACGAAGATCAGGTCCTTAAAGTCTTTTACCTCTCCAACGTGAACACCCCGCAGGAGCTGCAGGAGATCGTGAATGCGGTTCGCGCTGTCACTGAGCTGACGCGCCTCATGCCCTACAATTCGCTGCATGCGATCATCGCCCGCGGAGAGGCAGACCGCGTGGCCCTGGCGGAGAAGATCATCAACGATCTCGACCGGCCAAAAGCCGAGGTGGTGATCGACTTGATGGTGA
>CAZKVF010000379.1:0-8975 GCA_964556085.1 uncultured Solibacteraceae bacterium
CAAACGACGCGGTGTCACCGCGCCGGCTTGCAGGAGCAGGACTCAAACCACCTTCCGCTGCTGCTCCCTAAGGGGAGTGGTGGTGAGCGGTGAAGGAAAAGGCCCAGGAGAAAGACCGGGGTCAGGTGACTTTTAGGGAGAGGAACGAAAGCGAACCACTGCCGTGTCGAAAAGTACCTAGACGATGTCAAAACCACGGTAGTCAGAAGATCGTGGGATCAGCTCCGGCGGAACCTGCTTACGTACGGAGCGGCATCCGGCATACAGGTGGCCTGAACCTAGAAGAGGCGGTCGTATGGAACATGAGAACCTTGGCGTCGATGTTAACGGAGAAGCCGCAAGTGGATTGAACCATGAGGGCGAGAGTACGAATGCGATGCTGAGGGGCGGACTGCCTGGTAGTAGCGAGGAAGCGGAGTAATGTCCGTGGAGCGAAGCGGGCAGGCCATCGACGTTGAAGCCTTAAAGGGTCAACTGGCAACAGGAGGAGCCCGCGGTTTTGACGGAGGGCGGCAGCTCTCCACAGATGGCACGAGCCGGATGAATCGAGAGGTTCAAGTCCGGAGGGGCTCGGGGTGAAATTCCCCGGGCCTACTCGGCGCAGAAAGCGACGCGCACTTACGGCAGCTTCCTAGGCGAGAAACTGGTTCGGCAGCGAACCACCTTGAGGGTATCGCAACAGCAGGAGGCACGGCAGGGGAGAATGGGATTTAGGAGAGAGCGGAAGTTTAGAGCGCGGCAAGGATGACCGGAGTAGTGGTAGGGGCGTTCACACCACCGGCCGCTTCGAGCGTGACCGCTACCGTGTCGCCCACTCCAGGGGGAGCGGCCGTGCGGTACAAGTGGAAGGCGTTGCCCAGTGGATCGGACGCGAATAGACCGGCGGGCGCCGGCGTGCCCGCGTGAATGATCCACATCTCGTAGGTCTTGCCGGAAGGGGGAGCGGGCAGCCGCGATGCCATCAGCAGCACACCGGACCGATTCACGAATACCCGCCCGCGGGGAGGAACGGGTTGCCCTGCGCCGAACGTCACCTCGCGGGTATCGGGTGCTTGGATCAAATCGAGGGCTTGCCGTAATGCGGCCGCTTCGGCATTGTTGCGGGCGGCCTCGTTCCGCGTCGCGGCCAGATTCGTGCGCAGCCCTCGCGCCTGGTAGATCGCCGCACCTGCCACTATGCACGCAGCCGTGGCCGCAGCCACCCAGGGCGCGGCCCAGTTCCAGCGCCGTTGTGAAGCGCCGGTAACGGCCAGCACCCGGCGGCGCAGGTGCCGCGGGGGAGCCGGACCTTCCACCGACGCTCCCATGGCAAACGCCCACTGGCGTGCCTCCCGTACACCGCCCACGCAGTCCGCGCAGCCCCGGTCGAGGTGAGCGCGAACCTCGCTCCGCGCGGGTTCCTCCAGCGCACCCAGCGCGTACAACAGATAATCGGGGCGCAGTTCTTCGCAGTTCATGCGGCCGTCGCGCCTCCCAATGCCTCGCGCATCTGCTGCAGAGCGCGGCGCACCCAAGTCTTCACGGTGCCGAGAGGTTGCGCCAGGCGTTGCGCGATCTCACTATGCGACATCCCTTCGAAATATGCCAGTTCGATCAGTTCGCGCTGCTGCGGCGTGAGCCCCTCGAGCGCGCGCTTCACGTGCCGGGCCAGATCCAAATTTTGCGGGTCGGTTCGCATATCGGCAAACAGTGCGGGATGCTCGGTTTCGTTGAGATCGACGTACGATTCTCCGCGCCGTCCCAGATATCGAACATAGTCGATGGCGCGGTTGCGCGCTATCGCGAGGAGCCACGGACCGACGGCTCCGCGACCTGTTTCGAAGCCCCCCACCCGATTCCAGGCGCGCAGAAAAGTCTCCTGCACCAGGTCTTCGGCGATCCCCTTGTCACGGACGATCCGTAAGATCAACCTGTATGCCATCGCGCCATAACGGTCGTAAAGCTCGGCCAGGGCGTCCGGATCGCGCCCTTGCAGGCGCGCCAACAGGTCGCCTTCGGTTGCCGCCAAGACCGCCATTAATACGGAGAACATGCCGTGGGACGCGAAACGATCGTACCCAGGATTATAGCGGCAGGCACCGCCTGGATCCAGTTCTGTCCGCAAGAGGGCTGCGCCGGCGGTGCATATGCGGTATCAGGGATAGACTTGAGTGCCTCGGATCTACGCCGGAATGACAGAGTAATGCCGCGCACACACATCTTAGAAATGTAACGTGAGGGACGCGCCTGCGTATGAGGGCACTCGCACACCGACAATTCGTTCAAATGGATCTGCTTCGCCTGACAAGGCGAGCACCTCGGTGGTCTGACCTGTATAGCCTGTGGCGATCAGGAAATTGACTCCGGCGTCCAGATGTCCATTCCAGAACGGCCTTGCCAGGGAGCCCCGGAACTCACGCACGGGCACCCCAGTGAAGCCATCGCCGAGCAGCTTGCGGCCGACTTCTTCGAACTCACCCCGAGCATTCAGATGGAGAGGCAGCCGTTCGATGGCGCCGAGGACATCGAATATCATCCGGGGCGCTTCCGGCACGGGACTGCCGCTGGATAGATCGCGCGCGTCAGCTTTAGAGAAGGACGCTTGCACCATTCCACGTCCGAATCGCCTGCTCGACGAAACGGTTACGTACCGGTTGCGGCTTGGGCCTAAGTTGAACTGCAAGCCTGTATCCGGATCGATCTTGACGAGCGACTGCTCCTGTGTCGCGCGGCCGATTGTGACTCGAAGATCGGTGCGAAGGATCGTTTTCACAGCGACCATCTGATAGCTGTGAGCACGGCTCACCGGTGTCCCGGCCAACGCTCCCGTCCCCATCCGGGGGTCGTTAGTGAAATAGGATTCACCGAAGCTGAACGAGAGCGAAGGCAGCGGAAGCGAGTCGGGCGGGGCCACGTTCCAAGTCGCTTTCGGCGAATTCACCCCCGTCCAGCGGTTAAACGAATGGGAAGGGGTCAGCAGGTCGGTGTTTGCGAACCCGATCTCATCCTGCCGCCAGCCCAGGTTGAAGCGCAGCCACGGTGTCACACGCCCGTTCAGCGAGATGTACGGAGAGAGAAAATTCAGCCTGACATTATTGGCGGTAATCTTCTCGAAGGGGCCGTAGACGAACGGATCGGTTGAAGAGTAATGGTCGAGATCGAGGCGGCGCGGCGCTTCCCGACTGTAATCCATGCCGGCCATCATGGAAAACGCTTCGCTGAGTTTCCTGACATAGGTGGTCTGACCGCTGGCCGCGGTGCGAAACTCGCTCTGGCGAATCAGGCCATCGCCGAAGTTCGAGAACAGCGACAGATTGTAGGTCCGAAAGAAGCCTGAAAGGTGGATGGCGCTTCCCGGTTCCAGCCGCCAGTTATCGTTCGCCGCTATCTCGCCGGTGTGAGTCTGATCGCGCTGGCGTGGATCGATGGTATCGTTCAGGCCGCGAACGTCAATCGGCACCAATCCAGGGACGCGGGAGTTTCCGTAATAACCGATTCCGAACAGCGTCAGCTTATGCGAGCCGAATTCGAAAATGCGAAATCCGTTCAGCTTGTACTGCCGCCGGTCTTCGGGCGTGCGGAGAAAGCCGTTTCCATAGGCAGCTTCGACAGCGAACCAGGAGCGCGTGGCGGGCCCGCCAGGACTCCAGCCCGCGGCGATATCAACATCGTGGTTATCGCCGGTGACTGTGACGAAAGGTTCCAGGCGCGAACGGAACCCATAGGTCACGCCCAGATTCACCGAGTGATTCCCTTCCAGCACATTGAAGGCGCCGCCATCCGTTTCGACGCTCTCGACTACCGATGGAATGATTGCGTTCGGATCGGAGTAGCCGTTGCCGTGGGCGTTCGCGCTTAGATTATTGGGAACCAGGTAACTGCCTACCGCGAAGAACTGCGCGACCGGTTCGCCGTGATCTCCGGCAACGCCGGGCGCGAAATATTGGGGCGCCTTGATGCCTCCGGAAGCGGTTTCGACGGGCAACCCGGGGATCGAAACCGGCGCGCCCGGATGGCCCGGATTCGCGTCGAGCATCTCGTCGCGTATGTACACGCGCCGGACCGGGTCCGGTTTGAGAATATCCACCTGGCCTGCGCTATCCGTTACCGTTATGGACTGCACGGAGGGTGCGACCTCCGAGAATTGGAGGTCGAGGCTAATATCGCCCGCGACGGCGACCGTTTTACGGAGAGCGGCGAAGCCCTCGAACTCGGCAGTTAGGGTTTTCTCGCCAGTTCCCTCCACCTCCAAGCGGTACGCGCCGACCATCCCGGTTTTAGTTTCCATGCCGCCCTCGACCCGGACCGTCGCCCCCTCGACCGATTGCCCGTAGGGGTCGCGAACGGTGCCCGTCACGACAGCGGCGGCCACTGGCAGGCCGAGAAGCAGCATCGACACGAAAAAGCGCATAAATCCCCCTATTGCATGGCTTCCAAGCTACTGGGGTCGCGGGGATGCACCCGCGGCCGTTTCGGAGGGATTCAAGCCGGCATTCGCCCCCAGTGTCTGGTGCCGGGCGATGAAATCGGCATGAGCGAGAATCTTCGGATCTTTGACTCCCACCCGAAGAGCTTTTTCCATTTGCAAGCCAGCTTCCCTGAATTCGCCGTTGGCCGCCAGCGCCCAGGCGTAGCAATCGAGGGTGAAAACATCCTGGCGGCGCTCGATTTCGCGTTTCGCGACTGCGAGAGCCTTCCCGGGCTGATGGGCGTGGTCAACATAATAGGCGATCAATTCGTGGTTGGAATTATCGGCGATATGTGTCTCTTCGAGTGACTTGCTTTCGAATTCCAGGTACGCCCGTTGCGCCTCTTCCGTCTGTCCCACCAATTCCAGCGCCGCGGCGAGTGAGTAGAGATTCTCTGCATGAGGCGCGGCCGAGTACCGTTTTCTCAGCAGTGTGACTGCGTTGCTATAGCGCTTCTGCGCGATGCGCACCTGGGCGAGCGCGGCGAGGGCGTAGTGATAATCCGGAAAAACGCCGAGCGCTCTTTCAGCATATGACTCGGCTTTAGAAAGATCCGCGCTAACGAAACTCAGGTGAGACATCTGGGTCAACAGCCATGCACGGTCTTCCGCTTCGGCCGAGGGGGTCGAGTCGTAAGCCATCTGCATGAGATCGAGCGCGCCCGGAAGATTACCGTGCAGTTCGCGCAGATAGCCGGCGCGGGTCAGCGCGGGTATATTGCCCGGCCGCAGGTCGAGCATCCACTGCGCCGCTTCGACGGCCGCTTTGTAGTTTCCCAGTTCGACGTTGGCATCCACGAAGTAGCCGTAGACGGTTACGTCGTCGGGCGCTTTCTGATTGAGCCTGGCCGCCGTTTCGAGCGCCTTGGCGAACTCATGCCTGCCGAGCTGCAGCCAGGCCTGGGTTCTGAGGGCCTCATAATTGCCGGGCGCGAGAGCGAAGGACTGCCGCAGCGCCTCTTCCCCCTTGGCGTAGTACCCGACGTCGGACGTTTCGCGCGCGCGGCGAGCATAGGCCATGGCGAGCGCGTTGTAGTACGGCGCGTGATCGGGGTGCTGGGCAATCGCGGTTTGAGCCTTTTCGATCTCCATCTCGGCCGGCGACGCAGCGATAGCCACGGTAGTGAACAGCAAAATCGTCAGTGTTTTCATTTGTGTCTCCTCGGGAAGTTGGAAGGGCGGGACCCGGCTGTGAGCCCCGCCCGCCCGCGGTTAGTTCAACGGGCAGAGCCCGCCAGGCTGATTCGGGCAGCCCGGCTGGCCGGGACCGCCATTGTGAGCGTTATCGCGGCCGTTGTACGCCGGTCCAATGAATGGGAAGGTAGGCAGCAGGGGCGCGCTCGAAATGTTCACGCCGTCGCCCAGCGGCGTCCCGAATTTTTTGGCGTCGACCAGAATACCTCCCACGGCACGCAGGGCTATATCGACGACGTCATCTTGCGGCCGCCGCCCATTCGGAAAACCAGCGGAGTCGCCGGCGATGAATCCGAGCCTCTTTTGCGTTCCCGGAGCGGCTGGAGCGATGCCCGTGTTCAGGCGTAGCAAGTCGGCTATCGGGCCCGCATCGGCTTTGGTGCAGCCCGGACATATGGGCGCCATGTACTGGACTAGCGGAAGCAGGTCCGTCCGGGGTGCCGGTGGCACGGGTACACCGAGCTTGCTGAGCAGATTCCCCAGCAGCGGATTTAGGAAGAAGTTGGAGAACTGCGCGTCGTTGTAGGGGGCATCCATGCTGAAGCGATCCTTCGAGCCCGTGCCGATGATGAGTTCGTTGATCAGCGGGTTGGCCAGGCGTTGCACCTGGGCCCATCCGCCGACGCCGGCTTCCTCGCCGAGAACGCTCAGCCTACGCCGCGACGTGGTGCCCCATGTGCCAATCACCGCGGCCGCATCGCCAGCAGGGTGGACCTTGCCATCGGAAGTCAGCATGGTAATCGGAACCTCGAGCACGATCGTGTTCACATTGAATCCCGCCACAGCGTTGGGCGCGTAGTTGTGCTGATCATCGGAATCGATGGCGGCGGGCAGGACGGCGCCTCCCGCGGCCGCGCGGAAATTCAGAGAATCGAAGTTGCCGCCGAGGTCGATAAAGAAAGGATCGGAGACCGTGCCCGCGAAGACCCGGATCCCGTCAGACAAGGTGTAAATGCCCTGCTCACGGAGCGTCTCGTAATTGGGCATGGTGCGCGGACCCACGTTGGTCGGAACTGCGAATAGGGTCTGCCCATTGTTAAGCTGCTCGACGTGCGACTTGGTCACCATGGTGACCGCATAATTCTGGCGCTCGCTGAGACCGTCGGAACCGGGACCGTCCAGTGCAGTGATCGCCGGAAGACCAGGCAAGCCGCCGAAAAATCCGGTGAACACTCCGGGGCTGCGGATCTCGGTTTTGAAACGGAACTGGAAGGTTATGTCGGCCAGGCCGTCGTGGTCGTTGTCGATCTTCATTTCGTAAAGCACGTTGGGGTCGAAGGGAAAGTAATTCGGCCCATTGCTGGGTTCGAGAAACGGGTCGACATTGAGGACCAGGGTGACCCGGTCGGGATGTTCGGGACTGACGAACGCGTACCAATCGGTGATGTCAGCTTTGTGATCAAGGGCCGTGATGGGCGCTTCGCGATGACTCGATGCCCAAAGAGAATTCGGTTGCGCGGCGAGCGTCGCCAGCGTGATGGCAACGGCTGGCCGCAATAAGGCGTTCCTGAAAATCATTCTGTTCTCCTGGTTGGATTGTGCGGTCTTGAAGTGACCTTCACACTCAGCTACGCCGGCGCGCGCGCTTCGGATTTCCGGTCCGCGAAAATACCAATTTGTAAACTAAATTCGAGAAGACATACATCCAATCGCGCCGTGAGCCGCGTAGTACTTAGCGGGAGAGACTCGCTGCGCACGGTAAACTCGCTCCGCAGTCGCGGGAGGCTTCGGGATAGCGGCTACGGACGCCCATAATCCCGACTGAGTGCCCAGGTGGGATGTGTCTCGAACGGCCGTCCAGAATCGTCACATTCGCTGGTAGCTGGTTTTCCGTCAACTTGCCTCCGAACAGCTCTTGTTCCCGGACAACGTGTCATCCGTTAGGAATCGCGCGCGGTGTCCAAGGGATAGAAGCCTTTGCTGCATTCCCGGCAGAATACTGACGACTTTGCGAACGTGTCGCCTTGACTGCTAGGTTCTGGAGTACTGTAATTGTACTGTCTGCCTTGCACGACCGGGATTGTTCATGACGGCAACACAGAGGAGGATTCAGTGAAGGGCTATGCGCGCCCTGTAGCGCCTCTGGTTCTCGTCACCGTCACCTGCACTGTGACACTGCTCGCCGCTCCCGTGGCAAGTGCTAGGCCTGCGAATGCACAAATCACGGTTCTCTACGACGCGTTCAGCAAGATATCAGGCATGCAGAAAGACTGGGGCTATTCGGCGCTCATCGAATATGCCGGAAAGCGCATCCTGTTCGACACCGGCAACAACCCGGACATTCTTGAGCAAAACGTGAAGGCAAAAGGAATCGACCTGTCAAAGCTGGACTTTGTTGTCCTGTCGCACCGGCATGGCGACCACATGGGAGGCATGGCCTACCTGTTGAGAGTGAACCCAAGGCTGAAGATCTACGCCCCTAAGGAGGGATTTGGCGTTTACGGCGCCGACTTGCCGAGCAGCTTTTATCGTAAGGACCCGTCTGTGCCGCCGGAACAGCGCTACTACAACGGCTCGCCGCCAGAAATCATGCGCTTTGGGTCTGCATGGCCCGGTGCAAACTTTGAACTCATTGACAAGAACACCGAAATTGCTCACGACATTCATCTGATTGCACTAGTCTCGGATAAGCCGGGTACGCTGGAACTGCGCGAGCTATCGCTGGCCATCAATACGCCTGCGGGCATGGCGATCGTGGTCGGATGTTCACATCCAGGTATCGACAAGATCGTTGCCGCATCGGCCGCCATTAACCCGCGCATCCACGTGATTGCCGGCGGGCTTCACCTCGTTGTGACGAGTGATGCGGACATCGAGAAAATCATCCCGGCTCTCCGCTACACCTTTAAAGTGGAGTATGTTGCGCCGGGTCACTGCACCGGCGAGCCCCCCTTTACGGCGCTGAAGAGGGCGTTCGGAAATCGCTATCTTTAGCTGGACTCGGTACAACGCTTGAGATCCTCCCTGCCTCGCAAAGGTGATATTGTTTGTGGTCGTCGGCAAGGAGCCAAGAGGGGCGGGCTGGATTCGAACCTGAGAACAAAGGCTTTAGCGAGCAGGAGCGGCCGAACTTCAATAGAATCAATGCGAAGGTCGGGTGGCTCCCCAGTCTGGATTCGAACCAGCTTCCGAAGTCGCGCGTAAGCGAAACCGAGGATTCCTGATTTCCAGCGTCCGCTCCTTCCGATATCAGACGGCTCCCTGCTTTCCCTTCCGACTGTCGTAAACTGTCGTTCAGCGGTCTTCATCTGAACGGAATATCATGCTGAAATCTACTATCTTTCGGGAATACGACATCCGCGGCGTGGCCGACGCCGAACTGCTGAGCGACGAA
>CAZKVF010000380.1:0-7431 GCA_964556085.1 uncultured Solibacteraceae bacterium
GCGGCGATCCTACTCAAATCTCTCCCGACCGAACCACGATTCCGTGCGGTTGTGGCAGACTCCCCATCTAGCGGAATTAGCGGATCACGCCCAGCCGCCGGAGATCCCGGGTGAGCGGCGCGATCGATTTGGCGAAAATCATCTTGTATCCCGCGCAGAGCGGGTCCAGGTCCGCGAAGCGGCCGTGAGGCGCGTGCCGGTTATTGGGGCAGCCTCCGTGGCAAATGGCCTGAAACCGGCAGACCGCGCATTCCGGATGCGGTTCGCGCTTGTGCGCGGCGAACTGTCGGCGGCGGGCCCGGCGCGCCATTTCAGGCCAGCTTTCGATGTGAAGGTTGCCGAGCTTCCACTCGGTCTCGACGAAGAAATCGCACGGGTAGACGTCGCCGTTGTGCTCGACCACCACGTAGGAATCACAGCTATCGTGCATGGTGCAGGTGCCGGGCTTTTGTCCAGCCAGGGCTTCCGCGATGTTGTCGAAATAACGGATGCGGACCGTGCGGCGTTCGGGCCACCAGGCGTCGAACAGTTCGCAGAGGAAACGCCCGTACTCGTCGCCGCTGATGGTGAAAGCCTCGGGCGTACCGCCGGGTTGGTATTCCACCAGCGGGATAAATTGCAGATAGGCAACCCCCAGATCCCGGAAAAAGCGGTAGAGTTCCACGGCCCGCCGCACGTTCGCCTGGCTCACCACGGTTAGAACGTTGAACTCGACCCGTTCGCGCTGGAGCAGCCGGAGGGCGTCCATTACGTCGTTCCAGGTGCCGTGCCGCGCTTTGTTCACGCGGTACGCGTCGTGAACATCCTCCGGGCCATCGAGCGAAAGTCCAACCAGAAAATGATACGTGCGGAACAGGGCGCACCATTCGGGAGTGAGCAGCGTTCCATTGGTCTGAATGGAGTTGGAAACGGTCTGGCCGTGGCGTCCGAAGCGTTTCTGAAATGCGATGAGCGAGCGGAAGAAATCGAGCCCGGCGAGCGTCGGCTCACCGCCCTGGAAAGCGAAGGCCGAATTCGGGAAGGAATAGGCCAGATAGCCGTCTACCAGCCGCTGAAGCGTTTCCTGGGTCATGATCCGGCTGCGGATGGCTTCGTAGGGGTCGGCCTCCCGGTCCAGGTAGAAACAATAGTCGCAATCGAGATTGCACAGTGCGGAAGCTGGTTTTATGAGAAGCGAGGCGATCCTCGGCGCCGGATCCCAATCGGCTGCATTACCGGACTCCACGATTCGAAACGGATTTTCGACCACCGGACTCATTACGTAATTGGCGTAGGATAGGAACCCGGTTCATTCGGATTGACGGGAATACTCTGGGTATGCGCCCAGGCGTTCTGCACATTGGCCGGGAAGGATGGCAGCGCCTGTGCGATCTCCTGCTGGATTTGCGCTACGATCGCGGGATTCTGTTTCGAGACGTCTCGCGATTCATCCGGATCGTCATCGATATTGTAGAGCTCGGGGTTGATTAAGCGCAGGTTGTAGTAGCCGACCGCCGGCGTCGCGGAATACGCGGGGGCATTGCCGCGGGAGACGTGCAGCTTCCAGGGCCCCATACGCGCGCATTGCAAATCCCAGTTATTGAAATAGAAGAACGTGGGACGGCTCACCGTTGTGAGTTGCCCCCGAAGCAGCGGGCCGATGTCCACCCCATCCAGGGGATTGGGAGGCAGCGTTAAGCCGGCGAATCCCGCGATGGTGGGCAGCAGATCGAGCGCGGTCGCCATCACCTCAACGGCCCTGCTTCTGGGGAGTAGCGTTCTGGCGTTGCCGCGCGGAGCGTTACCGGCCGGAATGCGGCCGGGAAACCGCGCGATGAAAGGCGTGCGCATGCCGCCGTCGAAGGTATCGCCCTTCCGTCCGCGCAGCCCTCCCGGGCTGCCCTGAAACCAGGGGCCATGGTCGCTGGTGAAGATCACCAGAGTGTTCTGATCGACGCCATTGGTCGTCAGCGCTTGAAGCACCTGCCCCACGCTCCAATCGATTTCCTGAATGACATCTCCATAAAGTCCCATCCCGGACTTCCCGGCGAAACCCGCTGAACACGCCAGAGGAATGTGGGGAAGCGTGTGGGCCATGTAAAGAAAGAAGGGTCCATTGGCCGAGTTGTTGATGAAGTTCACCGCTTGGGTCGTATAGCGCTGCGTAAGCGTGTTCAGGTTTACGGGCGATTCGATGACGCTGGTGTTCTGCATCAGGACCGACGGCGACATGTCGTTGCTGTAAGGCATGCCGTAATAGCCGTCGAAACCGCGGCTGGTGGGCAGGTACTGAGTCGGGAGACCCAGATGCCATTTACCGATGCACATGGTTTTATAACCCGCCGGTTTCAACATCTGCGCGATCGTGACTTCGTTCGTCGCGAGACCGCCGCTGTCGGTGGGCCAGAACACGGTGTTGACTCCGGCGCGGACGCCATAGCGGCCCGTAAGAATGGAAGCCCGGGAGGGCGAGCATACCGGGCTGCCCGAGTAAAATTGGCGGAACCGCACTCCCTCTTCCGCCATGGCATCCAGGTTGGGAGTTCGATTCTGCGAGCCGTAGCAGTTCAGGTCGCCATAGCCCAGATCGTCGCCCACGATCAGAACGATGTTGGGGGGCGTCGACGAACTGGCCTGCACTCCGCCGGCGTTGACCTGGCTCTGAGCGAGGGGGCTAAGGGCGGTGACACCGGCGGTGCTTTTGAGGAATGTCCGACGTTTCATGCTCAATTCACACTGTACATACTTGCCATCCGAAACGTTCGGTAGAGGATCGCGTTCTGATGGGCATTGTAGGTAATCTGCCCGCTAGGGGCAACTTCGAGCGAATACGAATCGATCGTGTTGTTCTCCTGTACGAATCCCAGGTCGAAATGGTAATTTCCGTCCAGCAAAAGCTGCGCCGATCCGACGGCTGCGGCGTAATAGCCCAGATCGGCGTTCAATACCGGTGTGACTACCATGTTCTGCTCGTCGACCTGGAACGCCTGACCCCGGCTGTTGCCTCCCCCTTGAGCCGCGACGCGCGTGTTCCCGTCGTCAAAAACCAGGAGCATCGACGAATTCGAGAGTTCGAAATTGGGGTCGTGCTGGTGTGAAAACCAGGGAAAAGGATCGCTCGAATTTATCTGGAAGTTCCCACCCACGCCCATCTTCCAGATGATGTGGCCGTCGCCGTCGCCATGGTCGTAGAACATTTTGATGACCCAATCCTGGTTCCGAGTCGAATATAACAGGTTGCCGTCGGCGGTTTCCGTAATGGCATTTCCGTGAGTCCAATCGTTCGCGTTGGCGGCCAGCGCATACGGAGGGCAAGCGCCTTCAGTGGCGCAGGTCTCGCCGAGCACGGCCTTTCGGCTGACATCCAGGTTATCGAACGTGTCCCAGGTCCAGACGATATTCAAATTTTTGTCGAGCACGATAATCATGTCCCCAATCACATCCACGGGACCCGGCCCCTGCACGTTCGTGAGCATCTGTTCGACGTCCGCCAAAACCGCGATCTTACCGTCAGAAAGAGTGCGCGCCTCATGGTGGAACCCGGTGATCTTGCGCTTTCCCAGGTAGGCCAACTGTTCGTTCAGGCGAGCGGCGTTGGTTTCCAGCAGGGTCATTCCCGTGAGATCGATCTTGCGGATCAGTTCCTGCGCGGGATCGGCGGGCGTCACTTCGACCACCCCCCACAACGCGCCTCCCGGCTCCGGACTCGTCAGCAGCCAGGTAGGCAGATTCGGTCCGTACCACACCACGTTTCCGGCAAGATCATTCGCCACCGGAATGCCGCCCGCGACGCTCCCCAGCAAATACGGGTTGGAGGCGCCCACGGGGCTGGGCATCAGAATCGTATCGGAGTAAAGGTTCGTCGGAAGGTTCCCGGTAGTGAAGGTCAGTTCGGGCCCCGCTGCGAAGCGCGCGTCCGTCTCAAAGGCGTACGGCGCTGCAGCGCGGTCGAGCACGTGCTGCGCGGTATACGTGGTGTTGGCCCGCAATCCCGCCAGATACAGGTTCGTCGTGTGGCCGGGCTTGCAGTCCTTGTACGGTGTCGATTGCCGGATGCCGTCCGGGCTGGTGAATTCGACTTGGATCCGCTGGCCGGCCGCGCAAGCGGGCGCGCTATAGAGGAAGATTAGCGAGTTGGCCGTGGGAGAGATCACCGGCTCGCCGGTGGCGATTGGGTCGAACTCGAACGTCGTGGAACCGGACGCCATGTGGCCGGTGTCCAGGTTGCTCGCGGCAACTTCCATTTCGTAAGTCCCCTCATGCTCCGAAGCCGTCCACATGAGTGTGCTGACGGGACCGTAGTCGCGAATAATGTGATAGGCCCCGTTGCCTTCGCGAACACTGAAGCGATACCAATTATTGTTCGTGGCTTCGCCGGTGACCACAGCGGTAAAAGTCACAGGCGTGGCCACGGGCGCTGGCGACGATACCGAAACCGAGACTGACACCGTCATCCCGTTCGCGGCGGTTTGCCCAATCAAAGCCAACCCCGCAACAGCAGACAGACACCATTTGAGAATTCCCAGCATCTTTTCTGTCCTATCAAGGGATGACGCTACCAAGGAAGCCGCGTTCCAAAATTCGCAACAATATATTTTTGCGATATTTGCGGAACTTTTTAGTGAATAAGCGTAGTCGGATACAGATTCGCACCCCTGCACCCACCCTTGACACCGCCCCCCCGTGGGCATATAGTCACCCCAAAATTTGCGGGCCTGTCTATCCGCAGTTCGGATGAAGTGGCCTGGGAGGGAAATGGGGATGACAAAAGCAACGTGTGCTTGCGTCGTATTTTGTGGTCTGGTGATCCTTTTCTGCTCGCCTCGCGCCGCCGCGCAGAGCGCGATTTCAGGACAGGTGAAAGACGAGTCTGGCGCAGCCATGGCCGGTGTGGCTGTGGAGGCCTCGAGCGAAGCGCTGATCGAAAGGTCGCGCTCCGTGGTTACCAACTCCGAAGGGCGATACGCCATCGTCGATTTGCGGCCGGGTAACTATACCGTGACCTTCACTCTGATGGGTTTCAAAACGGTCAAACAGCAGGTGGAAGTGCCCGCCGAGGTGACCGTTCCCGTGGATGCCGGCATGCAAGTAGGCGCAGTCGGACAAACCGTGGAGGTGCAGGGCCTCGCTGCCACGGTTGACGTAGACAATGTCGCCCATCCCGAGGTCCTCACGCGCGCGGATATAGACTCGGTGCCGACCGCCCGCAATCTGCAGTCGGTAGGCTCCTACATCCCTTCCGTTCACCTGAATATCCCCGATGTGGGGGGCTCGCAGCAGATCCAACAGACTTATCTGGCCACTCACGGCAACCCGCCCGAGCACGACGTGGTTCTGCTCGACAGCATGCTCGTCAATACCACGCAGAGCGACGGCCAGATTCAGACCTACATCGAAAATGAGCTGATTCAGGAAGCCACTTATTCGACCATAAGCAACCCGGTGGAATCGACGGCCGGCGGCGTGTACGTCAATATGATTCCCAAAGACGGCGGAAACTCGCTGCACGGTGAGTTCTTCGGAGCCTATATTCCCTCGCAGTTCGTGGGAACCAACCTGGATTCGAACCTGATCGCGCGGGGTGTAGCTGCTCAATCGGCGATCACGCAGATTCAGGACTTCGACGGATCTTTAGGCGGCCCATTCATTAAGGACAAACTGTGGTTTCTTCTGTCAGGCCGCAAGCAGCAAACTTACCAGCAGTCCCCACTGTGCGCGAACAACGGAAGTCCCTGCATCGATCGCTCGCGCATTTATACGGGCCACTTGCGCCTGACCTACCAGGCGAACCCCAAAAACAAGTTCAGCGCCATGTGGATGCGCGACTTCAAGCGGGCGGAAGACGAAGCGGTAACCAACACGGCTAACGGCGTGGCGGCCAATTTCCTGGCCACCACGCAGCGCATCCCGGCCATGTATTACATCACTCAGGAAAAATGGACCGGCACGATCACCACCCGCCTGATCCTGGAGGCCGGTTTCTCCTTCGACAAGCTGGACTACAACATTCGTTACCAAAATGGCCAGACCCAGAGTCCCTTCTCGCCGCTTTGGTATTCCGACGTACTGTTGCAGGATACGGTGAAGAATCTGCGCTACAACGTGGGCACCATGCAGCAGCTCTACAATTTCGACCGCTATGTCTTCCAGGGAGGCGGCTTCTATGTAACTGGATCGCATCAGATTAAGTTTGGAATCCAGGACAGCCGTGGGCCCGCTTATCAAAAGACTTTCATAAATGGCGATCTATACGCCATCGAAGCCAACGGAGTGCCGACCAGTGTTACGGCTTACGATACCCCGGTGTACAACAAACCTCATTTAAACGCTGACCTGGGCATCTACGTGAGCGACACCATCAAGCTTAAGAGACTAACCATCACGCCCGGAATCCGCTGGGATTATCTCTCCAATCAGATCGACGCCGCCAGCGCGCCTGCCGGCCGGTTCGTGCCGGCGCGCAGTTTTTCAGCCATCACTTGCAGTACCTATAAGGGAATCTCCTGCTTCAAGGACTGGGCGCCGCGGCTTGGCCTGGTGTACGACCTCTTCGGCAATCACAAAACCGCTTTGAAAGCGGGCGTCGGCAAATACGAAACGCCGCTCGTCGCCAACAATCTGCAGGCGTTCAACCCGATGTTCGTGGCTTCGCAAACTCGTTCGTGGATCAACACGGGCGGCTGCACCGGCCCGGCTTGCTATCCCCTCGATAACCAGATCGGCCCGGCTCCCTCCGGCGCCTTCGGTACTCTGACGCCGCGGTCGCTCGATCCGAACTACCATCGCGAGTACAACATGCAGTATTCGGTGGGCGTCCAGCGCGAAATCACGCACGGCCTGACGTTGAATTTCAACTGGATCCGCCGCGACGATTATCAGCAGGAGCTGGTCTTGAATCAATCGGTGCCGTCATCGGCCTGGACGCCGTTCACCATCACCAATCCGCTGGATGGCACCCCTCTTACGATGTATAACCTCAGCCCGGCCTACGTCGGGCTGCCGCCGGCGCTCTACCAGACGAACGCACCGCGAAGCTTGCGGGCCAATTCCTACAACGGATTTGAGACCACCGTTTCGGGACGCCTGCCGCATGGCGCCTTCATATTCGCGGGCTGGACCATCGATCGGGAGCTTTCCCGGCAGTGCGATCAGACCGCGGGCACCGGCAATCAACTCAACGATCCAAATTCCCTTCGCTACTGCGACTGGTACGGCAGTCTGTATCAAAACCTGGGACAAGTCGGCTCCATTCCCTACCGCAACGAATTCAAACTTCAGGGGAATGTGCCCCTGTGGTTCAAAGTCGAATTCAGCGCTTCGCTGTACTCCGACCCCGTTTACAACTCGAATTTCGTGTTGAACAATCCGCCCTACGGCGTGACCAACGCGGAACCCACTTTTGCTGGAGCGCAGCAAGGATTTAAGGAAGTCTACTGGACTCTAACGTCAACC
>CAZKVF010000381.1:0-6846 GCA_964556085.1 uncultured Solibacteraceae bacterium
GGCACGATCTATCTCGCCATGACCGACCTCGGGAGGGACTCGCAGGGCAACTTGGCTTACGGTACCGTCGCCACCATCAGCGGCCTGCCGCCACGTTGAACCGTTCCCTAGCGGTCGTGGCTCTGTTTCGGAGCCGCGCGCGTAAGCAAGCGATCAAGCGCCTTTGCAAAACCAGACTACGATCAAAGAATGGGCGATGCCCGGATTGTCGGGCTCATTTCCGACACCCACGGCCTGCTGCGCAAAGCAGCGCTGACAGCCCTGCAGGGCTGCGATCTGATCATCCACGCCGGTGACGTCGGGAAACCGGAGATCATCGACGAACTACGTTCCGTGGCTCCCGTGGTTGCCGTGCGCGGAAACATCGACAACGGCTCGTGGGCGTCCGCATTGCCGATGACGGCGGTCGCCGAGGCTGGGCCGGCCTTGATATACGTCCTGCATGATGTTGAGCAGCTTGACCTGGACCCGGCCGCCGCGGGCTTTCAGTTCGTCATCAGCGGGCACTCGCACAAACCGGCGCGCACTGAACGATCGGCCGTCATCTACGTGAATCCGGGCAGCGCCGGCCCGCGGCGATTTCGACTGCCGGTCACGGTTGCCCGGCTCGACTTCCGCCAATCGCCAGCGAGTGTCGACTTCATCGACCTGCTAACCGCCTAAACTTCCAGAATTGCCGTACTGTCCCCAAAGCTCGGCTGCCGGACTCCGAATTTCTCCAATACTCCCAGCAGCAGGTTGGACATGGGCGTATGCGGCGGTGTAGTGATGTGGCGGCCGCCCTTTAATTGGCCCGACGCTGCGCCGGCCAGCAGGATCGGCAGCGGATCATGATCATGCTGATTCCCGTTGCTCATGCTGCTGCCGTAGAGAATCATGGAGTGGTCCAGCAGGTTGCCATCGCCATCGGGAGTGGCGCGCAGTTTCTCTAGAAAATAGGCGAGGAGCTGGACGTGATACCTGTTGATCAGCGCGTATTTGTCCATGTTCGCGCGTACATTAGAGTGGTGTGACGCCACGTGGAAGCCATCGCGCACGCCGCTCTGCGGATAGACCGCGCCGCTGGTATCGCGTGCGTACATCATCGTAGCCACGCGCGTAATGTCCGCTTTAAAGGCCAGCACCTGCAGGTCAAACATGATCTTGAAGTGTTCGTCGAAGGCTTCCGGAATGCCCACCGGAGCCTCGGGCAACTTCAGGTCGGCGGGAACCTGCTCTTCGGCGCGCTGAATGCGCCGCTCGATCTCGCGAACGTCATCCAGATATTCGCTCAGCTTCACCCGATCAGCAGGCGGAAGCTGCTTCTGGAGTGAGGCCACTTCCGAGGTCACCGAATCCAGAAGGCTGCGGCTTTCCTGTTTGCGAGCCAACCGGTCGGCGTTGGTGCTCCCATCGCCGAACAGCTTTTCGAAAACCACCTGCGGGTTGTTCTCCATCGGCAACGGCACGGTTGCGGTCTTCCAGGAGATCGTGTTGGAGTAGGCGCAGGCGTAGCCCGAACCGCAGCTCAGGGCCACATCTTCGATTGAAAGCTCCAGCGAAGGAAGGGGCGTCTCCTGGCCGATCTTCTGAGCTACGAGCTGGTCAAGAGTGGTGCCGACGTGAACCGACTCTTTCTCCGGATGGATACCGCTCAAAAAGACTGCGGCGGAACGCGCGTGATCCGCGCCGGCATCGGAGCCGGCGCCTCCCGCCGCGGGATGCGCCAGGTTCGAGATGATCGTAACGCGGTCCCGAACTTTTTGGAGCGGGGCGAGAATCTCCGGAAGTTCAAAATCCGTGCCGTCCTTCTCCGGCGTCCATTTGTACATGGTCGCGCCGTGCGGTACGTATATGCAGCCGAGCCGTGTTTTCCCAGCGGCGGCCGTCTTGGTCAGAGGGGTCTGCGCCGGCAGCATGGAATCCAGCAACGGCAGCGCGAGCGTGGCTCCTGCTCCCCGCAAAAACGTGCGCCGTGGTAGATGTTTTTTGGTGATGAAGTTCATCGCTCTTCCCCCTTACCGCTCCTGTCTTAGTGGGGCAGGCGCTTTCGCCTGCCAACCGATTTTTTCATGGCTTCTCATGGTCGCGGACCGGTTGCAACCGGCACGCGCAAATCAGCCGCTTCTTTCACTCTCATCTGAAATGGCGTACTGCTCACGATCCCCGAAATCAGGCTCGAAAACCTGTAATCGTTTTGGGCGGCCCCGCGCATAATGGCCCGCACCGCAGGCATGTCGTAGTAGCGCACGCCGCGCCCCAGAGCATAGGTCAGCAGCTTCTCGGTCAGCGTGGATACGAACACATCCGAACGGCTCAAGAGCGCCTGCCGCAAGCCGGCTGGCCCATCTAACCTGGTGCCATCCACCAGCTCACCGGATGCTTCAATCGGTACGCCCTCGTCGCTGGTGCGCCACTTTCCAATCAGGTCGTAATTTTCCAGCGAAAACCCGATCGGGTCCATGATCTTGTGACACGCCGCGCACACCCCGTTATTGCGGTGTTCCTCCATCCGCTGACGGACCGAGCCAGCCGTAGCCTGTGCCGTGCTTTCCTTTAGCGGTGGAACGTTGGGCGGCGGCAGCGGCGGCGGAGAGCCCATCAGGTTCTCCAGAATCCATTTGCCGCGCGCCACCGGCGAGGTCCGGTTGGCCACCGAAGTTACCAGCAGAATGCTTCCCTGCCCCAGCAGCCCGCGCCGGTTCTCCGGCAGCGCCACTCGCCGGAACGCGCTGCCGTGCACATTGGAAATCCCGTAGTGACGCGCCAGTTGCTCATCGACGAAGGTGTAGTCGGCGTTCAGGAGTTCCAGCACGTTGTGATCTTCGCGTATGATGCTTCCGAAGAACAGTTCCGTCTCGCGCTTGAAGGCTGCCCGCAAATTCTCGTCGAACTCTTTCGACTCTGGCCGCTGATTCTTCAGCTCGCGCAAATAGAGCCACTGGCCGCCGAAATTGGTCACGAGCGATTCCGACCGCGGATCGGCCAGCATGCGCATGGCCTGCTGCTCGAGCGTGGCAGGCTCGTGGAGCTTGTTCTGGCTTGCCAGCTCCAGCAACTCTTCGTCGGGAATGCTGCTCCACAAAAAGAACGATAGCCGCGAGGCTAATTCCAGATCGCTAATCCGGTGCGCGGCACCCGGTGCGAGGTTTTCCGGATCCGATTCGAAACGAAACACGAAGTGCGGCGCCACCAGCAGGCGCGCGAGCGCCTGGCGGATTCCGGCTTCGAAACCGCCCTGCCCGCGCCCTTCCTGATAGAAGGCCATCAGAGTTTCCAGGTCCGCGCCGGCCACCGGGTGGCGGTACGCGCGCCGCGCCAGCGTCCCAAGAATCTGTCTCGCGCAAGCGGTTTCGTCGATATCCGGACCAGGCCGGCACACGAAGATGCGTCGGCGGCTGGGTGTATCGGAGGCGCCAGTCGGATTCAGCGGCCCGGTGATCGCCACGTTCTGAATGCCGGAATTATTGGCGTAAATCTGCCACAAGTCGTCCGCGCCAATCGCGCTTCGCTTCACGAACGCCACGCCCAAAGCATGCGGTCCCGCCTTGATTTTGAGCTGCAAATCGACCGACGGGACAGCATTGACGAGTTTGAGGCGCTCGCCATCCAAAGTAACTTCGATCTGATCGCCCTGAAACCCGACCGCGCCCAGCCCGATCGCGCCGCCCCGGGCGCGCACTTTGATGGCGTAATCGGCATCCAGCGGAAAATTGTGGCGGATCAGCGTGCCGCCGTGCGTGCCTAGCGGCAATCCCTCGATGTGACCGGCCTGGGAAAGGTCGGTGGGCACGCGATACGTCGCGGTCGCTGGACTGATGCCGGGATCGCCCACTGCCAGGCGGCTGATTTTCTCCGCCGCGGATACATACCGCTCCAGCAGCGCCGGAGAAACCGATAACGCCTCGGCGATATTATCGAATCCCTCGCTCGAATCGTCGGCGGGAAGCAGTGAAGTGACGTCGACCTCCAGCGAGAGCAGATCGCGGATCGCGTTGGCGTACTCGGTGCGGTTCAGGCGATGCAGGCTGGTGCTGCCGGGATTAGGCCTGGCGGCGGAGGCACGATCCAGTCCAGCGGCGAGGGTGGCCGCGAAGCGATCGAGCGATGCGCGGTCCGGACGGCGCGCACCGCTCGGCGGCATCATCCCCGCGCTCACTTTGCGCACTACTTTTTCCCAAGTCTCCGCATTGTCCCCAGGATGGCTCGGATCCAGTCCCTCGAGCACCAGGCCGCCCGTTTTTAGTTTCGCGTTGTGGCAGCTGGTGCAGTACTGATGGAGCAGAGCCTCTTCCGGCGTCTCGGCGCAGCTTGCCGCCGCGAACAGGATGGCGCCGAAAGCCGGGAGGAAACGGTTCATTGAGCGTTCCCCGAGCCGCCTTCTCCGGCCGACAATTTTTTCAAAAGGGCAATGGTGCTCGGCTTTCGTTCGGGCGGCACGGTGGCAAGGAACACGCCTTCCGCCCAATCTTCCAGCGACCGGCCTTCCTTATCCTTCAGATCCATGCGCGCGCCGTGTCTTACTAGCAATTCGACGATATCGTCAGAAGCCCGATTGACCGCCCCGGTCAGCGCCGTAAAACCCATGCTATTGATTGCGTTCACGTCCGCGCCCTTCTCCAGGCACAACTGCACGGCTTCCATCAGGCCTTCTTTCGACTCGGTGTACGTCTGGCCCACCGACCAGTTGACGCCGGCCGCCGCCATCAGCGCCGTGGTGTTTGAGAACGTGGGAACATTGGGATCGGCGCCGCGCTCGAGCAGCAAACGCATCACGGTGATGTCGCCTGCCAGCGCAGCCCGCAAAAACACCGTCTGCCCGGTGAAATCGACCCACGAAATATCGCTGATCGGCAGCACCCACCGGCGGATCGGCGGTACTTCAGCCGTGCGCGCGTTGACATTCGCGCCGCTATCCAACAGCCGGTTGATCATCTTCAGGTACGCCGGCCGGTCAGAATGTTGCTCGCCCGAGCGGTCGTAATCCAGGTTGCGAACATCCAGGGCAGTCCATAAAGGCGCGCGGCCCCAGTAGTCGGCAGCATTAACGTCGGCGCCCTTGTCAAGAAGAAAATGCGCCACATCGAGATGATCGTTGGCGAGCGCGATCAATAACGGGGTGACCTTGTTCGCCTCGGCCTGGTTCACATCCGAGCCGGCGCCGACCAGCATGCGCGCAATGTCGAGCCGCCCATCTCGCGCCGCATACAGCAGCGCGCTCATGGCGCCGGGGGTCGGGTCCTGTACGCCGCGCTCCGGCCAGCCCCCGCGGACGATGCCCTTGCCGTGTGAGCCGCCGCCGGCATTGGGCGGGCGCCGCTCCGGAGTCTTGCCGGCCCGCGTCCGCGCATTCACCTCCGCGCCATGTGCCACCAGCAGCGCGACGGTTTGCGGCTGATTCGCGCGAACCGCCCACATCAGAGCCGTTTGGGACACAATCTTGTCGCGGGCATTGACAGCAGCGCCGCGGTCCAGCAAGAGTTTCACCACATCCGTGCCGCCTTCGGTGCGTGATGCTGTCATTAAAACCGTTTCGCCATTGGGATCGGTGGAATTCGCATCCGCGCCGGCGTCCAGGAGCTTGCGAACGATGGCCGAGTCGGCGTTGGAGCAAGCGATGGAAAGCGCCGTGAGGCCGTAACGATCCGCCGCATTGACTTTAGCCCCGCCACGAATTAACGTATCGACGGTCGCGAGATCGCCCGCCCGTACCGCCCAATGGAGCGCCGTGGTCCCATCCGCCAGCGGCGAGTTGACATCGGCTTTGTCCTCCACCAGCGCACGCACGGCCGCCTTGTCGCCGTTCATGGCGGCTTGCGCAACCCGGGCGTCGAGTTCCGCGCCATGGCTCACCGCGGCCAGCAGCAACGGCAGGCACCCGGCGAAGACTGTTTTGAGCGGCATTGGTCAACCCCTCCTCTTAGCCCGCAGCTCTCAGTTCCGTGACTATTCCGTGAGGATCGCGAAAGCGTATAAAGCCCTCATCGCTGGGCGGCATCACTTCGACCATGAGCCTTTTGAGTTTTTCCGTAACGGCGCGCTGATCGAATCCCGCGACTTTGATGCAGACGTGGTCCACCTTCGGCGTGCCGCCGGGAGCTGCCGTCTGCAGTCCAAGTCTGGTTCGCGCTGCCGCAAACCAGATGCGGTCCGGCTGCTTGCTTCGCGAAACTTCCATGCCGAAAAACTTACGATACCAGGTGGCCGATTTTTCGAGGTCCGACACCGCCAGCACGATGTGCTCGAATCCGATCGCCTGGACGGCCGGCTCGTCTTGCGAAATTCGACTGGCGGGGATAATAGTTTTCGCCAGCCCGCCTGGAACTCCGAGCAGTTGCAGCCGCAGCCCGTCGGGATCGTTGGCCATGCCTCCGGGGCCCTGGCCCATTGAAATGCCGGCCTCACTCAAAGCTTTCCGCATCTCCTGGCCGTTGTAGTCGCGCACCAGGGCGCAGAAGTGGTCGATTCGCGGCTCCAGGTTTTGCGCGTTGGCGGCGAATCCGCCGAACGCGATGTAGGAGGTTCCCAGCCGCACGTAGAAGCGCGGCGGAGGATCGCGCTCCTGGAAGAGTTGTGGATCGAAAATCAGCCCGTAAAATTTTGCGGTGGCTTCCTGGTCGGGCACGGTCATGCCAATGTGCTCCAAACCGGTAGTTTGGAGGGGCAGGGGTGATGTTTCGGCTAGGCCGCGCATAGCCCACGGACCAGCCGCGGCGCCGATCATAGCCAATGCGTCGCGGCGGTTCAAAGTACCAGGCTTGCGCGTATACACTTGCATCATTTTACGCTTTTCGGTTGTGTGGGGCAGGCCTTTCGGCCTGCCTTCCCCGCTTCCGCCGGGATGCGCCGCCCGGAAGGGCGGCAGCG
>CAZKVF010000382.1:0-20305 GCA_964556085.1 uncultured Solibacteraceae bacterium
TGTAGCGCCACTGGACGAACAGGTAAAGCACCGCCGCGAGGAAGGCGCACATAGAGAGCGTCTCGTAGAAGTTATTGATGGGGCAGCGGTTCGTCGCGATACCCTCTTCCGCGATGGAAACGAAATGGAAAACCGTGGCGAGGGTGAACGCGGTGAGGGCGGGGCGGAACAAATGTTCGCGCCGCCGGACCAGCATGAGGATAGCGTGCAGCAGGCCGACGGAATATAAGGCGGCGGCAACGCGCAGCCAGATGACGCTCATGGAAGCCATGGTGAAACCGGACCTTTTGGGTCAGCAAACATTATAGCTCCGGGCTTCGCGTTTCGGAGGGAGGGGTCTGGAAATGGGTTTTTCGCGGGCGTGGGTGGCGACGGGATGAGGGTGAGATTACATGGCCACGGATGGACACGGACGAACACTGATAAAAACCTACGACAAATGGGTTTGTTTGGTGGAGGAGAAGTCATTGGTTTTGTATGAGTTGCGGTGAAAAATCCGGTTCGTTTGGTATTTTTCATTTGGGTTCGATTTGCGGTCTCCCGCGCGGCGCCCTCTCCCATTCTCGATATAGCACGATAGAAGGCTGCGGCCGGGCAACGGATGCGGTCAGGACATAAGAATGAAGGTGGTTAGGAGCGAGGATCTTGGGTGATTGGGGTATTTCGAGCGCTGCCTGACGGTGGAAGCGCTGCCCCGACAAGATCGCCGGTGACAAGATCACCGGCGCCACCGTGTATGACAATGAGAGCATGACCGGCGTGCGGATAGACAAGTGGCTCTGGGCCGCGCGGTTCTTCAAAACCCGGTCGCTGGCCGCAAAGGCCTGTGAAATCGGAAGAATCCGGTTCAAGGGACAACCAACCAAGGCCGCGCGCGAAGTTCACGCCGGAGACATGTTGCAGGTGAAGAACGATAGCGGCGAATTCGAGGTGGAGGTGCTTCTCCTCAGCGAAATGCGCGGTCCGGCGCCGGTGGCGCAGACGCTCTATCGCGAAACCGACGAAAGCCGTGAACTCAGGCAAAAGGCGGCGGAAGAGCGTCAAGCCATGCCGCGGGTGGAAAAGCTGCCGCAAGGCAAGCCGTCGAAGCGGGATCGCCGGAAACTGATACTGATTCGCGGGCGTGGATAGGCGCGAAGCGGAAAAGGCCGGGGAGGTTAAAAAAAGGCGGCTCCGTCGCTAAGGAGCGAAACGCGGAGCCGCCGAGGCTCATCGCTTTTGGAAGACCGGCGACACACGATGCCGTTCTTATGTCCCTATCTTGTACCAATCGGAGAGCTATGGATAGTTCCACACGTACCAAGGCGCGTACTAAACTCGAAGGAGCCTTTACCGAACCAAAGCGGGGAGAATTTACATCTTTAAGGTGGGAGGCGCAATGAAAACTGCGGCGATTTGCCTTCTTCTCGCGAGCACTTGGGCCAGCGGCCAAGAGGCCGGGAGAGCGCGGCCGAGTCCCTCAAGCAATCGAATCGATTCGCTCGACGACCTGAGCCTGTCCCTGGAGGCTCTTTCGGGCCGGGTGAGCAAGGCAGTGGTGCAGATATTCTCATCCGGCTATGCTTTGCACACCGAAGGAGAAGACGGAACGAACACCGCAGCGGTCGTTACGCGGCAGCGGGCGACTGGATCAGGTGTGCTGCTGAGTCCCGACGGGTTCATCGTGACTAACGCCCACGTGGTAACGAACGCCCGACGCGTCCGCGTACGGCTGGCAGCCGAGGCTTCCAACTCCGCGGCCGGGAACGCCGCCCGCCCCACGGTGTCGGCCATGGAGCCAGCAGGCAAGATGCTCGAAGCCAGGATCGCAGGGATCGACCGTGATACCGATATCGCGGTCCTGAAGGTCGAGGGCCAGAAGCTGCCCTTCTTGGATCTCGGCGACTCCGATAGCCTGCGCCAGGGACAACTGGTGATGGCGTTCGGGAATCCCCTGGGCCTGGAAAACTCGGTGAGCATGGGTATCGTCAGTTCGGTCGCACGGCAGATCAAGCCTGACGACGTCATGATGTACATACAGACGGACGCGCCGATCAATCCGGGCAACAGCGGCGGCCCGCTGATCGATATGGAAGGCCGCGTCATGGGGATGAACACATTCATCCTTTCGCAGTCAGGCGGCAGCGAGGGGTTGGGCTTCGCCATTCCGAGCAACATTATCAAAAACATCTTCAAGCAGCTTCGCGAAACGGGCCACGTGCACCGGACGGAAATCGGAGTCGCCGCGCAGAGCATTACACCGGCAATGGCGACAGGGCTGCGCCTGGGTCAGGACTGGGGCGTCGTACTTTCGGATGTTATTCCTGACGGCCCAGCTGCCGAGGCCGGACTCCAACCTGGCGATATCGTGCTTAGCGTGAACGGCAAGACCATGAGGAATGCAAGCCAGCTGCAGACGAACCTCTATCGCTACGCGATGGGCGACATGGTCGATATCGCAGTGCTGCGCGGGACCCAAAAACTGACCTATCCGGTTGCAGTAGCGGCGCGGGATGACGACCCGCAGCGGTTCGCCGACATGGTCGATCCCAGCAAGAATCTGGTGACTAAACTCGGAATCCTCGGGATTGAAATCGACCGCAAGATTGCCGAAATGCTGCCGGACCTGCGCAAGAAGTATGGTGTGGTCGTGGCCGCTACAGGCGGCGAATCGCCTTACGGCGGCGATTCGCTGAAACTGGGCGACATTATCCATGCCGTGAACACCGGACCTGTCGCGAGCGTGGCGGCGTTGCGCACCGCGCTGGATGCTCTGAAGGACACGGACCCGCTGGTGCTCGAAGTAGAACGCGACGGCAAGCTGGTGTATGTGACGATGGAAGTCGAGTGAGAGTATGGGGCGGCCTGGGGCGGCCTGCTCCTGCCGTCTGGTCAAACTCCGGAGCGTTCTGGTCAGGCCGGATTGGACTGGCCGGCTAGTGCTAAATCCAAGGACCGTGTCCCTAATTGGTACGCCAAAGTAGTGTGAGTGCGACTGAAGACACGCCAGGAGAGCCAAGGCATCTGCATCTTTTGGCCGATGGGCTTTAAATGGCGCATCGCGATATCCTTCTCGTTGATGGGAGTTCCGACGGCGGACACGAGAACGAAGTCGTCGGGGCCGGTATATCTTGACCGCTGGCTGAGCGCGCGCAAAATCGGGAGCAACGGCTCGGGGATCGAGAGAAATCTCATCCGGCTGCTCTTCGGCACACTGACCAGTTCGCCGCGATAAAAGTGCTTGCGGACTGCGATGGTCCGCGGCGGAGTTTTCTCTCCCTCCGTGGTTGACCAGGCGTCGCTCAAGTTCACACACTTCCATTGAAGGCCGCAGATCTCGGCCACGTTCATGCGGGTGAGCATCAGGATGGAGGCCAGTTCTTTTTCGGGGTACTGCATGGCTCCAAGCAAATCTTTTGCCTGAGTCGAAGTAAGCGCGTGCGCTTCTTTGCGAACCATTCCCGGCAAGGTCACGGCTGTTGCCGGATTGTCTCCGCTAAAGCACTTTGCCTTCCGTGCATGCTCGAAGATAGCGCCAACCACATTGCGAATGTGCTTCACAGTCTGGGTTGAGTAGTGATGTGCCATGGCCGCCGCTATCAGCCTTTGAATATCCTCCGGGCGGGTTTCGGCCAGGCGGAGGTTACCGAGGTAAGGCCAATTGGGAACGGACTTGAGCTTGGTTGTTGACTTACCGGCCTCCACGTGGAATACACGGTCTGCTTCCTCAGGTGTGAGCACATGCTTCAGGATGGCCCGGAAGTGCGTCCGGCCAGACGCCGCTTTCATGGAAACGTGCTCCGGGATGAACACGTTTTCCACGAAGTCGGCAATGGTCATCTGTGAGCGCGGCGGCTCCTCCCGCGAGCGCCAAGAGCGGAGATTTTCCCACGCGATCCTCTGCGCCTCCTGCAGGCTGACGCCCTGGGGCCCGGTGGCCGGGCCGATCATGGCTGGTTTGTGAAAATGGCGCTCCACCAGACCATTGGGGTCAATCGACTCCTGGCGCCAAGTCAGCTTCCAGAATCCATCCTGGACATAGAGATCGCCGCTCTGTTGCAATCTGATTCGTGTCATATCATTTCCATCGGACCCGGGGCCAATTCCACTCGCCGGCTTCTACCGAACATTCGCCGACAGTCCGGGCTCCGGCTTTGAAAACAACGCTTCCTCAAAGTTGGGATTCACCACGACTTTCTCAATCATGGTTCTCTCGGGCGGGACCGGAGTATCCTTGAGACCCAACGCGGTCTTTGTCACGGGGAGAACTCTCGTCTCCAGAACAAACGGAATCTGCAGCCCGTTCACAGCCCGGTAATCTCGCATGTAGACTTCCACCGGGTGGTCTGTGCTATCCAGCCGCCTGGGCTGCCCGGACATCTTGGTCTCCAAGAAAGTCTGCGCATCGATCCAGACACGCTGCGATTCCCCGTTCTTCAGGGTGAGCTTGATCCTATAGTTATCACGGCCCTCGACCTTTTCCAGGCCCTCCAGTTCAAGCCTGGTGCCCTTAGCGGCGTAATCGACCAAGGGCCCGTCAAGGTCGGCCTGCGTCGAGGTCGTCTTCAATTCGTCCGCCGTATAAGGCTCCACCACGCGCCGTCCGAGGAACGGCCGCAGCTTCCAGCCATTCGCGCCATCAAACACCTGCACCGCCGTCTGGCCGGCGAATTCCAGCTCAAAACGCATCTTGCGCGGCCTTTGCAATTTCATAACAAACGGCAACTGCACCTCTTCGACCGGGCGTGCCGGAAGAACGGGTTGCCGCGACCGCTTTGCCTGGCCGGGCGCGTTGGGAACCTGCAGCGTGGCACGCTGATTCCCGCCAGCGCCCAACTTCCCTTCCAGCGACATGGTTTTCACCGCTCGCCATGCGTCCAGCCCGCCCCGGGCCGCGACGTTCTTGTCAACGATCTCCGCAGCAGAGAGCTTGGACTGCGACGGCGCCAAATCCGCCGCTACGGCGCTCGAAAGAGCCAATATTAAGCTGACCCCAACTTCCAGTGACTTTCGGAACATCAATTCTTCCTTATTGCGAAATTTAAAAACAAACCTCACGATTACTCCACCACCAGCCCGTCGGCGTGGAACTTCCCAATCACCACGTTAACGTGGTCGCCGCGCTTGACGAGCCAGCCTTTATTAGAGAAGGCCATCCAATAGACTTTGCCGATCTCAGGTTTACCGTTGGGGGTCTGCCGCAGGAGACCGACCTGTTCCAGCGACGGGACCACCAGCTTGACGCCGGCTCGGGCATCGATCAGGGAGGGCTCCGATTTCTTGTCGTTGAGTTGCACAGCGCGGTCTGAGTCCAAAACGCGGTACGCAAATCGAATGATCTCGCCCTGTTCAGTCCATTTGACGCTGAGCGAGTCCACTCCCCAGAGAAGGTCGTAATATAGACCCGCCCGCCGCGAGAAGCGCTCCGGCCGGTAGTGGGAGGAGCCTGCAGCGGGATTCGCTGTTGGGGCAGGCGCCTGTGCGGCTGCGGGTAAAACGGCAATGCTGCCGGCGAGTATCCCCGCCAGCAGCATGAGCTTTCGTCCTGTTATTCCGTGATAGTTAAACATGGTTGATAAATTTGGCCGTACGGGCCGGACGCCCAAGTCTGGATGCCCGGCCCGCCGGTATGGTCTTAGTTCACGGTGAACGTCACCGTGTTGCTGTTTCCGTTCGGCGTTGCGACGCCGATCGGCAATGAGGCAGCTGCCGCAGTCGGGGCGATGCTAAGAGTCGCTTGGACCTGGGTATCACCCGTCACGCTAAAGCTACCCGCGACTACGGTGACGCCCGTTTCGAGCGCGCCCGTCAGCCCGGTGGCTCCCGTAAAGCCGGATCCGGTAATAGTTATCGGAACGGTTATGGTCGAGCCACCGCGTGTAGCCGAGTTCGGACTGAGGAGCGTTATGAACGGCCCAACCGTGAACGGCAGGGTGTTGCTCGTGCCATTCGTGCCGGTCAGGCTGATGGTTCTGAGATTACGTGTGGCGCCCGCCGTGACAGTGACGGTCGCCGTGACCGAATTGGCCGTCGCCGTGATGCCGCTCACGGTTACGCCTGTACCCGAGACGGTACCCGCGGTAACTCCGGCCAGGTTCGTGCCGGTGAAGGTCACGCTCGTGGCGCCGGTATCGGCGACGTTCGGAGCGACGGCAGTGATCGCCGGTGCGATCACTGTGAACGGAATGGTGTTAGTGTTGCCACCCGGCGTAACAACCAACACGGTTCTGGCGGTGGCGGCTGCCGTAGTAGTGATGGTGATGGTCGCCGTGACCGTGGTGTCATTCGTGGCGGTAACTGCGCTGGCGGTCACCCCGGTGCCGGAGATGGTCACTCCAGTGGTGCCCGTCAGGCCGGCCCCGGTAAGTGTAACCGGGAAGCTGGTCCCGAGCAACCCGGAATTCGGGTTGATCGAGCCCAGCGTCGGCGCATTTACTGTGAACGACACGTTGTTGCTACCCGGCACACTCACGTTTCTGCTGCCGGTTGCTGCCGCAGCCGTGATGGTGAAGGTCGCATTGACCGTGGTGTCATTCGGAGCGCTTACTGCGCTCGCGGTGACGCCGGTGCCGGAGATGGTCACCGACGTGGTGCCCGTCAGGCCGGTCCCAGTAAGCGTCACCGGGAAGCTCTGCCCGCGGAACCCGGAAGTCGGGTTGATCGAGCTCAGCGTCCGCGCACTCACCGTGAAGGGAACGGTGTTGCTGGTGCCCGCCGGCGTAGTCACCGTCACGGTTCTGGCGGTGGCGGTTGCCGTAGCCGCGATCGTGAAGGTCGCCGTGACCGTGGTGTCATTCACGGCGGTCACTGCGCTGGCGGTGACGCCGGTGCCGGAGATGGTTACCCCGGTGGCGCCCGTCAGGTTGGTTCCGGTAATTGTCACCGCGACAGTGCTCGCGGCCGCCCCGGAACTCGGGTTGATGGAGGTCAGCGTCGGCCCCAGCACCGTAAACGGCACGGTGTTGGTAGCCCCGTCCGGCGTAGTGATGCTGATGGTATGCACGCCGGTCGCAGCGGCTGTGGTAATCGTGAGAGTCGCCGTAACAGTCGTGTCATTCACGACCGTCGGGCTGCTCAGAGTAAAGCCGGCCGAGGGCGTTGCCGTGAATGCGCTGGCTCCGGTGAAGCCGATCCCCGTAAAGGTTAACGGGAGGTTCGTTACCCCGCGCAGGGACACATTCGGCGAGACCGAGCTCAGTGTCGGCGCTACCACGTCGAACGTGACGAAGTTACTCACTCCGCCGGGCGTCGTGATGGTGACGTTCCTGCTGCCGAGAGCGGCCGAAGACGATATCGAGAAGGTCGCCGTCACGGAATTATCAGTCACGACGACGGGTGTTGTTGGGGTGATGCCGCCACCAGACACTGTGATCGCAGAAGCCCCAGTCAGGCCAGTGCCGGTAAGAGTCACCGCAACATTGTTTGGAGTGCTGGAGTTGATACCGCGCTGACCCTTAGCCGGAGAGATGGAAGTCAGCGTCGGCGCCTGCGGCGCAAGCACCGTGAAGGTGACTGCGTTGCTGGTCCCAGCGGCCGAGGTGACCGTGATGCTCCTGGCCGTAGCTGCGGCGGTCGCAGGAATTGTCAAAGTCACTATCACCGCATTGTCATTCAACACCTGTAGGTTGGAGATGGTGATCGCGGGAGCGGTATTGGGGGTTATCGTTAACCCACTGACGCCCGTAAGGCCAGATCCGGTAAGAGTCACAGTAACGCTTGTGCCTCGCGCGGCCTGGTTCGGAGTGACGAGAGTCAGGGCCGGCGCTTCCACGGTGAATGTCACCGGATTGGTGGTTCCGTGCGAAGTTACGACACTGACATTCCGAACGCCAGGGGCGGCGGCCGCTGTAAGCGTAAAGTTCGCCGTGACAATACTGTCATTCACGACGGTCACGCCGCTGGCGGTGACGCCGGTGCCGGAGATGGTCACGCTCGTGGCGCCGGTCAGGCCGGTACCGTACAGGGTTACAGCCACAGTGGTGTTACGCACGCTGAACGGCGGATTCATCGAACTCAGCGTAGGGGTACCAGTCGGGTTCCCGCCGGTCGTGGCGCCAACGAATTCCACGGCGCCGATATCGGGCTGGCTGTCCCTCGTGTTGCCGTAGAAATCAGTGAGGGGCGCTCCTGTGGTCGTGCCCGCATTGATCGCCGATGAACCGGCCGCCGGACCGTAGTTGCCGAGCGGGATTCGGTTGACCGGGTTAGACAGCGACAGCGGGCCCCAACTGATGTTGATCCAGTTGTTGCCTTCGTCCACCGTCGCGGTCGGAGTCAGGTTGAAGATCGGGTTGGGCACGGTGGCGTCCGAGATTCCCGGAGGAACCTGGTAGCCCAGGGACTGGAACTCCGGCGGAACCCGCGAGCCGTTGCAGTACTGGCTGATGACGGTCGGGTTCGCATTGGTATTGTTGCTGCCGCTATAGCCCGAGGTCAGCACCGAGTATTGCGGCGCCAGACGAAAGTCCGTGCCGTTGTTCAAGTTATTGCCTCCCGCCGGGCCGGTGTCGCCGCGCACGCCGATATCCCAGTAGCTGGAACCGGTGACGCAGGCCCCGGTGCCTCCCGTGGTGATGGCGCCGTTGCCGTTTGGCGTGGTCGCGTCCGCGGTCGGTTGGCTTGCCGCCCGGGTCGTAGTAAACGCGTTATACAGCGAGACGACGTTCTGCTGGTTCAGGGTTCCCGTGCCTAGCGAGCCGACTGCGATGTAGAAGGCCCGGTTCTGCCAGAACACATCGTTGGACAGAAGCGGGTAGGAGACGCTCGCGCAATTCGGATGGCCCGCCGGGCAGGTGAGCGCGGTGGTCAAAGACGACGTCAGATTCGCGCTGTTCTGGATGGCGACGAGGCCCGCTGGTTGCGGACACGAGGTGGTGGCGCTCGTCATGCAATTGGTGCCCGTGCTGCTGGCCAAGGGGGCTCCCAGGGTATCGAAGAGCACTCCCGCGCTGGCGGTGGTGTCGTTGGACATGATCGTGTTGTTGATGATGTTCACATCCAGCGCGTCTTGCAGCGAGATTCCGGCGCCGTCCCAGCCGGCCACGTTATTGGCGATGATGTTGTTGGTCACGTTGACGGTGTGCCAGCAACTGCCGAACATAGACGTGAGGGGCGCGCATGGTGCGGCCGCGCCGGTACTGTCCGGGAACCGGGTTACGTCCGTTCCATTAACACTTTGGAAGCGGAGCGCACCGCCGCTGCCACTCTCCGCGCCATTGCCCAGGAACAGGTTGGCGTTGATCACCAGGCCGGGGCCGGTGCCGTCGCTGAGGCCAGGCGCGCAGTCCACGTCGGTGATGGCGCCGCACTCCGCGCCGCCGAGCAGCGTGCTGGTGCTATCCGGAGCGGCGCCCATGACGATCAGGCCGCCGCCGTTGGTGGGAACGGTCGGATTGGTGCTCTGGTTGAAGAGGAAGGAGTTGTGCTCGATGTCCCCCTGCCAGATATATCCCAGCTGGGAGAACCCGCCGCCGTCACCCGTGCTCAGGTTGCCGCAAACCCAGTTGTACTGGAATTTGTAGTAGTCGACGCCGGTGCAAATCGTGACACCGCCTCCTCCCGCCGGCGTGGACGAGAACAACTCGTCTCCGATGGAAGAGTTCAGCGTGACGGCGTTGTTGTGGACGTTCACGTAGTTGTCGAAGCAGAACGGAAGTTCCACATTGGCGCTCACGCCGGTCTGGCTCATGCAGGACGTCGGCGAGGACGTGTCGGGCGCCAGGTAAGCCTCCGGAGATTCGCCCTGTCCGACGGTGATTCCGCCGGTCAAGGTACCGGTGTTGTTGGTGACGCGGTTATTGGCGATTTGCAGGTAATGACCCCAGCCATGCACCAAGATGCCGCCGCCACCCTGCGAACTGTTGGTCACCTTCAGCCCATCGATGCTCGCCGGGTTGCAATAGAAGTTGCTTGGATACGGATTCGTCCCGCTACTCAAGCAATCGTTCGCGGTGAGAAGGTTGGTGCCGGCCGGGAACGTGGATTCATTCCCGCCTCCGCCGAAGGCAGTTGAGGAGAAAGGATCACCGGGGACGTTAACGCCCTTCCCCAGAACCGTAATTCCCGCGCCTTCGTATGCGCCCATCAACGTCGGCTCTTGCAGCATCTCCGCCAGGTTTCCGTTGACCGAGGTGTCCCAGCCGAGAATGCCTTCCAGCGGAATGCGATCCACCTGCGGGTGCGCGGTATCCCAGGCGCCCCACGCGGTGCCGTTCGTGCTTCCACACGCGTACGTGCCGCTCGGGTCATAGGGATTGCTCCCGCCCGCTGGCGTCACGGGCTGGCCATTCAGCGCCAACCCAAACAAACAAACCACCTGCCGGCGCCAGGGATCCATTTTGCCGGCGGGGTGTGTGTTCGCATTGAGAATGCTGGACGCTGCTCCAACACCTTGTAGCCGGAGCGGCTTCCACATCAGCAGGATTTCGTTGTACGTGCCGGGAGGAACGATGATCATATCCCCCGGCAAGGCGGCGTCGATCGCCGACTGAATCGTTTGCCCCGCGGCCAGAACCGTCGGTTGTTTGCCGCCGATAGTGACAGTCACGGTATCAACCGATGATTTCCCGTTAGCAGCCGTAATGACCAATTGGCCGCATTGCGCCGATGAGCCGCCGTAGATCGCCTGCTGCTGCACGGCACAGCCCGGCACGCCGGAGGGAACGACGACCGTGATCGTGCTGTCGGTCCACGAGTTCACGGTAGCCGAAACACCGCCGATGGTGACCGTGCCCGCGGTGGCGCCGAAGCCATAGTGGCGCAGCATCTGCTTTTGATTGAATGGGAACGTAGTTGCCGACGGGCCGGAGTACCCATAGTTGTTCACCTGCTGGTCGCCCAGCGCGGTGATCGTGAGGGTTGCACCCGGCGCACTGACCCAAGGCCCAGCGATGCCACTGCTGCCGATCACCATGGAGACGGCAGGCGTTCCGTCGGGGTAGTCGCAGTCCGCATTATTGTATCCGGCACCCGCGAAGGCCGAGGTGGGCACCACGGGCGTATCCATGTACTGCGTCTGTCCCGGCATGAACGGGATCTCGTAGCAGAACTGGCTGTAAGCCGGGTTGAAGAGCGGATCGGGGGTGGCTCCTGTGCCCGGATCATTCATGCAGGTGACCATCATGGTCGGCGCATACCCCGTCGGGTTGGGCGGATTGACTTCCCAGGTGGAGTATTGCAAGCCGTTGAACGTCCCCCACTGGTCGGTGTACACGCGCGAGACCTCCGTACCGGTCCAGTCCTTGATCGAGATCGGCAGGTTGGCCGGGGAGAATTTCTCGCCGAATTGCGGGGAGAACGGGTCGAATTCCGAAGTGAAGTCGTCCGTGATGACGCCCGTGAAGTGGGCGGCTACGTGGGTCGAAGTGAAGATGTAGAACTTCGCCAGCGCAGAAGACTGATCTTCGAGAATGACTTCCTTGCGGTCGCACAGATTGCGCGTAGCGCCGGCGAAGGGCGAGACTTCCTGGGAGCCGGGGAAAAGGCTGATGTAGTCGGGAACGACGCGGGTTGCGCCTACGCAGGGCCAGAAAGACTCCACACTTCCGGTGTCGCCTTCGTGGCTCGCTAGGGAGGAGACCCGTCCCAAAGCCTGTGTCGGATCCTGGGGATTGTTGGCGTTGTAGGCCGAGGCAGAGCCCTGGTTGGCGTTGTAGGCTGCGGCTACCGACGCCTGGTCGGGCAGAATGAAAATGTTGCCCAAGCCAGCGAACTGCTGGGTCGGCGGCGCAATGTAGTTGTCGCCGATCAGGATGTTCTTGTCTTCTTCCTTCACCAGCTCGTAGCCCGGCGGCACAACCACTTCCACCACGTACTTGCCGGGAGGCAGCATGGGGGCGCCGAACCGGAAGGGATCAGTCGAGTCGGGATCCGCAATGCAGACGGTGCAGTTGGTGCCGGTTGGCTTTCCGGTCGTGGGGCTAATGCCCGTCACGCTCGGGAACTGATACATACCATCGTAGGGCGCCGGCTGCAGTTGATTCCAATTGTGCATGCCGTCATAGCACTTGAACTGGGCGTTATTCGGAAGCGATCTCGGGCTCTGCCCTCCGTGCAGCGAGTTGTAGTAATCGAGGTACATCGGCTGGTTGTACAGCGTGAAGAAGAAGAGGTCGGCAGCCGTTCCGGTGTCCCGGCCCTGACCGGGGCAATTCATATTCGGAATGCCGTTAGAGCGGAAGCCTTGCGCCCAGGCATCGAAACTGCTGGTCTGGGTGGTGTCCACCAAGGTGAGAGACTGGCTTCCGTCGGGGGCTGTGCCTTCCTGGTACAGATTGATGGTCACGTTCGGAACCATCGGCTCCCAACTGAGTTGCAGGAGCAACTGCGGATCGTCGAAGGGGCGGGTAGAAGCGTATATCACGTGGCCATGAATGCCGCCGTTCTCGCCTGCGACGTAGGGCGTCTTGCCGAACTCCAGAAAAGAATTCTGGCCGGAAAAGCCCTGCCAGCCATAAGTGGAGCCGTAGGGGTGAACCAGGGGCGGGTCGACACGGCCTGTAGAGCCACCGGCGGTGTCACCGGTGGGGCAGTCCGCGCTGGCGCAATACCTGGCGCCGGGTATGCGCAGGTTGGCCGGCAGGGGGACCTGTTCAGCCGTGTTCGCCATGTTCACAAAACCCATGGCGCTTCCGCACGGGGCGTTACCGCTAACTCCGCACGCAGCGGTGCCATCGGCGGGCCCGCCGGCGTCATAAATCACATGAGTGCCGGTGGTCTTGTACCGGGTAGTATCGGTTTCGATCACATACCAACTGAACAGCGGGAAGACTTCGTTAAAGCCGGCGTTGCCGTTGAGGTCGGTGTTGTTGAAGTTAGAGTAGCTGCCGTCGCGGAAGCGGATGTTGGTTGCTACCAGGGCCAGCCCACTTTCAGTATCCTGCCTGACACCGTCGTGGTTCGCATCGAAGAAGGTTTGGGTGTAGATGTTGGACTGCCACTGGTTCATGGCAATCTCGCCCAGATTGGCCGTACTACCCTGACCAGCCACGCCGACGGGCGTCGAGAGGCCGTCCACCAGCATGTCGTTCCACTGGTCGAAGACCGTGACGCGCCAGTTACCCACGGGAATCCCAGTGAATTGGAAGGTGCCATCGGCATTGCACTTCGTGAAAGCAAAGTCGGCGCCGTCGGTATCGCCGAGGCTCACGTAGCACTGCGTAAAGGCAAAGCTGCTGTAGTCGCCGCTGCTATAGAGCCGCTCGTCGGGAGTCCGGCTCATGCGCTCCATGGTGACCTGGCCCTTTACGGTATTCGTGCAATCCATGACCGTGAGGTCGCTGGTGGAAAGGCCCAAACCAGTGCAGAGCGGCCCTAGGCGGCTGTTGATAATCGCCGGGTTGGCAAAGCCGATGGCCACGTGGTATCCGGCCGGACCGAACTCCTGGAAGAAGCTCGGCTCACCGATTCGCAGGAACGAATCGTGGGCTTTCTGGCCATCGAGCGTATTGGTTTGCAGCCATTCTTCGCCGCGCGCAATGCGGTCGGCTCCGGGAGTGGCCACGACACCGTAGCGGCCTGGATAGAGGTTGGCGACCACCGCCTGGCCCGCCAGCGGAGAGAGCGTCAAACCATCCGCTTCGTATTTCGGGCAGGTCACGATCATGCCCGCGATGCCATTGGGGCTCGCAACCCCGTCGACCCCGGTCCGCGGGTTGGAGGAAATCGGGCACGCGTCTTTCCCGGTGGTCGGATCGATGGTTCCCGCCAGCTTGTTCGACAACGGCATGTTGAACATGTCGTAGGTAGGCTGGCCGGTAGCGTCGCCGCTGCCGCCGGCGTCGTCAAAGAGGGTGATCTGGAAGCCGCCCAAGCCGGGCTCGTTGGTTGCCAGCACATCGACGCCGCCGTTGGCATCATACTCGCCATTCAGCGGGAAGTCGTCTTCGAACACGAAGACCGATAGTTGGGCCGGCGGGAAGGGAGTGGGCTGTGTCAGCACCGTCACCGAGGTCTGCCCGGCGGCGATCGGAGCGCCGCCCATGCCGTGGCCGCAAGTAGTTGAGGGCGGCGTGCAATTGGTAGGTGGCCCGCCGTAGGTGCTGTTGAACGGATTGGCGGCGTCGCCCGGCAAAACCGAGATATAGTAGCGCTTGGTGGGGTCGAGGTGAACCGACGCCGGAAACGTAGGTGTTTGTTGTGAGCCAGTCGTCCGGCAAACACCGTTGCCCACGTCGCAAACCGCGGGCTGGCCGAGCAAGGTCTGGCCGCCTTCACAGGAAAGCGTCCCCGTGCAGCCGGTTGCGATCACCGGCATATAGCTGGTGTGAAAATTGGTTCCGAAAGTGGAGACGACTGGGCAGTTCGTCGCGCCTTGAGGGCAATTATTCGTCGTATTCCGGGGGTCGACGTAAAAAGTCCGGTCTTCCTCGATGATCCAGCGATAGTCCGTGATCTGAGTGATTTTGTCCGCGCCGTCCAAAACTGTTACGGCGAGGTTGCTAGCCGCCGGGAAGACAAGCGTCACAGTTGCGGTACCGCTGCTGACGGTTCCGCGGGAACTTGCCGCCTTATAAGTGAATGTGTACGTGCCCGCGGCCGTGGCCGAGGCGTTGAATCCGCCACTCGGGTCGACGGTAATGGTCAGGTTGGCAGCGTTTGCTCCGGTCTTGGTGACGCTGGGAGCGCTAACCGTCAGCGGATAGCCCGACAAGTCCTGGTCGTTCGCCAGAATTCCGGGCGGGGCGATCTTCAGGGTTAAGCTGTTGGCCGTGAAGGCGTCGTTGTTCACGACGATACCGGAGGCGGCCTCTGCCGGCGCGGCGCCCAGCGTCACCGTGGTGCACGCCGGCCCGGAGGTGGCGCCATTGCCGCAATACTGGAAGGAACCGGATGTGCCAGTGGGATTAAAGGTAAAGGTGCCGTTGGCGTTTAACGTGACGGTGCCTCCCACGGGAGTTCCCACGAGTTGCACGCCATACACGTTCACGTCATTGGCCAGAACGCCCTTGGCCGGGTCCGACACAGTGAATGCCTGGCCAGCAGCTTTCAGAGAGTTATAGAAGTCCGGGTTCGCCGCAGCCGTCGCTAACGCGGGGATGCTCGGCAGTGCAGCGCCATTGATGCTGATGTATGCCAGCATGCCGGCGTCACGCGAGATCGCGTTGCCGGAGAGGCTCAGTTCGCGGTCATAGATGGGAAGGGACGTTGCGCCAGAGGCCGGCACATTTACCATCACATCGTAAGTTTTGCCGGCGGCCATGAAGACTTCGCTCTGCACGCGCGGCACGCCGGGCAGCACATTGCCGTCCTCGGCGATCAGGGAGAAGCCGCCCACGGCACTTGCGCCAGTTTGGGATCCAACGATCGAGGGCACGTGCATACGCAGGCCGGCATTGACCAGGCGGACCAAAACGGTGCCAGTTACCCCGGAAGCCGGCGCGGCGGCGAACTGCGACGCCGCGGCATTGGTCCTATTGAATGCTTGTCCGTTGATCAGGTAATACAACGGCGTGTAGTTCACAGCGGGTGGATAGCACTGGTTGTAAGTCGCCGAACTGACGTTGCCGCAGCCGCCGGGCTGTCCGGACCAGACCATCGTTTCGCTAAAACCGGCGGTGCCGACTGCGGTCTGGACGGCTTTGTTCTGGACCGGGTCGATTTCACTGAGGAGCAGCGGGACCTCGGCGTTGTAACTCACGGCGGTAGTGCCGCTGCCATAAGCAGTTCCCGCCGTGCCTCCACTTGGCGCCGTGGTCACCACCAGGATGCCGTACAATCCCATGGGCCCTTGGATCGAGGGGTGCGTACCGGACTCGATCAGGTAGGTGCCCGGCCGGAGGTTACCCCAAGTCAGCGACGTTGTCGCTCCGGCCGCCACCTCCATGGCCATCGACTGGACGCGTGGCCCTTGCGACGGCGGATTGAAGGGCGTGGTCGGATCGGCGATCGGCCACGTGACACCCGGCTGGCCGGTGTGGGGTGGAGGCGGAGTCGTCGTCCTCGCTGACCCCAGGCCACCGCCCAACTGACCCACGATCACGAGCGAGGTGGGTACGCTCGTCGGAGTACCGCTGGTGGCGAATGTCAGGTTATTAGTAAGGTTGATTTGCAGGCCGCCGGTCGCGCCGGTGGGAACAGTAATGACGACCGGGGACCACTGGCCGGCAGCCGTACCAGTTTTCAATGCGGCGCATGTAGCGGTCGAGCCACTTACGACTGCTCCGCAACTGTAGCCCCACATCGGTACCGTAGAGCCGTCCGGCAGCGCCGCAGTCGCCGGACCCGCAGCCAGATTGACCTGCTGCTGGCCAAACGCCAACAGCGCCCCGGAGAGAAATATCCCGGCTACTCTAAGAGTAGCCTTCCCAATAAATCTTACGTCGTTCGTTCGCATTGTCGTCATTCTCTCCGTTAGTTGGTCTCGTCAATTACGAATTCCCGGGAATCGACAAGCATCATCATGAGCATCCCCCCGGGGAAAATATTGTTAGTAGTGATTTCGCGCTCGTTGTGCGAGTGCCACATGAAGGCAAAACCCGCCTCGGTCGAAGGGTTATTAGCAATGGTGCCCGACGGCGGCGTAGTGCCGGTCGTGCTGCATGAAGTCGTATTGCTTGTGCCGCTGCAGGTTCCGAATGTCGCGCGCGTAGTCGCATCCGGTCCTAGATAGGGACTGCCGCCGAACCAGGGACCGTTGGTGAACAGGTTCGGGTCGGGCAATGTGACCGGGCCGCCGGCCGCGACGTCGCCGAACGGATTCACCTGGACTGGCTTGTTGTGGTCCTGGCACCACTCGTAATAATTGATCTGTTGATAGGCTGTCCCCCCGGTGTTGTATCCGTTCGTGTCCGGAGTGCACGGAAGTCCTGCGTTCGGGTCGCCAGTTTTGGAAGTGGGCGTGTGGCCGTAAGCATCCCAGTTCAGGCCCTTGCCGGTCCAGTAGAAAATCCCGTCGAAAGCCAGGCCCGGCGTCGTCGTAGTAGTGAACAGCAGCGGACCGGCCAGATTCGTATCGCCGGCAGTACCTGTGGTTGTAATCAGGTTGCCGTCGCGCGCCAGAATGCGCACGTGGTTTCCGTGCTCGTGGAACGGGTGCTGCCAGCGGCCGGTGCCGATAACGCGGATCAGAGTCAGTTCGCCCGGATGCATGTGCGGGTCGCCGTTGTAGGGCTGGTGCGGATACTGCGTGGCATAGTTGGGGTCCATGTTGTCGGGCATGGAGCGGCCGTTGATCATGAAGTACGCCGGGTGGTAGGGCTCGGTGGGAACATTAAGGCTGCATCCCGGCTTTCCGGCAGTGCAACCCACGGTCGCTGCAACCTGAACTTCTGCCTGGCGGTGAATGTTGGGGTCCATTTCAGAGAACTGGAACAGGTACTCGCGGTCGTAACAGGTACTGGCATTGTCATAGGCGGCGTGCGCCAGCCGGAAATCGCTTTCGTGCCAGTAGCCTTGTGCTTGGGTATTGGTGACGTGCACGCCGCCATCGCAGGCCCCGGGCACGCTCGCTGGAAGCACGATAATCGCACCGTACAAGCCCATCTCCACTTGAAGGTCCCCCTGCGTGCCGCTGTAATAGGCGCGGGTTCCAGGCGAGGACGCAGTGAAGCTGTACGTCACAGTGCCGCCATGAGCCGCTTCCTTCGTAAGCAGGCCCGCGACGCCGCCCGTGGCGTTCACGTTAAAGCCGGGAAACAAAATCGAAGTGTTACCGGCCGCGGCGGGAAGATTGTTCGTCAACGTCACGCTTACCGTTTGCCCCTCGGTCACGATCAGCGTTGGACCAGGGACCTGCATGGTGCTGCAAAATGCGGGAGTGCTCAGCGCCGGAGCAAAAATCGCTGGACTCGGCGTTCCGCCCGTGCAGCCATACCCCCAGGAGTAGACCGCGGCTCCGTCCGGCTGGCTGAGGTAAGCAGCTTGTGCCGTCAAGTTGAAGGTTGTGCCTTTGATTCCGGGAGCTGCGGCGTAAGCCGCTGCCAACGTGGTCCCTGCCACGAGGATCGCTTTAAGCAGTCGAGTATTAAGTATCATCGCAATCATTGCCGCTTCTCCTAGTTGATATGGACCTCGGTCATCAACCCGCCGAAGTTCTCGGCGTCGTTGGACAGGTGGTCGAGGTTGGGGGTGTAGAGATAGAAAATGCTGCCGTGCGGATATAGCGTTGTGTTGCTGGCGTCCAGGATCACGTCCAGCGACTCGCCGCCGCCCAGGGTGATCGAGTTAGTGTCATAGGCCAGATTATTTCCCGCCTGGTCGCGCAGCAGCTTGGCATTGATCGCGATTACGTGCATCGGGATGCCCAGCGAAGCCAGCGTCTGGTATTCCGAAACGTCCAGATCGGAGATCCGCAGGAGAGCCTTTCCGCCTAACGGGATGTTGATGATCGCCGAGAGCGGCTGGGAGAAATGCATGGCGCCATCGGTGGTCTGCGTTTGCATCGGGCCAGCCGTGGTGGTGTCCGGATAGCTCCGGCCGTTCAGGAGGAAATACTTGTCCTTCATGTCCGCAAATCCTTCGGGATTGAAGGTCATTCCGACAAAGTGGAAGTTGGGGTCGAAACCGTGGATCTGGATGGGATATTCGACATCGTAGTAAGTGGAGCCGTCGCCATCGTTATAGGCGTAGTTGCCTGTGGGGGTAGTCCCGGTTCCGGCCCGCAACGCGCCCGTGTTGACGGCCGGTAGCGGGTTGCTGCACAGGATGTCGTTGGCGGAGATGCAAGCAGTCCGCGGATCAGTCTCTTGTTGCTGGAGCGCGGCATATAAGCTGTTACCCACTGGAACGCGATTCTGCCGCGGGCGCACATAGAGTTGCCCGACCATGCCCATCTGTAAGTGCTCGGGAGGGGTGATGTGGCAGTGCCAGAAGTAAGTCCCGGCAACAGGCGCCAGGTAGTAATAGGTGAAGCTACCGCCGATGTTGATGGCCACCGAAGCGTCAGGCACACCGTCGTAGAAGGACGAAGCGTTGGGGTAGCCATGGAAGTGGACCGTATGCTGCTCGAAGAGGTCCGGGCGCATGATCATGCCCACATTGGTCAGGGTCAGGAAGAATTCGTCGTCCTCATCGATCGCCATTAGCGGCGCCGGAATGTTGCCGTTCATGACGGCGACATCCATGATGGGGCGGGGATCGACGTGGCCCGTAAGGCAATTAGGGTTCGTCTGGGCGCCTAAACACGAAGTGGTCGGCGCGGTGATATGGACTCCGGGGTTAGTGGTATAAAAGGCGCCGGCGAAGGTGATATCAATGCTGATAACGCTACCCCCCGAAACGCTTATGGTTCCTTGGGCGGTGTTAACCGTGGGGCAGGTCGGCCCCAGACTGGCCGGGCAACCCGTGGGCGGGTCGAAGGTCACGCTTACCGGCCCGTTATACCCGCTGCCTGGGTTAGTTATGGTTACAGAGTCGATGATGCCGCCAACAGCCGCGGCCGTACCTGTGGCCTGCACACCGCCAGGAGTCGCAAAATAATATTCCGGGTCGCCGGTCAGCCCCACGGCGCCGTTGTAGCTAAAGCTACCGCCAGCGTTAACCGTGGTCGCAGGATCTCCGGGAACCAGTGCGACCGGTGACGAACCCGCGAGCGCCGGGAAGTTGAACGTGTTGGGGAATTCCGTCCCCGGGTGGCCGGCAGCGATATCCGCAAGTCCCGAGAGCGGCCCGAAGGAGAACATGTAAGTCTGCGTTCCATCGCCCATAGTGGCGAAGCCATCGCCGCCCGAGATCTGCTGGCATTTGATAGCGCCGTTGACATTGCCGGTAGGGGCAAAAAAGCCGCCCGCCGTCCCTGGGGGTGGTGTCGTAGTAGATGTAAGCGCAAGCGTCGTCGGCGCTGTGTACGCCGGTTCCGAATTATTGTCGTGCAGGTTCGACGGATGCGTGATCGTGCTCGTGGGGCATTGCACCCGGAATGACTGTGCGCTGACTGGCAGTGCTACCAATAAGAGCAGCACGAGCGCGAACAGGAATATTACCGACTCTCTCCTCACCATACTTAATCCCTTTTCTCCTCCTGGTGGTGGCGTTTGATAATTCGCTACCGCCCCCGCGCTCAGTTCCCTCAACCCAGCCGAGCTTGGGGACGAACTTACATTCAACCGTGAGCTTGGCTTAGTCTCTTTGTCGGACAGCAAAAGCGATTCTAAGAGTGACCGAAAGATACAACTTATAGTAAGTTCCCTTCGAAGCTCATGGCAAAAAGCGACAAGTGACAAGTGACAAGAGACGGCTACTATCGCAGCTCTGTATTTGGGCCTATATTTGGCATATATCCGAAAGGACAGTACGCACGATAGTTACTACAGTCCCGCCTAGCAGGCGGGAGCAAACACGCCGAACTTCGAGCGATATGCGACTTACAACTGATGCTGCCCACCCAGTC
>CAZKVF010000383.1:0-24671 GCA_964556085.1 uncultured Solibacteraceae bacterium
TGCGCGGCGGGGCGGCGAGGACCTGGACCTGTTTAAGGAGTTCAACCCGCCGTTTGAACTGGGGGCGGGCGTGATCGACGTGAAGTCGCACGACGTGGAGACTGCCGACCTGGTATCGGAACGCATCCGCAAAGTCCTCGAGGTTCTCCCGCCGGAACGCGTTTTCATCCTGCCGGATTGCGGGTTGTTCCACCTGCCGCGCGACGTGGCGTTTGCCAAGCTGAAAAGCATGGTGGAGGGCACGGTAGCCATACGCGCGGAATTGGGAAGATAGAATGCCTCTGGGGAACCCGGTTCGCGAAGCGCTTACCAGCGGCCGCTTTTGTTACATAGTGGAGCTGGTGGCGAGCCGGCTGACACGGGAAGCCAAGCTCCTGCAGGTGGCCTCGGAACTGGCCCAGGTGCCCCAGGTCGTGGCCGCCGGTATCACCAGTTACGCCGGCGGCGCCATGGGCCACGATCCGATCCGCGTGGGCACGGCGGCGCGCGCGCGCGGGCTGACGCCCAACATCCACATCACCTGCGTCAACAAGGACCGGCTCACCATCCGCCGGGAACTCGAGGACCTGCATGCGCTGGGGATCGAAAATGTTTTCGCGATTACCGGCGATTATCCCAAAGGCTCCGACTATTTGAAGGATCCGGTTCCCTACGATTTCGATTCCGTGCAACTGGTGGAATTCCTCAGCGAAATGCGCGCCGCCGGGCTTCCATTTTACGTTTCCGTGGCTGTCTCGCCCTTTAAGTACACGGAGCCGGACTGCGCCTGGCAGTATCTCAAGCTGGAAAAGAAGATTGCGGCCGGCGCGGACTACGTGGTCACTCAGTTGGGATACGACGCCCGCAAGTTCCGCGAACTGAAACGGTACCTGGACGAGCGCGGTTTGAAGACGCCGGTGCTCGGCAACGTCTATGTGCTGCCCGCCAAGGCGGCGGAAAAGATGTCCAAGGGCGAGCCGCCGGGCTGCTGGGTGGCTCCGGAACTCGTGGAGCGCATTCAGGAAGAGACCAAAACCTCAAGTGATAAGGGGTTGGCTGGGCGCCTGGAGCGTGCGGCGCGCATGGTAGCGATCGTGCGCGGTCTGGGTTACGCCGGAGCATATTTGGGCGGGGATCACCAGGCCAGCCGCGTGCGCTGGATTATCAAGCGGTCTGAAGAGATCGCGTCGCGATGGGAAGAGTTCGCCGAGGAGATCAGTTACGGGCCTAAAGGCGGATTCTACATGTACGAAGGCGGTGCGGGCGATCGCGCTTCGCGCCGGCCGAAGAAGCGCGGATTTTGGGTGCGCGTGGCCGACATTGTCGAGCCCGCCAACACGCCTCGTTTCCTCCGGCGCATATTCAAATCGGTGTTCGGGTGGATGGACCGGCGGCCGGCATTAGCCGCGGGCTTCGAGCGGCTGGAGTTGGCATTCAAGGAGCCGGTGTTCGGCTGCCAGGCCTGTGGCAATTGCGTGCTCGGCTACACGGAATACGTATGCCCTATGACGTGCCCGAAAAATTTGCGGAACGGCCCGTGCGGAGGCACTTTCAATGGCCAATGCGAGGTGCTGCCGGACCGGGCCTGCGTGTGGGTGAAGGTTTACGATCGCGCACAGGATGCTCAGCGAACGGAAGAGCTGAAAACTTACATCCCGCCGCGGAAACGATCGCTCCAGGGCACCAGTTCGTATATCAATTATTTTCTGGACCGCGACAGCCGGCCCGGCAACACCGAGCCCCTGATCACCATCAGCCCGGCGCCTCCGTCCCCACCGTTCACTCCGCCTATGGCCGCCGAGGCTTCATCCCATTCGGAGTTGAATTTAACTAAATAACATGACCGCCACCGCCCGCAAATTAAAGAATATCCAGACTCGTGTGCCGAGCGACATAGAAATCGCGCAGTCGGTTGCGCCGATTCCGATCGACCGTATCGCCGAGGGCGCGGGTATCCTGCCGGAGGAACTGGAACTCTACGGCAAGACCAAAGCGAAAGTGCACCTTGGGATTCGCGAAAGGTTGAAGGATGTCCCCAACGGGCACTACATCGTGGTGACGGCGATCACACCCACGCCGCTCGGCGAAGGGAAGACCACGACCACGGTTGGACTCAGCCAGGCGCTGGGCGCCCACCTCGGCAAGAAGGTTTTCACTTGCATTCGCCAGCCCAGCCAGGGTCCGACATTCGGCATCAAAGGCGGCGCTGCCGGCGGCGGTTACAGCCAGATCATTCCGATGGAGGAATTCAACCTTCATCTGACTGGGGACATCCATGCGATCACGGCGGCGAATAACCTTCTCGCGGCTGCCATCGACACGCGCATCTTCCACGAACGCACGACGCCTAAAGATGAGGCGCTGTTCGACAGGCTCTGCCCGGCCAAAAAAGACGGGAGCCGGCGCTTCTCCGCGGTAATGCTGCGCCGACTCCGCGGCTTGGGAATCGAAAAGACCGATCCGAACGAGCTGACGGCGGAGGAGCGGAGCAGGTTTGCACGGCTGGATATCGATCCGGACAGCATCACCTGGCGCCGCGTGGTCGATACCAACGACCGAATGTTGCGGCAGATCACCGTAGGCCAAGGGCCTGAAGAGAAGGGCAACACGCGATCGACCGGCTTCGACATGGCGGTGGCGAGCGAGATCATGGCAATCCTCGCGCTGGCTACGGACTTGACGGACATGCGAGAGCGCCTCGGCCGCATGGTGATCGGCACCAATCGGCAGGGGACGCCGATTACGGCGGACGACATAGGCGTGGGCGGCGCGCTTACGGTCCTGATGAAAGACGCGCTGCTGCCCAACCTGATGCAAACCATCGAGGGCACGCCTGCGTTCGTCCATGCCGGGCCGTTCGCCAATATCGCGCACGGCAATTCCTCGATCGTGGCCGACCAGATCGCGCTCAAACTGGTGGGACCGGGCGGTTACGTTCTGACCGAAGCGGGCTTCGGCGCAGACATGGGGATGGAGAAGTTCTGCAATATTAAATGCCGGTACAGCGGCTTGAAGCCCGACTGCGCCGTGCTAGTGGCCACCATCCGCGCGCTGAAAATGCATGGCGGTGGTCCCAAGGTTGTCGCCGGCCAACCGCTGGCTCACGAATACACCCAGGAGAACCTGGAACTGCTGGCCGATGGCTGCAGCAACCTTGTACGCATGATCCAAAACGCCAAGCATTTCGGTATGCACGTGGTGGTCGCCATTAATCGCTTCGCTACGGATTCTCAGGCGGAGATCGACCTGGTGCGCAAGGTGGCGATTGCCGCCGGCGCCGACGATGCCGTGATGAGCAACCACTGGGCCGAGGGCGGGGCGGGCGCGGTGGAACTGGCCAAGGCTGTGGTTGCAGCCTGCGAAAAGCCATCGAATTTTCGGTTCCTGTATCCGCTGGAGTTGGGGATCAAGGAAAAGATCGAGGCGATCGTGCGTGGAATGTACGGCGGCTCGAGCGTCGAATACTCGGAGGAAGCCGAGAAAAAAATCGAGTTGTACACGCGTAATGGCTTCGACCGGCTGCCGATCTGCATGGCCAAGACGCATCTCAGTCTGAGCCATGATCCCAACCTGAAAGGCGCTCCCGTGGGCTTTATCGTTCCGGTGCGCGATATCCGGGCGAGCGTGGGCGCCGGGTTCCTGTACCCGCTGCTGGGAACAATGTCCACCATGCCAGGCCTTCCGACGCGGCCGGGCTATTACGACATCGATATCGACACTAAGACCGGGAGAATTCTGGGGCTATCTTAGTGTTGGGCTTTCACTCGCAATTCGTCCGAGCCGGGCGGGACATCAAAGGCTGCCAGCCGAAGCGCGCAACTGTCGTTTTGGAGCAATGCTATCGCGCGTGAGCGCCTTAAGGCCGGAAAACTTAGGTTCCAGTTCAGCCAGGACAGATTCAAAAGTGATGAAGACTTTGAGACAGATAGTGTCCCAGAGCAAGAACCAGTATGCTACATCCCCTGGGTTTTCAGCATTGCGAACGCATTTGACCTTGAACCCGGGACCCAGATCGAACAGTTGTTCCGTGTCAAATGCGGCTCTTATTTCGTCGGGCTGACCGATGAACGTGCGAAGACCATAGGGTGTTTCCACGTATCTGTTCATGAGTTTGTATTCGCATGCTCGGCCGAGTCTTTCAGCAAGCTTAGATAAGTCGGATTCTGGAATCGTCAAAGGGTTCCCTGCATTCGGTCCGAGGGCAGGCCGCTCCATTGATACCACTCCAGCGGTCTCATGGCCACACGGATTGCCGATACCTAGCCGGATGCGTAGATCGCTCTCTACCCGGCTTAGATCCTTGCTGCAACTTCGACAGCAGGGCACTTTCCATCGTTGAACGGTCGAGGGCGTCGGCTTCATATACCAGGATCGCGCGGGCACGCGGTCCGTGGTCATATGTGCGGTTGGATAAAGGCCCAGGCAATGAACACATCGCCCGGTTTTAGGTACCTTCGCCATAGATTTAGTGTAGGGCGACACTCGATCGCGGGCTAGACTACCAAGCCTGGCTTGGCGCAAACTTAGCCCAGCTATTGTTAACTCCAGCACAAATCTAAGCCACAACATCTTCTTGTCGGAAACCAATGTCCGTCAGGCTCTTGGTGTCAGACGGACTGCCTTCATTTCATCGGGTATATACCCTAAGAGGCCAAGCCCGGGCCGGCGCGTGTTGATGATCCGGCCATTGCGGAACTACGGCCGGTACAGTTATTGCATCTATTTTATCCACCTGCTGGTTATTCAGCACGTAATGCTGTTATCGCATCGCCTCCGCTTTGAATCGCATGTCCCCAGATTCATCGCGTTTATCTCAGGCGTATTGGCGGGAAATGCGGCCGTATGCTGGCTCGCAAGCCTATCCTGGAGATGGTACGAAGCGCCGATCTTGAGGCTTACAGAGCGGTTCGCCGCGTCCCCAAAGTCTTCCTGGGCGGCGGCATCAGCCGTTCCTGAAACGGCGCTCGCGGATTAGATTCGATCTCGTACTGTGCGACGGGCGGTGTGCTCCTTTGCGTGCCCAGCGCGTGTTGAGAATCTGCGTGTATTGTCGTATGCTTCGGTTGGGAACAGAATAGTGCGCTCCCAAATTAAACTTGGCCGGGTGTTTGGTATAGAAATCGGGCTCCACTATAGCTGGTTCCTGATTGCCCTTCTAATCGTTTTCTCGCTTGCCTCACAATTCCGCCGAGACAACCCGCAGTGGGGTGGAGGCGTAATACTCGCCTTGGCTCTATTGACCGCTGGCTTGTTTTTCGTTTCGCTCCTGCTGCATGAGTTGGCGCACTCGCTGTTCGCGAATTCGCACGGGTTGCCGGTCCGGGAAATCACCTTGTTTGCGCTCGGCGGTGTTTCGCAGATCGAAAGGAATCCGACCAGCGCCAGGACGGAGTTTTGGATGGCTTTCGTGGGACCGCTTACCAGCGCTGTCATCGGGGTGGTTTGCCTGGGTCTGGCTCGTCTGGTGGGAACGCCTTCGACACCCGTCCACGCGATGTTTTCCTGGCTGGGTTACATCAACCTGGGACTGGCATTTTTCAATTTCATTCCCGGTTATCCGTTGGATGGAGGACGCATCCTGCGAGCAGCCCTCTGGTGGAAGACCGGAAATGCCGAACGTTCCACACGCGTCGCGGCCCGAACCGGGCAAGTGGTGGGGGCGCTCTTCATTGCGGCCGGAATTGTCCAGTTCTTCGGAGGAGCGGGGTTTGGTGGTTTGTGGATTGCGTTCATCGGCTGGTTTTTATTGCAGGCAGCTGGCGAGAGTTATCTCGAAGCCGGCTTGACGCGCGTACTGGCAGGCGTTACCGCGAAGGATGTTATGACTAATGAGTGTCCGGTCGTGGATGGACACGAGAATATCCAAAACCTCGTAGAGGACAGGATTCTCAAGACGGGGCAACGCTGTTTCGTGGTGCTGGATGGCGAGGGATTGGCGGGCCTGATTACGGCGCACGAGATAAAGAACTTGAATCGGGCGCGCTGGCCATATACCACGGTCTACGATATCATGCGGCCGGCCGAGGAAATCCGCACGGTGCGCCCGGAGACTCCTCTCAAATCGGCGCTGGAGATCATGAGCCGTGAGAATTTGAACCAGCTTCCAGTAACAACAAACGGCCATTTTGCCGGTTTGCTCACGCGGACCCAGGTTCTCAGTTATCTGCACAGCCACATGGAGTTTCAGAGTTGAAACGCGCCAGCGGCCCTATGTCTGCTCGGGGCACCATGACCGCTACGGCCTTCCGCGCCACGCGAAATACACCTGCGTCGTGATGATTCTGCGCTGATGATTACAGCATTGGCTTTCCGACGGCTAGCCGCCCTACTGGTCTTAGCAGGCGCGACCCTGGCGCAGGACCCGATGCCGATCGAGGCGCGAGAACCCGCCTCTATCCACGGCGCGAGACGGTCCCCTGAGCGACCCGTCGCGGATGCCGCTCCGGGACTGCCGATCTGGCATTATGAGGTTGTCTCGCCGCTGGACGGAGCTTCATACCGTGGTTACATAATAGGAGCCAATCCATTCCTCCGCGACGAAAGAACAATCACTGTCCCTGTTATCCTGGTTCCGTTCGTCGTGCAGTTTACTAATACCACTACGGGATTCACCACCACGTTTGACCCCTCGAGCGCCCCGGATGCGGGTTGTACGGCTGGCCAGACCGCTATGAGCCTGGTTGAGAACAGCCCGATCTTTCACAACTATCCGTGGACTCTGAACGGTGTGGATGTCGGGGTGACCCAATATCTCGACGCATTTCAACGGTCTAACTTCTGGGAGGCTATTCAGGAGGATAGAAGTAGTTACCATACTTTGCTGACTTACACAATTGCAGAACCTCTGAATTTGCAGCTGAGATACGCCTCGCCGACGGCTGCCGCCGAGATTCGCACGGGTGTGACCTCTACCTGCACGAACCCTGCAGTTTCGGGATCGACAAATGGCGCGGATTACCAGGGGATCGTGGATTTCAAAGTCCTGGAAGATGCAATGATCAACTACATCGCATCGCATCAGATCACGCCGAGCCAATTTCCCATATTCATTTTGTACAACGTGATGTACTCACAGGAGGGCCTGTTTTATCTCGGTGGATATCACTTCTCCGAAGCTCCTTATCCCCAAGTACTGACATCCCCTGGACAGACATATGCAATGGCCAATTTTCGCACCAACGGCTCGGGGCCGTTCGATGTCTCCATCCTTTCGCACGAAATCGCGGAATGGTTGAATGACCCAGGCGGATTCAATTTAGTCCCGCGTTGGGGAAACATTGGAGAAGTAACCGGCTGCAAGCGTTATCTGGAAGTTGGCGATCCTCTAACCCAAACCGATCTGCCGCCGGTTACAGGCACGAATGGATTCAGCTACCACCTGCAGGAACTGGCGTACTTTTCATGGTTCTTTCGTACGGCGTCGATCGGCGCCGGCGGGAAGTTTTCGGATAACGGGACTCTGGTCACAAACGCCGGCCCTGTTTGCCAATAACGGAGGCGCATGTTCGACCCTTTCATGAAACGTTCTCCAAAATCGATTCCCGGCCCCGCGCATCAACAGTCGCCAATCGCATCGAGCACACGCAGGGGATTTGTCGCGGGTGCGGCGGCGCTCTTTGGTCCCACCATTCTCGCCAGGCGAACATCGCAGCGCGTGGTAGTGATCATGATCGACGGCTTTGGCCTGGAGTACCTGGAGCGGAGCTCAATGCCGGTGCTTAGCCGGTGGAGTCAAGAAGGGATCTTCCGCCGGGTGAAGGGCGCCATGCCTTCAGTCACTAACACGAACAACGCCTCCATCTGCTGCGGCGTTTGGCCCGATCAACACGGCATCACGGGCAATTCCTATTTCGACGAGCGCAGCGGCCGCGAATCATATATGGAAACGGCCGATCTGCTGCTGGCGCCTACGATTTTCGAACGAGCCAGGAGGCAGGGTGTGAAGTCGGCCTTGCTATCGTCGAAGAAAAAGACCACGACGCTACTCCCGGCCGGCGCGGATATCGTTCTGGCCGGTGAGGCGCCTTCGGAGGACTGGACCAGGCGGCTCGGCCCGGCGCCGGACATCTATAGCTGCGAAATCAATTACTGGCTGCTCACGGCTGCAATCGACCTGCTCAAGAGACGCCGCGACTTGGGCTGTCTCTACGTCCACACGACCGACTACCCTATGCATACCTGGGCTCCCGAGGCGGCCGAATCGAAGGCACACTTGGCACGACTTGACGACCTGTTGGGCGAGGCAGCTGCGGCCGCCCCCGATGCCGCGTTTCTGCTGACGGCCGATCACGGTATGAACCACAAGAACCGCTGCTGGGATTTGGAGAAGGCGTGCGCCAGCCGCGGTGCGCCGATTCGGATTGCCATCTCTGTCGAGCAGGACAAATATCTGCGCCACCATCGCGGTTTTGGGGGAGTCTCGTGGGTCTACTCGAAAGCTGCGCGCGACATGGACCGCGTGGCCATGACGCTTTCCGGGCTGGAGGGGGTCGAGAGTGTGCTCTCGCGTAACGAAGCGGTTAAGCGCTATCACCTGATGGGTTCGCGGATTGGCGACTTGGTGGTGCTTGGCGATAAGCAAACAGTCTTCGGCGAACTGGACACGGAGCAGGAGGCGCTCCCACCGGAATACCGCAGCCACGGCTCGTTGCACGAGACGGACGTACCGCTCATGATCCACAATGCCGGGATGAAACTCCAGGCCGAGGCGTTTCGCTATAACCGCGACCTGGCGAAATGGGCGTATAGCGCAACGTAGCGAACGTCAAGTTGACTCACCCACACCAGCCGCGCTATACATTGCCCAGAACGGGCACATTGATTGGGCGATTAACATTTTAGGCAGATATCTTCTAAAAGACCCTAATACCCGATTTGACCTGTATGCCGCTATAATAGGGGTTCGTGTTCCGCGCATGTCTGATGCTGGCGGCCCTGGCAGGGCGTCTGGCCAGCGGAGCGGCGCCGGCCTACTCCTCCGATAGTATTCTGAATGGCGCAGATTTCGCGCCCGGTCCGTTCGCGCCGAATTCGTTTGTTACGATCTTCGGCACCGATCTCTCGTATTACACGGCGAGTCTTCCGCAAGGTACCAACATGACGGCGTTGCCATACGAATTGGGTAATGTGCGCGTATACGTCAATAGCTACTCGGCCCCGTTGCTGTACGTCTGTCCCACCCAGATCAACCTGCTGGTGCCGGGCAACCTGAAGCCAGGCCCGGTTCCGCTCTTCGTGGTGCGGCAGGGAGTACGAGGCCCGGACGCCAACGTGACATTGGTCCCGGCAGCCCCGCAGTTGTTCGCCACGCAGGACAAGCGCGTAATCGCCCAGCATGCGGACTATTCCCTGATCACCGGCGATGCGCCAGGCCTCCCGGGGGAAACCATCATCGTTTATGCCGCTGGTTTGGGGCCCACCGAACCCAATCCCGCTCCGGGAGAGATTCCCAACTATCCGGCCCAGACTGCGAGCGGCCTCATAGTATCGCTGGATGGATTGCCACTGCCGGGGGAATTGATCAAGTACGCCGGCGTGACACCCGGCTCGGCGGGTGTGTATCAGATCAACCTTTTGTTGCCCGTGAGCCTCGCAGCCAACCCCGAGATCCGCGTAACGATGGGGAATCAAGCGAGCCAGGAGGGAATAATCTTACCTGCGCAGCCTTCCCCGGACCAGGCGCAACCTTCTCCGGACCAGGTGCGTTAAACAGATAGGCTAGAATCGTCTGTGGGGAGCTTTGTGAAATGATCTTGCGCACCTGGTTGATCGTGATTATTTCGGCTGCCATACGTTTAGGGGCGCAAGATCACGTAACGGCACAAGCTAGCGTTACCGGCGCCGCCGAATACACGGTAACCGCGGGAACGCGGGTGCCCTTGAGCCTTATCAACAGCGTGAGCACGAAGCACTCGGTAGCGGGCGACCGCCTCTACTTGCAAACCGTGTTTCCAATTCTGGTGAACAGTCGGATCGTCATTCCGCCGGGCAGCTACGTGGCAGGGACCGTCACCGAAGTGAAGCGGCCCGGCCGGGTGAAGGGCCGCGGCGAGCTTTGGGTTCGGTTCGATTCTCTAACCTTGCCCAACGGCGTGACACGTGATTTCCGTGCACGCGTGGGCGGCGTGGATGGCCTCTCCGGTGAGGAACTGGACAAAGCCGAAGGAAAAGTCAAAGCTGAGGGTAATGTCGCCGGCGATGCCCGAACTATCGGCGAAGCGGCAGCGGCCGGAGCCTCGGTGGGGGTGATCGCCGGTGCTGCCAGTGGCCATTATGGGATGGGGACGGCAATCGGCGGCGCCGCCGGAGCCGCGGCCGGAATGATCGGCGTGTTGCTCTCCCGGGGCCCCGATGCCGTATTAGCGAAGGGCAGCACCATCGAGATGGTTCTCGATCGCGCGGTGGACTTCAACGAAGCCGACCTGAACTTCGGCAATTACCAGCCGCCACCGCCGCCCTCGGAGGCCCCCAGCCCCGCCCCCGCCAAAAACGGCTCGATCCCGAGCCCCGTCGGACGGTTTCCCTTCTGAGGGACCAGGGCTTTTGCCCTGCCGCCGGACTTCCGCTCGTCGCTGCGGAGGCCGGCCATGGTTCGTCTGCTAAGCTATTCAGTTACATGACTGCCGATGAGATTCGGGAGTTGATCCGCATGGCTGCCGAGGAAGGAGTCGCGGAACTCGAGGTTCAGCGCGGCGAGAATCGCGTCCGGATCCGCCGCTACGTTGCCGCCGCCCCGGAAATTACCGTCACGGCCCCTGTCCCCGTTGCCGCTCCCCCTACACCAGTCCCCGCTTTCGCTCCCCCGGAAAAGAGCGAAGGCGCCTCGGCCGATCCCAACCTCGCCCTCGTAAAGTCTCCCATTGTCGGCACTTTTTACGAGAGCCCCTCTCCCGGCTCGCCGCCGTTCGTGCGTGTGGGCGAGCGTATTCAGCCGGGTAAGGTGCTGTGCATCATCGAGTCCATGAAGCTGATGAACGAAATCGAAGCGGAAATCGCGGGAATCCTCGAAAGCAAGCTGGTCCAGAATGGACAACCCGTAGAGTACGGGGAGGCCTTGTTTGCCATCCGCCCGGTTTAAGAAAGTCCTTATCGCCAACCGGGGCGAGATCGCCATCCGCATCATCAGCGCCTGCAAGGAACTAGGCATCCAAACGGTAGCGGTCTATTCGGAAGCCGACCGCTATAGTTCGCATGTACGTTTCGCCGATCAGGCGATCTGCATCGGGCCGGCAAAAAGCACCCGCAGTTACCTTGACATTCCCTCCATCATCAGCGCCGCCGAAATTGCTAACGTGGATGCCATTCACCCCGGCTATGGCTTCTTGAGCGAGAATGCGGGTTTCGCCGAAGTGTGCCAGGAATCCGGCATCGCTTTCATCGGGCCCAAGCCGGACGTGATCCGCCTGATGGGAGTGAAAGAACAGGCTCGCGGCTTCATGAAAGACATGGGGGTTCCGGTGCTTCCGGGTTCCGCTGGGGTGCTCCAAAGCCCTGAGGAGGCTCTGGAGGTGGCAGGCGAGATCGGCTACCCGGTCATCCTGAAAGCCTCGGCGGGCGGAGGCGGGCGCGGAATGCGCGTCGTTCACAACCCCGAGGAGTTGACGCCCTTGTTCCAGCAGGCGCAGCAGGAAGCCGGCGCGGCTTTCAATTCCCCGGATGTCTATCTGGAGAAATTCATCTCCGCTCCCCGGCACATCGAATTCCAAGTGCTGGCCGATGAGTTGGGCAGCGTGGAAATCCTGGGCGAGCGCGAATGTAGCATTCAACGCCGTCACCAGAAACTGGTCGAGGAGTCGCCGTCCCCCGCGGTTAGCGCCTCACTGCGCCAACGGATCGCCGCCAAACTGCAAAAGGCGCTGGCTGCGAGCCGCTACACGAATGCGGGGACGGTCGAGTTTCTCATGGACGAGAACGGGGAACTCTATTTCATCGAGGTGAATGCGCGGGTGCAGGTGGAACACCCGGTAACGGAATTCGTGACCGGGATCGATATCGTGAAAAGCCAGATCCGGATCGCGCAGGGAGAACGGTTGCGGACTATCTTGCGAGGGCCGATCGAGGTCCGGGGCCATGCAATCGAGTGCCGGATCAATGCGGAGAATCCGGAGACCTTTGCACCCTCGCCCGGCCGTATCACCGGATTTCACCTGCCCGGCGGGATCGGAATTCGGGTGGACACGTGGGCGTACACCGACTGCGTAGTCCCGCCGTACTACGACTCGTTGATCGCCAAAGTGATCGCCTATGGCTGCGATCGTGCCGAAGCCATCCGCCGGATGAACCGGGCTCTGGATATGTTCGTGGTCGAAGGGATTCACACGTCTATCCCTCTCCACAAGAAAATTCTGGCGCATCCCGATTTCCAGGAGGGCCGCCTGGACACCAATTTCATTACGCGCCTGCTGGCGCCCGCGCAGGCGGAAACACCAGTGTAGGTCTCGCGCCTACTGAAGATCGACTTTCCGTTTCGTGTGGCCGTTGGCGGCGCCGCGGCGCATCTGGGCGGTCAACTCGCGGACCTCTTGCGTCAGTTGATTGAGTTGCTGCTGGTTCTGATTGATCTGCTGCTGATTGCGGTTCAACATCTTCATGCCCGTGAGGATGAGCTTGCGGATGGCGGCGATCTCGCGGTCGTGCTTGGACAAGTGTTCTTTGGTTGTCACGCTCTACTTTAACGCCGCTACACCCAGCGCATACTCCGCCAAATCGATCCAGCAATCGGGCACGGTGTTTTTTACCAGGACGGCGCGCTCAGCCCGGAACCGGCGTGGGCCATCATATTCTTTCCAGCGGGCCGCCGCCTTCTCGAAAAGGCCAGGGACCTGCGGCTGGGGAATCTCCTGGGCGAGGGTGACATGGGGGTGATAGGCGAACGGTTCGCGAAAAGCCAGAGCCTGCTTATCCATGGCGTCGTGGAGCCGGTGCAGCTCCGCCGCGCCTTCGCCTAGTTCCAGGTAGATAACGTCGGTGGCGGGGAACGTCCTGATGTCCGTCAACTCGACTTCAAACGGCGACCAGGATTCCATGAGGGCACGGACGTGCGCGGATGCGATCTTCCAGTCCACATCCAGCGGTCGGGGCGGCAAAACGCTGACATGCGCCCGCGGGTTGCACTGCGGTACCAGTTCGCGCCGCAAATCGTCCAAAAACGTAGCCAGGGGGTCCGGGACATAGATCACCAGCGCGAAAACGTTCAGCGATCCGTTAGCTGGAACTCGCCCCTTCCCATTAGTTTGCAAAATCATCCCAGTACCATCGTATCGTTTTTAAACGTTTTCCGTATGATAACCCAGGGGTGTCGGGTCCTGTTACCCTCGTAGATGATGCAAGCTTCGACAGGTACGAATGCCCTCCTTTCCCTCCCTTTTCAGATCCCGTTCGATCAAATCCGGGCCGAGGCGGTGGAACCGGGCATTGCCGAACTTCTGGAGGATGCGCGGGCGCGCCTCGAATCGCTTGCGAACCAGCCCGGCGAGCGGACTTTCGCCAATACAATGCTGGCGCTGGACCAGCTCAGCGAGTCCCTCGACGTGGCTATGGCGGTGGTACGGCACCTGGAGGCTGTTGCGACGTATCCCGCACTGCGCGCCGCCTTTAATGCCATCCAACCGGCGGTTAGCGCCTTCTATTCGGGAATCCCGCTGCACGAGGGCCTCTGGGCTGGCATCAAAAGCTATGCCGGCACACGGGAGGCAGGCTCCCTTTCCGCCGAGGGGCGGCGTTTTTTGGAAAAGACGATCGACACATTCCGCCGGCACGGCGCCGACCTGGATCCGGAAGGGAAAAAGAGGCTCGAAGGAATCGACGTTGAATTGACCCAGTTGACCACGAAATACGCGGAGAACGTCCTCGATTCGACCAACGCTTTCGAATGGATCGCAACCGGGGAAGCCCAGCTCGCCGGACTACCCGACAGCGCGCTCGCCGCCGCGCGGGAAAGCGCCAGGCGTAAAGGGCAGGATGGCTGGCGCTTCACCCTGCAAGCGCCGGACTATTTCGCCATCATGACGTACCTCGATGATGCCGCGGTCCGCCGTCATTTCTACGAGGCTTACATGACGCGCTCCACCTCCGAGCCTTGGGATAATCGAGGCCTCATCGGGCGGATCCTGGAACTGCGGCAGGAAAAAGCCCGGCTGCTCGGCTTCCGCGACTTCGCCGATTTCGCCCTGGACGACCGTATGGCGCATAACGGCGCCCGAGCCATGGAGTTCCTGGAAGACCTGAAGGCCAGGACAAAGCGCCGTTTCGAAGAGGAGAACCGGGAACTGCTGGAGTTCCGCCGCTCGCTCGAAGGCGCCGCGGCCCTTCGTCTCGAGCCCTGGGACGTGGGATATTACGCCGAGAAACAGCGCGCCGCACTTTACGATTTCGATGAAGAGGCTCTGCGCCCCTACTTCCCGCTGGAGAGCGTAGTTAGCGGATTATTCGAACTGGTGCGGCGGCTCTACGGCATTCAGGTTTCCGAAGAAAAGGGCGTGCCCGGATGGGATTCCGCCGTCCGTTTTTACAATATCCACGACCGGGACGGGACCTTTCTTGGCGGTTTCTATTCCGACTGGTACCCGCGAGAGAACAAGCGGGGCGGGGCCTGGATGGACGCCCTGATGACCGGGGGGCCCGAAGACCACGGCTTCCGGCCGCATCTCGGTTTGATTTGCGGCAACCTGACGCCGCCCGTAGAGGGCAAACCCGCCCTGCTGACGCACCGGGAAGTGGAGACCATCTTTCACGAGTTCGGGCACCTGCTGCACCACCTCCTGAGCCGCGTTAGCATCCGGACGCTGGCCGGAACCAATGTGGCGTGGGATTTCGTGGAACTGCCGTCCCAGATCATGGAGAACTGGTGCTGGGAGCGCGAGGCTCTGGATCTGTTCGCCCGCCACTGGGAAACCGGCCAGCCAATCCCCGATGACCTGTTCCAGAAGATGAAGCGCGCGCGCACCTTCCGTGCTGCCAATACGCAAATGCGCCAGCTTGGGTTCGGGTTCGTGGACCTGCTGCTGCACGCCCGATACCGGCCGGAATCAGACGGCGATCCGGTGGCCTACACGCGGCGCATCCTCCAGGAATTCAGCCCGGCGGAGCTGCCTGCGAACCACGCCATGATCGCTGCATTTACCCACTTGTTCTCCAGCCCGGTAGGCTACGCGGCCGGCTACTACTCCTATAAATGGGCCGAGGTGCTGGACGCGGATGCCTTCACGCGGTTCCAGGCAAACGGTATTTTCAGCCGCGAAATCGGCAGCCAGTTCCGCGACAAGATCCTGGCGCGGGGGGACAGCGAAGATCCCGCCGAACTCTACCGCCAGTTCATGGGGAGAGAGCCGGATCCGGAGGCTCTCTTGCGGCGCTCGGGGCTGGCATGAAGGTAATAAGGCGGTGCGCTGCGTGCTGAAATCGAATATTTTTCGCGAGTACGACATTCGAGGCATTGCCGATACGGAACTGCCGGACGACGGGGTCGCCCTGCTCGGGCAGGCGATCGGCACTTATCTCCAGCGGCGGGGCGGCAAAAAGCTGGCGCTTGGCCGCGACACTCGGCTGAGTTCGCCGCGGCTTCACCGGGCCTTGCTGCGTGGCCTGATCGCCAGCGGATGCGGCGTGGTGGACATCGGGATCGTGCCCACGCCGGTCCTCTACTATTCGGTCTTCCACCTCCCGGCCGACGGCGGAGTCATGATCACCGGCAGCCATAATCCGTCGGAGTTTAATGGCTTCAAGGTGCTTGCGGGCGCCTCCACAATCTACGGCGAAGCCCTGCAGGAGTTGTGCCGGCTCATGCAAGGGGGCGATCTGTCTCGAGGCCCCGGTTCCGTGACCGAGGCGGAGGTGGTCACACCTTACGTCGCCGAGGTAACCTCCCAATTTCATTTTGCGCGGCGGGTCCGCGTGGTGGTAGATGCCGGCAACGGCACCGGCGGGCCGGTCATGCACCGGATTCTGGAGCGATTGAATGTCGAAGCCACGGAAATGTTTTTCGAAATGGACGGCCGGTTCCCAAACCACCACCCCGACCCTACCGTCCCCGCGAATCTTCAGGCCCTGATTGAGAGGGTGCGGCAGACTGGGGCCGACGTGGGGATCGCGTTCGACGGCGATACCGACCGTATCGGCGCGGTGGATGAAACCGGCCGGATCATTTACGGCGACCAGCTCATGATCCTTTATGGACGGGAGATTCTCTCGCGCAAGCCGGGGGCGGTATTTATCGGGGAGGTGAAGTGCTCGCAGTTGCTGTATGACGAGTTGGCGGCGCGCGGCGGGCATCCCATCATGTGGAAGACGGGCCACTCGTTGATCAAGGCAAAGATGAAAGAGGCCCACGCGGAACTGGCGGGGGAGATGAGCGGCCACATGTTTTTTGCCGACCGCTACTACGGCTTCGACGATGCGCTCTACGCGGCCTGCCGCCTGATCGAGATCGTGTCGGCCGGCGGGAAACCGCTATCGGCGCACTTTGCCGGCCTGCCCAAGATGGTGGTTACCCCGGAGATCCGCTTTGATTGTCCCGATGAGGTGAAGTTTGCGGTCGTCGCACGTGCCGCGGAGGAGCTTCGTTCGCGATACAAAACCGTTGACGTTGATGGTGCGCGCGTCCTGTTTCCGCACGGGTGGGGCCTGGTGCGCGCCTCCAACACGCAGCCGGTGCTCGTGATGCGTTTTGAAGCGGCCAGCGAGGAGTTGTTGCGCCAGTATCGCGCGGAGGTGGAGTCGGTGGTAGCCCGGGCAGTGGACGGCGTCCGGAAAAAAGCCGGCTCCGCAGAGCCGGCTATGAAATGACCGGGCCGGCGAAGGACGTTCCCCCCGAATCGCCCTCCAACCCAGTCTGCCTCAATAAGATTCGGCCCGGCAGTTTTACGTTCCAGTAAAGATGCCCGCTAGGTACGTGAACGAACGCTCAGTTGTGAGGGCCGGAACCTTCCGTGCGCCCGGCGAGGGGCTGTACGGCTCCCGCGCCGCAGACGGCCACGCCGCGCTCTACCAGGGCGTTTAGAAATTCGAGCAACAGGGAGTAGAAAACCTGTTCGGTGAGCGTTTGCTTGCCGGGAAGACGGAAACTGGCGGGCAATTCTTTGGCAATGGAGAGGCGGACGGAATTCAAGTGGGCCCGTCCGGAGCGGTCGCGTTTGTTCGCCAGGGTGATGGGCGTCTGCATCACGCAACCGGTTCGCCCATCCACGTAAAACTGGCAGCGGGAGAACCACCCCAGGTTTCCGGGATCGGCCGCATCGAACAACAGAAGCCGCCCGGGCGCGCTCAAATCTAGCTGGACATGGCGCTGGCCATCCCTGGCCTTGGCTTCAAACCCGGCTTTGCGCGCGATACTGGCGATCATCTCGGGCTGCACCTCGAGATAAAGTAGTTTGTGTTGGCCCGCCTGAAGCACCTGCATCGCGAATGCCCATTGTAACGCAGTAGGTGAATGACGCCCGCGGAAATTGCGCACGCCTAATTCCAGCGAACCTGCCGGGCTGCCTTGCGAGAACAGCTTCGGGCGTTCAATGCGGAACACCCGAGTAACGCGCCACCAAAACCAGAGCGTCATCATTGCCCTTACTGTGTTTCGCACAAACAAAGTGCTCTGCACCCCGGATACCGATATCACGCCCCAATGACCGCTTCACCTCCGGCCCGCACTCAGTCTACCTTTGCAGCACCACAAAGTGGCCGATGGTGTATCCGAGCGCGGCGCCGATGAAGATATCGGAGGGGAAGTGGGCCTGGTCGGGAAGGCGCGTTAATGATAGCGCTGTCGCGGCCCCGTAAGCTACCCACGGAACCCAGCGGTGCGCGCGATAGCGGCCGGAGATCACTGTCGCAACGGCGAACGCCGAGGCGGTGTGACCCGACGGAAAACTGCCGCCATTGGTAAATGTACCCTTATATTTGAACCAGGTGTCGCTGAGATCTCCGTGTGGAGGAATATCGCTGGGCGTCAGGCGCCCGATAGCGTGCTTCATCGCGAAGCTGAGAATCTGGGTATCGGCGATTCCCTCGGCGGCCAGCAGACCGGTGTTCCGCGCGTGGGTGCTGTGCATCGCCAGGCCGGTCAGGTAAAAAGCTGCCGGCGTGAGCGTGATTGCCAGAGTCGTATTGCGCCCGCGCAACGGTCCGGTTTTATACGTGCTGAATCCGGGGTTGTTATGAAAATAGGACTCGAGATGAGGGTCGGCTAAGGCAAGGGCTGTTGTGCCAACGGCAACGGCCAGAACGGGCCGCCAGTGCTGCCCGCGAAACGGCTTCAACGGAAAAGTCCAGATAACCTTCTGGTCGTGCAGGATGTCGATCGGCACTTGTTTCAGCGATATAGGCGCTTCCGGCGCGGTCGCTGCGACTGCCGTATCTGCCCCCGACGGCTGCGAATCCTGGCTCTGAGCCCCGGCTAGAAGCGAACCAAGAGCGCACGCAGCCAGAACCCGTGCGGTGGTGTAACGCATGGCACCTCCGGACTGTTCCAGCAAACCGCGGTCCGGAGTTCGAAAATTGACGGAATGAGCCGGCAGTGCAGGCTCACGCTACGACCTGCGGAGTGGCGCTACTCCCACGCCCGCTTCGGTACGCCGCGGTCGCGATCCTGCACGCGGTCGTAGAGATAGAACGTGGACACCGTCCCCAGCGATTCGTTGTACAAACTAGTCTGCCCGAGAGCCTCTTTCAGGTCTTCCTCGAAATCGTGAAGGGCCTTGAGGTTTTCGGCGAGCGCCGGTTTTGTCTTGCCGGAAGCAGTGCGGAAGAACTTCTGGTATCCGCCATCCACCAGACGAGCGATCTCGCCGTTCAGAAGAATCCCGGCGCCTTCGGTGATAGACAGATCACCCGCCTTCGGGGTGACATCGACGGCGTAGGACCCCCGTGTAACGCGGAACCCGCCGCCCGCTGCTTGCGAAACCGTATACCCGTAGGTCTTTAGCTGGTCCAGCCGCTCCTGGGCGGTGGGAATCTTGGGACGTTCTCTGCGAAAGAACATGGCTGCAGCTTCATTTTACTTCACGCTAATGGTCGCATTCGCCTGGCTGGTAGTGGTGCCCACGGTCAGCAATACCGGAACCGCTCCCGTAAGGCCGGCCGGGATGAGCGCCTCGATCTGCATCACCCCCTGCACGCTGCCAATCGCTGAGCCGGCGTAAAGTACCTGAGCGGTCTGGCCGCCGATCGTGAGGCTCACGGGCAATTGTGGCGTGCGCAGAATGCGGTCGTTCACCACGCCGTCTTCTCCCGGCGGATTTTCCGGGCCCTGGCCGGTAGCGAACAGCGTGATCACCGAACCGGCGCTGGCCGTATTGGTCGCGCTATTCACGGTTCCATCGGCGTTGAGCGCCACGGCTTGTCCGGTGCCGCTGAAATTGCCGGTGAAGATACCCGGGGCAGACAAAGTCACCGGCACCTGCATGCTGACCTGCTGTCCTTTATAAGTCACCGCGATAGTGGTGGTGGAGAAACCCGCCAGGCCATAGGGCACAACGACAGCGGTTTGCGACGCCGAACAGTAGAGCAGTGGGGCTGTAATGCGTTGACCTGATCCATAGTTAAACGTAACCGACACATCGGCGAGGCTACTCCCTACGCGGCCGCTGGCCGGTATGGCGTTCTGAACCAGCGGCGAGGGGCCGATGGTGATGCCGTTCAGAACCACGACTTCGCCCGGTGCGACGGCACCCGAGGCCCCACTTGCCGCGTTCACCACGCTCAGAATGGCAGCCGGGGGCGCCAGGCTGCTGAAGAGGCCGTGGGCCAAGCCGCCGATGCCGGCGGTGATGTACAGCGTGTTGCGATCGCCGCCGCTGCCGCCATTGCCGAAGATCAGCGCCCACAGGCCGGAGAAAACGATGGGATTGCCATCCGTGCCCTGTAGCGTGCCTTGCGCCGCGCCGGTGGTGAGGTCGAAGGCATTGATAGTGCCATCCCCGAAATTGCCCACCAGCAGACTACCCCCGAAGGCTCCGAAGGTCGAAGGAGCAATGGCGAGGCCCCAGGGCGCGTTCAGGGGCCCGCTTGAGATCAGGTGTTTCTGAAGATTGCCGTCGAAATCGAAAACAGCGACATATCCCGAACCCGCCCCGGCAACTCCGCCCAACGGTCCCTGCTTGGCATAGGCGACGTAAAGTTTGCCGCTCAACGGCCAGATATTAAACGGAGCGTAGCCTGCGGGCAGACTCGGGTCGGCGAAGCCACCCGCCGCCTTGGTCGCCGCCCATTTACTGTCGTAGACGTCGATGTTGCCGGTGGTAAAGTTGGGCGCATAGAGCAACTGCGCTCCCGCGGCATTGGTTCCTATGGCAAGGCCGTAATAGATCGCTCCCGAGGCCGAGTTGTCCACCAAGATGGTAGCCACCGTTCCCCCATTCCACGCTGAGATAGTCCCGTCTTCAGTGGAGAAGATGAACCGCGCCGGATTGCCATTGGCAAGAACAAACCCGGTACCGCTGTTGAAAACCTGCCCCGTAGGTGTTCCTTGCTTTCCCGCCGCGGCTGCCGGCACGGTTACAACCGTAGGCGTGATCGCGCCGGAGCCGTTATACAGCGTCGAATTGCCCTTGCCGGTATTCGATACCCAGAACGGGCCTGTTGCACTGAACGAGACGCCCCAGGGGTTCACCAGGTTGGGGTCGGTAACGTCGGCGAAGCCGGGCTGGTCGGAAACCAGATCGTGTCGAACATAGACATTAGCGCCGGCGGCGAAAAGCGAAGCCGGAGTTAACAGGAGTAACCAGGCAGAGCGCGTAGTCCGAAACATATTACTCTCCTAACTTAGTCCCGTTCCAACTCTGTTCCGCCGTTGCAGGCTACCGATAGACTGTCGTTATCCGGGATTAGTTTGGACGGGACTAGGCGATTATATCCCTCGCCTGCGACCGGAGGAGTGTAAATGTTTTGGCGACTAATATGAACTTACCAGCCGGCTTCGGTCTTGGGCAGGTTCGGATCCTGTTGGAGCGCTGTGGCCAGCGTCTTAGCCGCCAGGTTCTGGTCGCCGGACTTGCTGTAGCACATAGCGAGATGGAACTGGCGCCGGGGTGTCGGCTCCTTAGTGACAGCGGACTTCACGTAATTGGTGGCGTTACGGTAGTCGCCCTTGCGGTAGAAGACGAAACCGAGAGTATCCTGAATGGCGGCGTTATCGGGGGCAATTTCGGCGGCTTGCTGCGCCAGAGGCAAAGCTTCATCCGGATTCTGCTGCGCCAGCTCATAAGCCAGATTATTCAAGGCCTCCAGGTTAGCGCTATCTGCCTTCAGCACCGACCGATATCGCGCCACTGCGCCCGCTCGATTGCCGCTCTGCTCATCGAGATGAGCGAGCAAGAGCAGCGCGGGCACGTTCTTGGAATCCGTGGCAACGATGGATTCGAGCCGCTGGCGCGCGGCACCAGGCTTGTTTTCCCCTATATCGAGCTGCGCGAGGCCCAGGTCAGCCGGCGCGGAAGCGGGATCGGCGCTTTTGGCGGCCTCGAAAGACTTGCGAGCCTCCGTGGTGCGCTTCTGTTGTGCCTGCCACTCTCCCAGGAGGAGGTGCAGCGGCGCGGATCCTGGCCGCGCTTCGGCCAACTGGCGGAGCCGCTCAATACCTTTATCTGCGTGGCCTTGGGATGCATAGCTGTTGGTAATGAGGAGGGCCGCGGTGAGATCCTCCGGGTTGGCCTTAAGCACTTCTTCGGCATCCGCACGAGCGCCGGCATAATCTTTCTCCAGGAGGCGGAAAGCGCCGTCCTGCGATACAACCGCCGGCAGCCGCTGTCCCTTTAGCATCCGGTCCAGGGTGGCGCGTACTTCGGCGGTGGAACCTGTGTTCATCAGGGCCCAGTTGCGCTCGAGCATGAGTGCGACATTACTGCCCTTCTGCCGGGGGGGTGCTTCGTCGCATACCTGCAAGGCGCTCTGGAACTGGCGTTCGGCGCGCAGGTTTGCGGACAGGAGAAGACGCGCCTGGAGCATAGCTGGATTGGCACGCAAGGCGTTATTCAGCTCCTGGTTCTCGGTCCGCCGCGAACCCTGCTGACGGTATACCGCTGCCAGCTGATAGTGAGCGACGGCCGAATTTGGCTCCAGGTGCAGCACCTGTTTTAGCTCCTGTTCGGACTGAGACAACTGGCCAGCCCTCAGATCGAGCTCGCTTTTTTGCAGCAGAGCGCTGGCGTCTTTGGAATTCCGTTTGAGCGCCGCGTTCAAAACGGCCGTGGCGCGGTCGGTGTGCTTCCTGTCCACGTAAGCGCTGACCAGCAGCGTCCGAATGTTCCGGTCGTCGGGGTCGCTTTGTGACAGCTTTTCCAATTCCGCCAGGCCGGCATCCTGTCTGCCGGTTCGGTAAAGATAGATGGCGTGGATCGGCCTGAGCTGCTTATTTCCTTTGAGGGCGGCGATTTGCTGATAGGTGCGGTCGGCTTCATCGGTTCGTTTTCCGGCCATCTGCAGAGCGGCCAGATCCAGGAGGGCAGTGGCATTTTGGGAATCGAGCTCAATGGCCTTGCGGAATCCGGCTTCGGCCTTGTCGTTCTGCCCCAGCCCAGCGTAAAGCTGCGCGAGCGCCAAGGCAGCGGCCGAGGACTGCGGCGCACTGGCTACCGCATTCTTCAGCACCGTTTCCGCCTCCGAGAAGTTCTTGTCCCGCAATTTCAGCCGGGCGAGCGCTACGGCGCTGCTGAGACGCGCCGGGAATTTTTCCAGGGTGCCTTCCAGCCGCCTGGCGGCATCGCCGGTTTTTCCAAGCTCGATTTCAGCCTGCGCCATGGCGTCGAGAGCTTCCGGATTATCCGGCGCCGCAGCGATCACCGTGCTTAAATTGGCCGCGGCCTGCTCAACGATGTCCTTTCGGCCGCTGGTAAGCATGAGCTCGGAGAGCTTCAGCTGCGCGTCGTTGTGCTTGGGATTCAACTGAAGGGCTTTGCGAAACGCCTGTATGGCGGTATTGCCGTCACCGGCTCCCAGCGAGGCTAAACCCAACTGATAATACGGCTCCGGATCGTTGGGCATGGCCTGAGCCGCGCTGCGAAATTCCAGCACTGCGCGGGCATAATCCTTTTTGGCCATTTGCGTCTGGCCCCGCTTCAGGAAACTCTGTTCTTTGGCTTGGGGGGTAGTGCGGCACCCTGAGGCGATGGCGAGCAACAACGCCAGCGGCAAGATGAACCTGGAATTCATGCTGCTCTAATAGTATCTTTCGGCATAGGTAAGCGTGCAAGGCCGGAAAGTGCCTGAGGTACCATGAATCATGTTCGCGCGAGCCTGTTGTTTCCTGTTTGTGCCGTTCCAACTGGTTTGGGCGAATGTAGCCCCGTCCAAAAGGCCGGCTGCTTCCAGGCGGAAGAGGCGGCGGCACTGGCCGAGGATCGTTGGAACGGCACTTATCACAGCGGCTCTGATGGAGTCACAATCGGGACCCGATGCGGCGGCGATCAGCCGCAGGGCAATGAACCTTATTCTGGCCGGCAGGTACTCCGAACTGGAAGAGATGTTCACGGCGGATCTGCGCAACCAGCTCAGCGAGGAAACGTTACGCACGCAGATTGGCCCTCAGATCCGAACCCTCGGCGCGGCCGAAAAGCCGGGCGAACCAACCCTGGAAACGGCCGGCTCGGCTACGGTAGCTGTGATCCGGGTCAAGTTCGCGCAATCGACCATCGACTGGCGATTTACGGTGAGTCCCGAAGGCAAAATTGCGGGAGTGTTCTTCCAACCCGGGGAACCCGGAGGCGAGGAATGGCAGCACCCGCCCTATAGCCGGCCCAACGCATTTCGCGAGCGTGAACTCACCGTAGGGGATGGCGGGTGGAAGCTGCCAGGCACGCTTACGGTTCCGAGCAGCAGCGGGGGCGCGGTGGCGGGCGTGGTGCTGGTTCACGGGTCGGGACCCTTGGATCGCGACGAGACCGTTGGCGCCAATAAGCCCTTCAGGGACTTGGCGGAAGGCCTGGCATCGAGGGGTATCGCGGTTCTGCGCTATGAAAAGCGCACCAAGGTGTACGCATCCCGACTGAGCGCGATGAAAGACCTGACGGTGCAGCAGGAGACGGTAGAGGACGCTACGAAAGCCGCGGCCCTTCTGCGGCAGCAGCCCGAAGTGGCCTCGCGCCGGGTGTTCGTGCTGGGACACAGTCTCGGCGGATACGTCGCACCGCGTATCGCGCAACAGGACACGCGCCTGGCCGGCCTGATTCTGATGGCTGCCAACGTGCGTCCCCTGGACGAGATACTTGCGGACCAACTCCAATCCATGGGACTCTTCGGGGCGGAACTGGACAAAGCCAAAGCCCGGATTCTGGAAGCTCTTCCGGCATCGTACACGAACGACCTGAGCAGCTATAACCCAGCGGAAGAATCGAAGAGCCTTGTGGTGCCCATGCTGGTCCTTCAGGGAGAGCGCGATTACCAGGTGACGATGAAGGATTTCAATCTGTGGAAGGCCGCGCTGGCGGGGCGCTGGAATGCGACGTTCCGGAGCTTTCCGACACTCAATCACCTGTTTATCGCCGGAGAAGGTAAGAGCGTCCCGGCGGAATATGCCCAGTCCGGCCACGTGGATGGCGAGGTGATTGACCAGATTACCGGCTGGATCGCGAGGACAAGGTAGACGATACCAACCCGGCCGCGCGACCGCTCCCTAACGGCCGCGGCTCCGAACAGATGAGAGGCAAGCTACTACAAGAGGTCGGTCCAGACGCGTAATAATTCGGCTACGCTCCAGGCTTGCGCGATGC
>CAZKVF010000384.1:0-17535 GCA_964556085.1 uncultured Solibacteraceae bacterium
TACAATTTTGATAACTGGACCTACCAACCCTCCTATGTGTCATCCAATACTCCCTGGTTCTTTAACGGCGTGCGTGTGCAGTGGTTTCCAACCAACAAGTTGAAGATCGAACCTTGGTTCATCAACGGATGGCAGTCGTACGCAAAGTTCAACGGCCACCCCGGTCTGGGCGGACAGCTTCTGTGGATGCCGAAAGAATGGTTCAAACTCGTCGCTAATCAATATGGCTTCGGACAAGACAACTTAGGCCTACCGAGGACACAACGCATCCACACTGACGACAGTATTGAGGTCAGATACTACAACAATCCTGAGAATCTCGGACTCTCGAAAATGGCGTTCTCCTTAACCGGAGACGCCGGCTGCCAGTACGGTGGCGGAATCAACTGCCACCGCGGCCCGAATAAGTCATCATTCCTCGGATGGATGCTGTATAACCGCATGTGGTTCCATAAGGACCTTTTTGCCGTCACGGTGGGTGGCGGCCAAATGAACAACACAGGCCGCTACCTGACGCTGCTGCCACCCATTAATGGGGCCTGGGCTGCATCCGGTACGCCGTACTTCACAGAGAATCCCGGGGATAAGGCCCACATGTGGGATAGCACGATTAACTTCCAGTACATGCCTAGACAGTACATCACCTGGTGGGTGGAGGTTGGATACCGTCACGCTGATGTCCCGTATTTCGCGGGGCGCGGTGGCGTTACTCCACCTGGCGGAAATAACGGCTTTCCTCAGTTCTTCACATGCAGTACGGGCAAAACTTCCGGAACCGCGGACCTGGCGGCGGCAGAGGTAGCCTGCGGAGGCGGACTCGGCAGTCTCTTCTTCCCTGACCTTCGCAGAAGTGAAGCCAAGATCTACACCGGGATCTTGGTCAAGTTCTGATGTTTTTTTGTGGGGCGGACGCCCTCGTCCGCGGGCGGCCCCTGGCCGCCTTTCGACTCTTGGAAATCCCTTAGCGGGGCGAGGGCGCCCCGCGCGGGTCAGGGGACCCGCCCCACTTTACTTTATCGAAACTCCAACCCTCGCAGCAGACCTGACGCCGGGCCGGTCTCGGCGTACACGACGGCCACCAATTCAGGCTCCGTCTGCGGCCCACAGGTGAACTCCGGCGGCGCATTGCGCATTTGTACGTGCGTGGGATCGGGAATAGTTAATCGGAGCAGTCCCGGGGCGGCTTCCATGATGAAGATGGTGGCGGGACCACCGCACTCGATCTCACGCAGCCGGGCTTCCACGCGGCGGACCCGATCACCGGGCTCGACGAACGGGTTCCAGTCGGAGGCGTCATGGGGCGCGCGCGTAGTTTCCAGTTGCAGATTGCCGGCGGCATCGCGTGTGAAGCGGACGGCCAAATCGGTTTGCGCCGCGTACGCCAGGCGGCTTGCGTAGGCGCGCTGGTCTTCCGTAGTGGCGAAAGTTTGAGCGGTATCCGCGGCGGCCTTAGCTTCCGCGCGGCGGTCAAGTTGATTCAAGGCGTCGGACATAGACGTCCAGTACTGAAACTGCCGGCCCGGGCCGATGATGCGCATGGCGCCCAAGTGTTCCACGGCGGCTGCCGGATCGCCGGCATTATTATCCAGTAATGCCAGGCCGAACAGGGCGTCTTCGTAGTCGGGCTGCAAGGCCACTGCGCGCTGGAGCGCCACGCGAACGTCGGTGGCCGGGAAGCCGGCATCTTCGGCCAATTTGGCAAAGCGGTAACAGGTTTCGGCATCTTCGATGCCTTGGGCCAGTGCGCGGGTCCATTGACGGCGCGCTTGCTCCAGGTCGTTCTTTGCCAGCCCGAGAATGGCTAGCGCGGCGGCGACTGACGCGTTATCGGGGGCTTCAGCAGCAAGCTCGCGGTACATGGCTTCGGCACGCTCCCGCCGTCCCATGCCCGCCATCAGGCCTGCCAGAAGCGAGTGGACGGAAAAGGCGGGAACATCTGTGACCGCGATGGGAACCGCGGCGGGCGGCACTCCCGGCATTACGGCCGGAGCAAACCGGCCGTGTTCGATCCATCCACGCAGGTCACGGGCAATATCGTCCAAAGATTTCCCATAAATACCTTCCAGCACCGCCTGGCCGGGCATTCCCGAGGCCAGCCGCTCCACTAGCGTCCGAAAGCGCGGCGAGTAGGCGGGCGAGAGGATCAGCATGTGCGCCAACGCCCAGCTTTCGGAATAGAACACTTCCGAGGTATCGCGCTCGGCGCGCAACGGCGAATCGTCGGCGAGGACCAGCAATGTACCGAGAGGAATCCAGGAGCGGCTGCGCAGAATGTGTAAGTGGCCGTTCGGCTCGGATCCCATGTTGCCGCCGTTGTCCGACAGGCGGACCGTCGAGAAGAATTCGGCCAATCCCTCGTTGAGCCAGGGCGGCAACCGCAACGCGCCGGCGTGCTCCACGAAATGCCAGTATTCATGGGCTCCGAAGCGCAGGGGGATGGCCTTGTCGGAAAGCGAGCGGCCGGAAAGCACGATATAGTCCCCGCCGCCGGCGGATGCGTAGTATGCGTCGGAATTCGAACGCAGCCGGTACGGCGCGTACTCTTCCGGCGAGCGGAAGTACAGGACGCGCAAGGGCGCGCGGGGAGCAATTTGAAGCCCGGTTTCCTGCTGAAAGAATAGGCGCAGCCGCTGGAACCACAGCGATACCGCCTGGGCGTTTTCGACGCCGGCATCGGTGTAGACCTCCAGGCCGGCACCGCGCGCGACGACCCAGTCAGCGGCCCGGGCCGGCGGCGAACAGGCAAGCGCGGCGAACGCGGAGGTAATTAGTATCCCAAGTACCGATCGAAACACGAGACCAGCGGAAACAATATCACGTATAATCGGGCGAAAGAAAGAGGGCGCAAAGGGCCGGAACCGGGGATCCGGGAGTGCGCTATCGCGGCGCGGACGAGGGCGCCGGCCACCACCCAGGATCCGGTAACGTACGCAGAAACTGTATGGCGCATTTAATGGTGCTTACGGGATTGCTGGCCGGACGCTTGGCTAACATCGACGGGGACTCTTTTTCGATCGGCCGGCTGCCTGCCAACGATCTCGAATTGCCGGAGCTGTCGATTTCGCGGCAGCACTGCGTCATCGAGATACAAAAAACAGGTGATGAAACTCATTACCGTATTCGGGATTTGCAGAGCGCCAATGGTGTGAAGGTGAATGGACAAGAGGTGGCCGAGTGCGAGCTGAAGTCCGGGGACCGCATTCAACTCGGCGACTGCCTGCTGCGGTTCCACGAAGAGGAGCCGCGGATGGTCCTTACGCAGGCGGCAGATGTCGAGTCCACCTTCCGAATCGGTCCCGCGGAAATGCGCGACATACAGGCGAGTATCGCCTCTGGAGGCATGCCCGAAACCGGCCGGTACGGCGAGGATTTGAAGGCCTTGCTGGAGATCTCTGTGGCACTGAGCGACCTGCGCCACGTCGGGGAAATCCAATCGCGCTTCCTGGAACGAATCGTGGCGCGCATCCCCGCCGACTACGCGGCCGCCGTACCAATCGTCTCGGCGGACCTCGAGGGTTCGATGCGACGGGCCTCACAACACGCGCGGAGCGAGAAATCGATGGCGCAGGGAATCAGCAGCACCGTGCTGAACCAAGTGTTGCGAACGCAGGAAGCCATTCTCGCCAGCGGTCTGCGCAATGAGTATGGACCGTCAACCAGCGACAGCATGGTGCAGTCCGGAGCGAAGGCTGTGCTTGCGGTGCCGGCATTAGTCCACGGCGAGGTGGCGAGCATCATTTATCTGGCTTCGGGCGCTCCCGGCTCCTTCGATGCACATCACCTCCGCCTCGCCGCCGCGGCTGCCAGCATCCTCGGGGCAGCGGTGCGGCGGGCTATGGCGTTGGAAGAGCTCGAGCGTGAGAATGCGCGCCTGCTTTCGCAGGTCCGCATCCGCCACCAGATTGTAGGAACCAGCCCCGGTATCGCCAAGGTTCTTACGGACATCCAGCGGATCTGCACCAGCGATGCCACGGTTCTGATCCTGGGAGAAACCGGCACGGGTAAGGAACTGGCCGCACAAGCCATCCACGCCAACAGCTCGCGCAGTTCACGCCCCATGCTTGCCGTCAACTGCGCGGCATTCAACGAAAACCTGTTGGAAAGCGAGCTGTTCGGCCATGAACGGGGCGCATTCAGCGGCGCCATCGCCCTGAAGCGGGGCATCTTCGAGCAGGCGCAGGGGGGGACTCTGTTTCTGGACGAAATTGGCGAATTGCCGCTGGCGCTGCAGGCCAAGCTGCTGCGGGTGCTGGAATGCCACGAGATTCGCCGCGTCGGGGGCGAGAAGACGATCCCGGTGAGCTTCCGGCTGGTTGCGGCCACGCACCGCGACCTCAGAGAGGCAGTCAAAAACGGGACCTTTCGGGCCGACTTGTTCTATAGGCTGGACGTGGTCTCCGTCAGGATTCCGCCGCTGCGAGAGCGGCGTCTGGATATTTTGCCGCTGGCTGAACATTTTCTCGCGGAATTCCGCCGGAAAACCTCGCGTCAGATGGAAGGTCTCTCCGGGGGGACCCGCGCCTACCTGGAAAGCTACGATTGGCCGGGCAATGTGCGGGAACTGCGTAACGCCATCGAAAGGGCGGTGATTGCGGGGGCGTCGCCGTTTATCGAGGTCGAGGATCTGCCCGACGCCCTTGCCGGCGCTCAGGAGCCGGAATCCGAAGCTACTCCTTACAAGCAGGCTCTGCTGGAAGCCAAGCGCAAGATCGTGCTGGCCGCATTTCAGACGGCGGAAGGAAAGCACTCCCGCGCCGCGGAGTTGCTGGGCGTGCACCCTAACAACCTGCACCGGATGCTGAACGAGCTGGGGCTTCGGAGCCAGGTGGTCAGACGGAGTTAAGCTACGGCCAAGTGGACCAGGGCATGTCACCACTAAACGCTGGGCGCGATATTGTTGCTAATTTGACCGTTCACGGTTCGACGCTTCCGCATAAAGCAACCAACCGACCTGAAACGCCTGATGGGGAAGGCGCACCGTATCCTCCTAAGATTTCGGTTGCTGTTCGTCCCACTGGCGAAGTGGCATAACCAGAAACAGCTCCGTGCGCCCCGGCAGGTGCGTCACGTAGGGCATGCCATTTGATCCATCGCGGTTGAACCCTTGGAAGTCATCCTGATGGGGGCTCACAACCATCAGGTGCGGACCGACATGGAACTCCGGGGCGGAAGAGCCTGTTGCCGGCTTGACCCATGCGCCACCGTACATGTACGCGATGCCAACACGATCAATTCGCGGCGTTCGGTCAGCCAGGCTGTCCTGAACCCACTTCAGGAAAACCGCGTCGAAACACCCTGGTTCATCGTGGGGATACCCGGGAATAGCCGGGAGACAGGTCCAACCGTTCGAACCTTTACGAAGAACCCGATATTCGCCTCCAGGCGCCGACGGCCAGTCGAGCAGCGTCGCATCTTTCGTGATAAACGTCGGACCGGCGCGCAGCGCGTCCGAAATCTTTTCCGCGTCAGTGGCAGGCAGGTGCGAATTCGCAGTCAGAGAAAAGATGGCGGTTACGGCTAAGAATGCAATTGTGATCGATTTCAATTCCAGCCTCCTTGCGTCCTCTCTGTCTAAGATGCAGTGAAACCGGTGTGAAGGACCGAGCATTTCACGTCCTCGAAAAGCGGAAGTCTTCCGGCCTACCCGTTTTCGACTCGCGCCTTTATATCCGAGTACGCCGCATCGATGAGGCTGCTTAGAGCTGCGGCGTTAGAGGGCGTTCCCGGTTTTAGTTTCACATGGCGCATGAACTTGCCGGTGCCTTGCAGCAAGCGGGCCGGATCCGGCAGAGATGCACCGTGAAAGAACCCCACGTTAACGTGCGAGGTGAATACGTTGACATAGCCGAAGGGCGCATCTCCCATACATGCAACCGGACACCCGTCATGCAAGAGCTCCCGGACTTCGTCCCCGCACTTTCGCATCACCTCAAACCACTCATGCGCGACGGATCCCAATTCGCCTGCATGCTCTTTCATCCACGCATCGATGGCGGGATCACGCTCAACAGCGCCGTTGAATCGCAGCAATTCCGTCGTCTTCACAGATTTTGATTATCATCCAGAAGCCGCGGATGCCAGGCGGGCATAGCAAGATGGCAACGTGCGAGCCGTTTCCGCCGCATGCCTCGGTCTGATTTCCGTGGGCTGTTTGGCCGAAGCAGCGGCGAGCCTAAAAGCACTTGCTCAATTCGGAGTAGGCTTTCTTATCGAGGTCCACGAAGGGGAACTCTACCGTCTCGCCCGGAAAGAGGTCACGAACGATTAGGGACTGTTTCGGCAAAGCCAATTTTCCGCCCTTAGCGCTACTGAGAGCAGCCGATGCGTGCCCGCTTTGCGATGTCCCGCCGTTTCCCATGGATTCCGTGCCCTCGATTCTGTATTCTACGGGCGCTTTGCCATCTATCGAAACGGTCATGGCCCGCCCCGTCTGCGGTTGGGGCGACCAGGTCAACTGCATCTCACCAAACCCGGTGGAGGCATTGCAGACCATCAGCAGGCGGTAGACAGGGGCATCGGTCAAGCCGGGCTTCCGAGGGGGCACTTCACGCACCATTCCCGCCGATATCGTGCCGCGCTCCTGGCTCACGAGCCAGTCTTCGGCCCGGGCGGCCTGCTCCCTTGTGGCCTCAAGCCAAGCCTCTTGCGCAACCTTATCAGGCACACCATTACCCGCCGCCCCCATTGCGCCGTTGTTCAACTTGCTGAGTATCATGGCGGCCAAACCCGGGTCTCGCCTGGCCGCGTCGTAATGTTCGAGCGACAAGCCCCCATTTTTCGCGGCGTCCGTGTGGCATACGGCGCAATACTTCTTTACCAAGGCGTTTTGCTCGGTTGCGGGCATACCCGCCCAAGCCGAGGCGCAGACGACCGCAAACCCAAACGTAAACAAAATGCGCATCAAAGTTTCCTCATGTTGCCAAAACGCGTTGAAACCAAGGCGGCGCGAATCTGTCGGTTACTATACCTCAGAAATCAATGAGGACGGAGAACGGGAGTCGCTCAGCCGAACAGGCGGTTGGCCAGGAAGGCACCTACGTAGGCCAGGACTCCCATGTAGGTGAATTGCAATGCCGGCCACTTCCAGCCGCCGGTTTCGCGGCGCACCACGGCGATGGTGGAGATGCACTGCATGGCGAAGGCAAAGAAGATGAGGAGGGCGACGGCGCCACCGGGCGTCAGATCGTGCTGTAAGGCTTGCTGCAAACCGGCCTGGTTCGATTCGCCATCCATGCCGTAAATCGCTCCCAGCGTGGCGATGATGGTTTCCCGCGCGGCCAGCGAAGTGATCAAGCCGATGCCGATCTTCCAGTCGAACCCCAGCGGTTTGATTACCGGCTCGATGGTGCGGCCCAGCGTTCCCGCAAGGCTTTGGCCGATGGGAGGCATGTGGCCGTTCTGAGTGGGCAAATTCGCCATGACCCACAACACCACGGTGACCAGAAGAATTACGGTGCCGGCCCGGCGCAGGAAGATCCTCGATCGGTCGAGCAGGCGCAGACCGAGCGATTGGAAAGTGGGCCAGCGGTAGGAGGGCATTTCCAGAAGAAATGATGTGCGGCCGCTCTTCAGCACGGAAGACTTCAAAACCCTCGCCGTGATCACGGCCGCCAAGAATCCCAGCACGTAAAGCCCGAGCATGGCCGCGGCGCGGGTATTCAGCAGAAAGCCCACCAACGGACGGTTAGGAATGAAGGCGGCGATGATCAAGGTGTATACGGGCAAGCGCGCCGAGCAGGTCATGAATGGCGCGATGAGTATGGTAGCCATGCGGTCGCGCTTGTTCTCGATGGTGCGCGTGGCCATGATCGCCGGCACAGCGCATGCATAAGCGGAGAGCAGGGGGATAAAGGATTTGCCCTGAAGTCCCACGCGAGCCATGGTGCGGTCGGCACTCAGGGCGGCGCGCGCCAGGTAACCGGAATCTTCCAGGATGCCGATGAACAGGAACAGGATCAGGATCTGCGGAAGGAAAGCAACTACGGAGCCGACACCCTTCCAGACGCCGTCGATCAGAAGCGACTTGAAAGCCGAATCCGGCAGAACGGATGCAACCCAGTTGCCGCTGATACCGAGGAGCCAATCGACAGCGTCCTTGGCGGGATCGGCGATGCTGAAAATGGTTTGGAACACGCCAATGACAACCACGGCGAAGATCAGCGGGCCGAAGAGCCTATGCAGGAAGAGGGCGTCCAGCCGGCGGGTCCACACGGGCGGCGCCGGGGCGCGATAGCGGGCCTGGTTGCCAATCCGGCCGGCCCACTCCCGGCACTTGGGGACATCCTGAAGTACAGGCAGTTGCATCAGCGGCGCCGGCTTGGGCATGGCGCCCGCCAGAAAATCGTAGACCTGTTGCAGGCCTTCGCCCCGCCGCGCACTGATCAGGGCCACGGGGGCACCGAGTTCGGCCGAGAGTGCCTTCAGATCCAAGTGGCCGCCGCGCTGCCGTAGATCATCGGCCATATTCAGGATCACGAGAGTGGGAAGGCCTAACGCGAGAATCGGCGCGGCCAGCATCAGGTGCCGTGCGAGGTTCGTGGAATCCAGCACCAGGAGCACTGCCTGTGGTTTGGGTGTATCGCCGCGGTTGCCGGTCAGTACGTCATAGGCGATCTGCTCGTCCTCGGAACGGGGATTCAGGCTATAGACGCCCGGCAGATCGATGATCCAGGCCTCGCGGCCGTCCGGCAGTACGGCCAGGCCGGTATGCTGCTCCACTGTCACACCGGGAAAGTTCGCCACCTTTTGCCGCAGTCCGGTGATGCGATTGAAGAGAGTGGTTTTGCCGCTGTTCGGCGGCCCGATTACGGCCACCCGGGCGGCCGTCGAACTGCCGGGAGGGGGCGGAGCTAATGTGGCTACTGCCGGGCCCACGCTGCAGTCGTGGCAGTCGCTCATTTAGTTTCTCGGTTTGCTGGAGAGACGGACTTTAAGCTTGCGAGCAGTTTCGCGCCGAAGGGCAACTTCGGAGCCATCCACCTGGAAGACTCGGGGATCCCCGCCAGGGGCACTCAATCCGGCCGTGACACGAGCACCGGGCAGAAAGCCGAGCTCCATGAGGCGGCGGGCATCTTCTCCGGGAAGTTCAATCCGATCAAGGATAGCTGCGTCCCCCCGGCCGAGGTCAACGAGTGTGGCGGCCGGCGCCGCCTGCTCCTTGTTGCTACTCAGTTGCAACACAAATTCAGTATGCGACAGCTGCGAGCGCTTGTCAACGGGTTTGGAACGCTTGCGAGGCATCTTTAAGGGCACCTCTTACCCCCCTTTGTGGGTACCCGCAACTACGCCTTCAACTATATCAGAATAAGGCATATAAAGATTTTATGCCGCCGCGATACGTGATTCGAGGGGCGCGCCCGAGTGACCTGGAGCGCATCGGCGAAATCGAACGGGCCAGCTTTGGCGCCGAAGCTTATGATCGCAAGCTGTTTGCATATTATATGGATAAGTGCGGCAGCTTGTTCCTGGTGGCGGGGCGGCCGGACCGCCGTGGTAAAGCTCCCCGGGGGAAGAAACTTTGCGGGTATTTGATCGCTTGTTTGCGGAGGAGCCGGCAGGGTGGATCGGCAGAACTGGTCTCGGTGGCGGTAGAACCGGAGGCCCGAGGCAAGGGTGCGGCTTCCGCTCTGCTCGATAGTGCGCTACGCCGGCTGGTCCGGCGTGGGGCGGGGCGATTGAACCTGGTGGTCCGGGCGACAAACGAGCCGGCCCACGCGTTCTATGAGAAATACGGCTTTCGCCGGCTTCGAATTGTACCCAGGTACTACGAAGACGGCGGTGACGGCATTGCTATGTGGCGCCCGGTGCGGCTATCAAAAGCGTAGAGGCTGCTATTTGACAGTGAAGGGGACCGTCGCGATGTAATTCTCCCATGCCATCTCCAGCTTGCCCTGGTTTGCGCCCGAGGACGACAGCGTGATTTTCAGCGTTTCGATGGGCTTTGGCGGTTTGCTCATGGCCATCGGAACGCGGCCAAGATCGCGATCCTCGTGGTATTCGAGGCCCCACTGGCCGGACTGTTTATTGACAATCAGTTTCCATTGGCTGGATTCCGGAAGTACCCATAAGGTGTAGTCGCCCTTGGGAACTCTCAAGCCGTTCATGTCCAGATCGGCGTCGGTGTGAAATGCCGTAGCGTCATTGGCGCCGGCGCGCCAGACCGGGTAAGTGGGATCACGCGAGATCACCCCGCCCGGTCCGAAAATTTTCCGGCCGCGCACCGAGGGCGCACTGTAGCTGATAGTCAGTTTCTTCCCGTTAACGGTTACCGAGGTCTGCGCAGCAGGACTGAGCTGGGCAATGGCCGTCCACGAGGCGGCAGTGAGCAGCAAGGCGACAGGCAAGATTTTGGGCATAAGCTTGGCGAGATGCTTCTCCCGCGAGTATAGCGCTTGCAACCCGGCTGCTTGTGAGGCATGGTTTAGGTGATGCCTGTGTCGCTGGAGTTCCTGCGAGGCGTTCTAGGAGTCTTGGGGGTGATTTTCGCTCACCTGGCGGGCCGGTCGGGGGCGAAGGTGCGCAAGGGCAAGCAGAAGCTCAGCGGATTTTACGGCTGGTTGGTTCGGGCAGCGGCGTGCGTAATCGCGGTTTCGATCCGGCATGAGTTGGGCGTGCTGGATGCCGCCGTGTGGGTGCTTTGCGCTGCGGCTTTTGTGCTCGGATGGTGGGATGCCTCCCGAGCGCGTCCGGAAGAAGACCTGACGCACCAGATTTTCCCCGAGTAGCGACAAAGAAGCATGAGCCAGAAGCGCTCGCTTACGCTCGCGGCTCCATTTGTATGTGTTTCGAGCCGCGGCCGTGAGGGAGCAGTTGTGCTTACTGCTTATAGTGGTCCTGCGGCAGGGCGGCCAGCCCTTCTTTCAAGTGCGCCTGGTCGCGCTCGCCCTCGAAGCAGCCGGATTCCAGCATCTGGTAGTCCTTGGGGGCACGCCTGAGGGGAAAGCCCATCTTCCACGGGCGCGTGAAGACCTTAGGATCCTCGACGGTGATCTGGTAGCTGATCGTGTCCCGATCGACGGGGATGAATCGTTCCACCACGTGCATCGCGTCGCTGTGAAAATGGCCGGCCATGTCGAAGACGCTTTTGTCATTGAAGTCGGCCACATCCACCACCAGCGTGCTGCCTTCCCAGTGGCCGCGCGAGTCACCCATCCAGGCGGCGTAGTCCTTGGGATGCGGGCTGCCGTCCGTATAAATGATGCGCCAGGCGTGCATGTTCTCATGCAGAATCGCGACGTGCTTGGGCGTCTCGAAGAGTTGGAAGCCGAAGTACATGGCGTGGGGAACGCCCTCGTAGTGGCAGTGTCCCGTGGGGTCGAGTTCCATGTGCTGCGTCAACTGCTTCACTTGTTCCGCGGCCCAGGGCTGATAAGGAAGAACGCCGCCTTCGACCACGCCGGTCTTGGATTCGGCGCCCAGGAAAAAGCCGGCAGGGTGCGGCAGGATGGAGTAAGCAGCGCCGGAAGTGCGCGGCTGCCAGATGCCCTCGAGATCGGGCAAGCCCTCCGGCGTCCGCGGCGGCGTGTAAGCCTGTGGTTTGGGGGCGGATTGCGCGGCAGCGAGTGGGACTAGCCAGAGAATTGCGATGGAGGCGATTACGATCATTGAACGCTCCCTGACGGTCGCGGCTCCGATTTTCATTTGGAAGCCTCCTTGGGATAAGTTCGCACAAACTCCAGCGGATCTCCTTTAGGTGCCGGCCGGTAGTAAGGATGGATGGCGCGCCCATCATCGCCCTCGGTGCACTCCTGTTCCATCAGTTCGAATCCTGGTTCCGTGTGACGGTGCAGCAGCATGCCGATCTTCCACGGCCGCGTATAGGTCTTTGGATCCTCGAAAGTAACTTCGTAACGGATGGTGTTGGGCCCGATGCGCGTATACCGTTCCACGACGTGGAGGGCATCGCTATGCGTGTGCCGCGCACCATCGAGCCAGGTTTTATCGCCGAGATTGGTCACGTCGATCACCAGAGTGTCGCCTTCCCATCGGCCGACCGAGTCTCCGAGCCAGAAATCGATGCCGTCGAGATGCTCCCGCGGTTCGGTGTGCACGATGCGATGGTTGTGCAGATACTCGTAAACGAAGACGACGATTCCCGGCCGCTGGATAATCTGGAATGGAAACGGCATGTAGGTGATGCGCGGCACCCCGGGCATGGCGCAGTGCGCGATGGGGTCTATGCGATCCCCCTTCTGCTCGCGCTCGAGGGCCTCGGCGCGGTAAGGAATTTCGTGCCCTTCGGCAACCTCGGAGACGTCGAAAGAGGCGGCATTGCGGGCTTGCCAGATGCCTTGCAAATCCGGTACGCCGGCGGGTGTGCGCGGGGCGGTGGTCTGCGCCAAACCAGGAACGCTGGCTACGCTCGCGAAGACTGCCGCCGCGATTGCTAGGGAACTCTTCGCCATCTTAGTGGGGCCGGTGATCTTGTCACCGGCCATCTTGGCCGCTGCGCACACGGCTAACCCGGGTTTTCCTCCGTGCCCAGGATGTACTTGGTCCCGTCAGGCATGGTGAGCCGCTGGCCGTTCCCGGTGTGGGTGCCGTCCTTGGCTCCGTAGCCTTCAATTACTACGACCGTACCCGGCTTGATCGTGTCCTTACGGAAACCACGCCGGAAGAGATTGCTCGGTGAGGCGGTTTCGAATGCCCAGTTCACCACCGTGCCATCCGGCTGCATCACATCGATATAGATCCAGGAGTGCGGGTTGGTCAGGTCGAACTTGGTGACCGCGCCTGTAAATTTGAGCGGTTTGTCCTTGTCGTATTCAGCGGCGAAGGAGTGGTGCGCCAGCGCGGGGACGGCCGCGCACAAAATGGCCGCACAGGCAGCCAGTAACGCGCTTTTCCGTTTCGTGCTCATTTCCAACATCCTTTTCGATTCCACTTTCCCCAGGTTGCCCGGTTGGGGGCCAGTGTATCGCCCGGCAAATCCGGCTGTCAAACGGATATTATGTATGAATATGAAGCGTGCCGTTTTCGTTCTTCCTTTCGTTGCCCTTGCGCTGTCTCAGGCTCAGGATCTGCCAGCCGGCAAGGGAAAAGAGTTGCTTGAAATGATCTGCGCCGATTGCCACGGTTTGGACGTCATTACGGCCCAGCGCGGAACCAAAGATGAATGGGCGTCGATTGTCGATTCGATGGTCAGCCGCGGCGCCAACGGCACCAAAGAGCAGCTCGACACGATCATTGATTACCTGGCCAAGAACTTCGGGCCGGAAGAAAAGAAGTAGGCCCCAGGAGCGCCTGCCATCCCGTGTGGGGCGGCCTGGCAAGCTGCGCGGCGGTTGCTCAACCGCCGCGGACCCGGTTGCCAACCGGTCCACAGGTTAATCAACCTGCCCCATATTACTCATACGCTACAATACCTCTCTTATGTCACTTGTCGTGGTGGGATCGGTTGCGTATGACGGCGTCGAAACGCCGCATGGAAAAGTAGACCGGATGTTGGGTGGCGCCGCCACCTATATATCCCTGGCCGCTCATTTCTTCACTCCGGTGAATATTGTGGCCGTGGTGGGAGACGATTTCGCGCGGGACGATATGGACCTGCTGACCTCGCGCGGCATCGATGTTCAGGGGATCGAACGAGTCGCCGGGGGAAAGACGTTTTTCTGGGCGGGCGTCTATTCGCAAGACATGAACGACCGCACCACGCTGCGCACCGATCTCAATGTGTTTGCCGATTTCAACCCCAAGCTGCCGGAATCGTACCGCTCGGCGCCGTACCTGCTGCTGGGCAACATCCAACCCGCCTTGCAGCGCAGCGTCCGCCATCAGATGAACGGCGTGAAGTTCACGGGCGGCGACACGATGAATTACTGGATCAAGGACTTTCGCGGCGAGTTGCTCGAGACTATACGCGATTGGGATTTTCTGCTGATCAACGACAGCGAGGCGCGGCAACTCTCCGGAGACCATAACCTGCGGCGGGCAGCATCCAAAGTTCTGGCAATGGGGCCGAAGATCCTGGTGATCAAGCGAGGCGAGCACGGCGCAGTACTGTTCACGCGGGACTTCCATTTCATGGCGCCCGGTTACCTTCTGGAAGACGTGTTCGATCCGACGGGCGCCGGCGATTGCTTCGCCGGCGGATTCATGGGCTACCTGGCCGGCCGCGGCATAGCCCCGAACGACGCGCACTTGGACCCAGCGGAACTGCGTAAGGCAGTGATTTACGGCTCGGTGATGGGGAGCTTCTGCTGCGAAAAGTTCGGCGTGGATCGATTCCGAACGCTGACGCGCGAGGAAATCGAGGACCGCTTTCAGGAGTTCAAAGCCTGCACCGATTTCTGAAAAAAAACCAGCACTACCTGTTTCCTGCGATTTGTTTCGTGCTGCTGGCGGTCTGGTCGAGCGCCGCGGCATGGTTTTTCTTCGGCCGCGGCGAGCTTTACTATTATGGCGATGCGGAAGCGCACTTAAACATCGCGCGGCGCATTCTCGATTCCCAAACCCCCGGCTACGATTTGATCGGCCGGATCTGGCTACCCTTGCCCCACCTGTTAATGGTGCCGCTGGCACGCGTCGATTCGCTGTGGCGCAGCGGCCTGGCCGGGGCGATTCCTTCCGGCGCCTGTTTTGTGGCGGCCGGCGTCTTCCTGTTTGGAGCGGTGCGGTGCCTTTTCGGCCCGGAGGCCGCAGCCGCTTCGGTCGCCTTGTTCGCCACGAATCCTAACCTGCTGTATCTGCAGTCTACAGCCATGACCGAGGCCGTATTCGCCGCCTGTCTACTGGCCGTGCTCTACTGGACAGTCCGCTTCCGCCAGACGCAAGGCTGGCTTTCGGTAATAGGGGCAGGGATCTCGGCGTGCCTCGGCGCGCTCACGCGCTACGAAGGTTGGTTCGTGGTTCCATTTGTCGCGGCTTACTTCCTCATAGCGGCCAAAAAGCGCCGGATTCGAATGGCCGCTCTGTTTTCCTTCCTGGCTGTGCTGGGTCCGCTCTGGTGGCTGGCCCATAACTGGTGGCTCACGGGTGATGTGCTGGATTTCTACCGGGGCCCAAACTCGGCCCTCAGCATACAAGGCGCCGTGCACTATCCCGGCCGTGAAAACTGGCGCGCGGCCTGGGTCTATTACAGGACCGCCGCACAACTGTGCGCCGGCCCGGGCCTGTTTTGGATGGGCGCGGCCGGAGTCGTCGCGGCACTCGTGAAACGCGCGTGCTGGCCGCTGATTTTGCTTGCCCTGCCCGGATGCTTCTATGTTTGGAGCGTTCACTCGGCCGCCGTCCCAATCTTCGTACCGACGTTGTGGCCCAACACCTTTTACAACACGCGTTACGGACTGGCTGTTCTGCCATTGCTTGCGTTCGCTGCCGGAGCGCTGATAGCCCTGGTACCCCAACGTGTCCGAAAATGGGCGGCGCTGGCCGTGATTGCAGCGGCCATCGCATCCTGGGCCGCGCTCTCCAGCGGCCAGCGATTCGTCGTCTGGCGCGAGGCCGAAGTGAACTCCGAAGGCCGCCGGCAATGGGTGCACGAAGCGGCGGAATATCTCCAGGGGAAATACGTCCGCGGAATGGGGATCATAACCTCGTTCGGGGACATAACGGCCATCTTCCGGCAGACAGGCATTCCTTTGCGCGAAACCTTCACAGCGGATAACGGGGTTCCTTGGAATGCGACGGTCAAGCGCCCGGACCTGTTCCTACGGCAGGAATGGGCTGTGGCGATGGGTGGCGATGAAGTCCAGAGCGCCGTAAACCGAGCGGCGCGCTACGGGATACGCTACCGTTTGGAGAAAACCATTGTGACGGGTCGGGAGCCGGTCATCGAGATCTACCGCCGCATCGGAGGGCCGTCCGGGCCGCGGACAGTCAGCCCATGAAAATCAAATTCACCAAAGCTCACGGCGCGAAGAATGACTTCCTGCTGACCTGGTTCGAGGACGCGCCCGAAGAAGATCTTGCCGCCATGGCGCGCGCGATTTGCGACCGGCACACGGGCGTAGGAGCGGACGGCTGGCTCCTGGTGAAAGGACCCAGCGATGCCGATGCCGAAGGCGAGATTACACTGTACAACTCCGATGGCAGCCTGGCCGAGATATCCGGCAATGGGACGCGCTGCGCGGCCGCCTTCCTGATCCGGCATGGCTACGCGCAGGGATTGGTCCGGATCCGCACAGGCGCCGGGATCAAAACGCTGCGAGTACTGAAGCGTCGCGAACTGTGGTTCGAGTTCGAGATGGAGATGGGCCGGCCCGAAGTGATCGCCGAAAAGTTCGCGCTGACGGTGGGACAGGCAGTGGGGCAGCCCATCCTGTCGCCTGTCAATGTGGGGCAGGCGCTTTCGCCTGCCAACCCCAATGTGATCGATTGCACCCTCCTTAACGTCGGCAACCCGCAATGCGCCGTCCCGGTGAACAATTTCGATTTCGACTGGCGCGCTCTCGGCGCTGCCATTGAATCGCATCCTCATTTCCCCAACCGAACGAATGTTTCGTTCATCACGCCGGCCGGACCGCATGAGATCGAGGCTCGCTTCTACGAGCGCGGTGCAGGGGAAACCCTCAGTTCCGGTACCGGGTCTACGGGCGCCGCTGTAGCGGCGGTTCTAAGGGGAATGGCTACCTCCCCGGTGCAGGTACTCACCCCCGCCGGTCCTATCGTACTGCGCTTCGAGGGGGAGTACGTCTTTCTGACTGGGCCCTCCGAAGTCGTAGCCGAGGGTGAGTTCTTCGTGTGAAAATTAGCTTGAATGCCTGAAGTATCAACTGTCACACCAGCCCAGACGACAGCCGAAATTCTGCAACAGAAGATTCGGTCCCGCAGCGCCCGCGTGGGAATTGTCGGGCTGGGTTATGTTGGCCTGCCACTGGCCGTAGAATTCGCCCGCGCCGGTTTCGAGGTGACGGGTATCGATATTAGTCAAAGCAAAGCCGATCGAGTCAATCTCGGCGATTCCTATGTCGGCGACGTCCCTAGCGCCGTCCTGCAACCTTTGGTCGAGTCCCGGAAACTGCGCGCCACTTCCGATTTTTCAGTAGTGCGCGACCTGGACACGATCAATATCTGCGTGCCGACGCCCTTGCGCAAAACCAAAGATCCCGACATGAGTTTTATCGACTCGGCGTGCCAGGAAATTGCGCGGTATTTTCACCCTGGCTTGCTAGTGATTCTTGAGTCGACGACCTATCCCGGAACCACTGACGAAGTGGTCTTACCCATGTTGTGCAAGTCGGGTCTAAAAGCAGGCGAGGACTTTTTCCTGTGCTTTTCGCCAGAGCGCGTTGATCCGGGCAATCCGAAGTACCAAACGGTCAACATCCCCAAAGTCGTTGGTGGTGTAACGAAGGCTTGCACCGAGATGGGCCGCCTGTTTTACTCACAGGCCCTGGAGAACGTGGTGCCTGTCAGCTCCACTCAGGTAGCCGAAATGGTCAAGCTACTGGAGAACACGTTCCGCATGATCAACATCGGGCTGGTGAACGAGATCGCTCTTATGTGCGACCGGATGGGGATCAATGTCTGGGAAGTGATCGATGCCGCCGCCACAAAGCCTTTCGGTTTCATGCCGTTCTACCCGGGCCCCGGGCT
>CAZKVF010000385.1:0-16654 GCA_964556085.1 uncultured Solibacteraceae bacterium
GTCCGACTCTCCCCGCCCGCCCTTATCGGTTCGTTTCGTAAAAATGCCCCAGCGGCTCCACAGTCCTACGAACCCCTCCGTTTGCCGCTGTATGCCGGTCCGGCGTGTCAGCTGCCCTGGGGCAGCTTGAGGCGCACCCCGCCTCGCCCGGCCGCCCGCGTACAATGGTCGGGGAGGATTTCCATGAACAGTGTCCGCGGGCGCCTTGCCTGCCTTGCGATGCTCGCGCTGTGCGCCGCTTCGCCGGTCTTCTCGCAAAGCGGAGTCTCACCTGCGCCGCCGCCTTCGGCTCCCACTGACGTGCAGCCGGGCAGCATCACCTATGAAGGCATCTCGTATCCTTATCCTGTCTCCTACTTTCCTTTAACGTTATACGGCCAGGACGTGCGCATGGCCTATATGGACATCCCGCCCGCCAGCGCGCCGAACGGGCGCACAGTCGTGCTGTTTCATGGGATGAACTTCGGCGGCTTCTACTTCAGCGGTCCCATCGAGGTACTGCGCAAGGAAGGTTTCCGCATCATCGTGCCCGATCAGATCGGCTTCGGCCGCTCCTCCAAGCCGATCATCCCCTACAACTTTCATGACATGGCGCTGAATTCGCGGCGGCTGCTGCAATCCCTGGGTGTCACCCGCGCGGCGATCGTGGGGCACTCCATGGGCGGCATGCTGGCCGCGCGATTCGCAGCGTCTTATCCCGACATGACAGAACGCGCGGTGATCTACAACCCCATCGGGTTAACCGACCTGCGCTACCAGACGGCGTGGCGCGGCGCCGAGGACGCTTACAAGGCAACCATGGCGCAGAACCAGGACCAGCTTTACCAGGGATTTTACGCCACCATCCGCCGCTATTTCCCGACGCCGGGCGCATGGAAACCGGAATATGAGCAGTACGTTCGGATCCTCTACGCCCCCACGCTCAGCTCCGAGTGGCCCCGTCTCGCGATGGTCCGCGCCATTTATCAGCAGATGCCTTTCCTCGACCCCGTGGTCTATGACTGGCCGAAGATCAAAGCCAAAACGCTGGTGCTCGGCGGCGATAAAGACGGCGAAAACTTCCCCGCCCTGGCAAGGCACATCGCCGACACGATCCCCGGCGGTGAGCTGGTGCTGATCCCCAACGCGGGGCACGTGCCACACCTGGAGATGCCGGAGATCTTCAACCGGGAACTGTTGAAATTTCTGAAGCGGGACCTGGGCTCGAGCAACTAAGCTCCGGCCGCTTCCACAATGGCGATCGCGCCCTCCTGCTGGCGCGCACGCAGCACCTTTTTATCGAATTTGCCCACGCTGGTCTTGGGTATGGCGTCGACGAACGCCCAACGTTCCGGAATCCACCATTTCGCGACGCGGCCGCACAGAAACTCGCGGAACGCGGAGGCAGTCGCCGTTGAGCCCTCCCGTAGAACCACGCAAGCCAGCGGCCGCTCGTCCCAGCGAGGGTCGGGCACCCCAATGACTGCGGCTTCCACCACGTCGGGATGGGCCATGATGGCGTTCTCCAGTTCCACCGATGAGACCCATTCGCCGCCGGACTTGATCACGTCCTTGGCTCGGTCCTTGATCTGTAAATAGCCGCGCGTGTCCATCGTGCCCACGTCGCCGGTTTTTAACCAGCCATCACGGAATCGGTCGCCGCCCTCATTGCCGTAATACGCGCCCGTGACCCAGGGGCCGCGCACCTCGAACTCGCCGACCGATTCACCGTCGCAGGGCAGCACCTGGCCATCATCTACAACGCGCAGTTCCATGCCGGCGATCACGCGGCCGGTCCTGGCGCGATACCCGGCCTCCTCGCCTGGGGCGCAGTTCTTCGGAGGATGCGCGACCGCGGCGATCGGGCTGGTCTCGGTCATGCCCCAGGCCTGAAACACGGGCACGCCGTGGCGATTCTGAAGTCCCTCGACCAGGCTGAGCGGCGCCGCCGACCCACCGCAGATCACGAGCCGAAGCGAGGAAAGGTCGGGATGGTGCGCGTCGGCATAACGCAGGATTTCAGACCACACCGTGGGCACGCCCGAGGAAACCGTGGGCCGCTCCTGAGCGATCAGCCGGCACAGTCTTTCGGCCTGCAAATAACGACCCGGAAAAAGTAGGTCGCTGCCCGCCAGCCAAGCCGCGTGAGGCAGTCCCCAGGAATTGGCGTGAAACATCGCGGTGACCACCAGAACGTGGTCATTCTGTCCCAGCCCGGCGCAGTTCGCCGAAGTGATGGACATGGAGTGGAGATAGATCGACCGGTGGCTGTACACCACGCCCTTTGGGTTTCCGGTGGTGCCGCTGGTGTAACAGATCACCGCTGCCGAGCGCTCGTCGAGATCGGGCCACGGATAGCAATCGCATTCGGCGGCGAGCATTTCCTCGTATCCGGTCTGCGCGCCTGGCAGGTCTGTAACGCCGGCGGCCTCTGCCGCCGGTGACGCACACGCTCCGCCCACCACGATGTAATGTTCCACCGTCCGGAACCGGTCGGCGGCCTTCGCCAGTACCGGAACCAGCGATGCCTCCACGATGATGGCGCGATCCTCGGCGTGGTTGACCACGTAGGCGAGCTGATCCGGAAACAGGCGGAGGTTGGCCGTGTGGAGGATGGCGCCCATGGCCGGGACTGCGAGGTAAGCTTCCAGATGTTCGGCGGAGTTGCAGCAGAACGTCGCAACGCGATCGCCGGGTCGGATTCCGAGGCGCCTAAGGGCTCCGGCCAGGCGAGCCACGCGCCCGGCGCGGCTCTCGAAGGTCGTCCGCGAAACTTGCTCCCCGTCAAAGGCGGCCACCTGGCTGTCCCGAAAAACTGTCGCGCCGTGGTGGAGAATCGATTGGACCGTCAACTGGCGGTCCTGCATGGTGCTTCGCATTCGACTGAGGTATACCTGAAAGCGGCCGGCATTTGCAAATCGCCGGCGCTACCGAAGAGCGAAATATTCTGGCAGCCCCTTCTTGGTTTCGCGCAGGATCTCGACGATTGCACGGCGGTCGGCCGATGACAAGCGGGCGTACTTTGGGTCTTTTTCGTCGCCCGAAAGGATCTGCCACATGCGGCGGTAGATGGCGGCGCGGGCGGAGTCGGGCAAGCCGTCGAACTGCTCGGAATAGATCATATAGCTGCAGGGGTAACGGAGCAGCCGTTTTTCGAGATCGAGTTGCCGGAGGGAGCGGCCTTTACTGTCTGCCGGACCGCGCGCCGCGAACTTCTCGGCAAAGCCCGACGTGCCGCGCATCTTGCCGGCAAGCGGGGCCTCGTCGATAAACAACAAGTAGTCCACCAGTTCGTTGGCGCCATCGCGCAGCAGTCCGGCGGTATCGCGGCCGCCGCGAACAGCCGCGCGGACCTGCCAGCTCATACGTGTGAGCAGGTTCGTCATGTGCATCTGGTGGTTGAAGACCATCAACGCCGCGACGTCACTGTAGGGAGAAAGGTACGCGCCGGTGTCGAACTTGCCCTCGAGCGACTGTACGACTGGCGGCGGCCCAACCAGTGACGTTTCCGGGTGATCTTCGTCCACGATCAACGCGTTGCCCAGATGTCGCGCGCTGCCCGCCGAGCCGGTCACGTACCAGCCGCCCCAACGCTCTTCGAGCGGGCTGCGATGGTCGGTCAAGTAGCCGCCCAGGATGAGTAGCGGCATGCCGGTCGGCGCAGTAAACCGGCTCCGGATAATCATGCCTGGCGCTCCGAGGATGAGATCCGAGATGTGGCAGCCCAAGCAGTCCTGCCGCGGTACGATCTGCGATTTGGGCGCCGGGCGCTGCTCGATCGTAGAGAATAGAACCCCCTGCTGGGGATCCACCGAGGCCAACTCGATGAAACCGCCGCGCACCCACGCCACCGCCGCCGAATCGTTAAAAAAGATGGTGCGCGGGTTCGTTGGTTCGATCCGCTGCATCTGCAAGCTGGTTTTGGAAAAGACCGCGATCTGCGATTCTACCGGCACATCCAGAGCGTCCAGAACCGATCGCAAATAGCCGGCGCGGTTTTCGAAGCGAAGTTCCGCGGCGCCCTCCCGGATGCGTTGGTTTAACAGGGATACAGGGTCGCGCAGCGTATGCTTCGGAAACTCGAAATACTTCATGGTGGAAGGATCGAGTGGCTGGGCGCGCGTTTCGTTGAACTTCACAAAGAAGGCGACCAGGCTTAGCAGCGTACCGGCAACGATCACAACCGCCCGGCGCATTTCAATTCCAAAGCTGTTTGGTCGCCAGGCGCGCGCCCGCGGCCATGGCCTGGAATTTGGCCCGGATGACGGTGGGATGAATCTCGGGATTGTAAGTCGCTTGGGAAGAGAAGCCGCAATCGGCGCCTGCGATCACGTTCGCCCGGCCCACGAGCCGGGCGAAGCGCGTAATCCGCTCGGCAATCAGCTCCGGGTGTTCCACGATGTTGCTCGCGTGCGTGATCACGCCGGGGATCAGCACTTTGCCCGCGGGCAGCTTGAGCGATTCCCAGAGGTGATACTCGTGCTCGTGCCGGGCGTTGGCATTCTCGAATGAGTATGCGCCGGCATTGATTTTCAACATCACCTCTGCAATATCCTTGAGCGGCGCGTCAAAAACGCGTGGGCCTTCGTTGATGCCGTAACAGGTGTGAAAGCGTATTTTCCCCGGCGGAATGCCGCGGATGCTGTGGTTCAATGCTTCCACCCACATCTCGGCCGCTTTGCGGCGGTCAGCGGGAGTGAGCGAGGGCCGGCTGAAAATTTCGGTGAGGAACGGATCGTCGAGTTGCACCAGGAATCCGGCATCCACGATGGCCAGGTACTCCGCGCGCATGGCCTCTCCCACGGCGTGAAAGTACTCTTCCTCGCTCGGATAATACTGGTTGAATCCCACACCGCTGGGCGCGACCGAGGGCATGAACACATCCTCGTGCGGGAGAGCATCGAGCGCGGCACGGAGATTATCGATATCGCGGCGCACGGCTTCCTGGCCGCGGTACCGGACCGGCCCGGTGCAAACCAGAGGTGCGATGGGCGCGACCGCGCCGCCCAGCATCGCCTTTCCCATGTAAGTCGCGTAGTACTCCGGGAAGGCCTGGGTCTCAGCTTCAAACCGGGGAAAGTGGAAATCGGGCTTAGGCTCGAAGCCTTCCAAACGCTCGCGGACATAGGCGAAGAACCCGGGCTTGCCCTGCTCGCCGTCGGTGGGAACGTCTATACCGCATTCCACCTGCATGCGCACGGAATCGGCAACCGCGCTCCGAATTCTGGCGGCGTAGAGATCCGCATCGTACGAGCCGCCGCTGAGCTTGGCCTTCATCAGATCGAGAAGATCCTTGGGCCGGGGAAGACTGCCGCAGTGTGTAGTCAGGATGCGCTTGGTGCTGCGCGCTGGATACATGCAGGTTTGATGGTATCAGCTTGTCCGAAACCGCGCAGCAGCAGCGGCTTCGTCCGCTCCGCCGGTAACGGACTCGCTCGGAAGGAAGGCATACGGTATGCTTGTTTCGAATGTCCCCATACCGTTTAACGTTCGTGCTGTTGCTTTCGGCGCCCATATGGGCGCAGGATGGCGCCGCCCTTTATAAGCAGCGCTGCGCCGCTTGTCATGAAGGCGGCGTCGCCCGAGCTCCTCAAGCCGACGCCCTGAAACAGATGTCGCCGGAAAATGTGGCTTTCGCGTTGAATAGCGGCAGCATGGCGCTTCAAGCTTTCGGGCTGACTCAAGCGGACATCCGTGCCCTCAGCGAGTTCGTCACTGGCAAGGCCATGGCCAAAGAGCTGTTTCCCAAAACGGCTTATTGTGCGGACGCCGGGCCGTCGCTCAACCAGAGCCTCACCAAACCGAACTGGAATGGATGGGGAGTGGATCCAGCCAATCATCGCTTCCAGCCTGCGGCGATGGCGCAGCTCTCCGCGGCCGACGTGCCAAAGTTGAAACTCAAGTGGGCCTTCGCTTTTCCGGGAGTTGTGCGGGCCTATGCGCAGCCGTCGGTGGTTGGCGGACGCGTCTTCATGGGCGCACAAGACCGCCACGTTTACTCGCTCAACGCGGCAACGGGGTGCATTTACTGGGCCGCCGACGTGGATTTCCCGGTGCGCACGGGGATCGTGATCGGCCAGGTGGGCGGCCGCTGGACCACTTTTTTCGCGGATCAGCACGCCAACGCCTATGCCGCTGACGCTATGACCGGAAAAGTTCTCTGGAAGACCCGTGTCAATGAGCACCCGCTGGCGATTACGACCGCTACCCCCACGCTTTTCGAAGGGCGTCTCTACGTGGGCGCATCATCGGGGGAGGAGGTTGCGGGGGCCAGCCTCGACTACCCCTGTTGCCGGTTCCGCGGCAGCGTAATGGCGCTGGATGCGGCCACGGGGAAAACCATCTGGCAGACGTATACGATTCCGGAAGAGCCTAAGCCCACGCGCAAGAACGACAAGGGAACGCAACTATACGGACCGTCGGGCGCTGGCGTCTGGTCATCTCCAACGGTGGATGCCGCGAAACGCAGGATCTACATCACCACAGGAGACAGCTATTCCGATCCGCCCGCGCGCACTTCCGATGCGTTTATGGCCCTCGATCTGAATTCTGGCAAGATCCTCTGGTCGCGCCAGATGACCGAAGGTGATGCGTTCACGGTCGCCTGCGGCAATCCCGCGGCGGCCGCGGCCTGCCCGGAAGCGAAAGGGCCGGACTTCGATTTCGGTTCATCACCCATCCTGGTGAACCTGCCAAACGGCAAGCGTGCCCTGGTGGCAGGCCAGAAATCGGGCGTAGTGAGCGCGGTCGACCCCGATCAACAGGGTGAAGTTTTGTGGCAGGAGCGCATCGGCAAAGGCTCGGCTTTGGGCGGCATTCAGTGGGGGTCGGCAGTCGACAACGACAACGTTTACGCCGCTCTGTCCGATATCGGTTTCCACGTGCCGGCAGCCGGAGAAGCGCCGGGTCCTCCGCAACTGGATCCGCACGCCGGCGGCGGCCTGTTTGCTATAAGCCTGGCAACTGGAAAACGCGTGTGGGCCACACCACCTCCGGCCTGCGGTGAGCGCCCGGCCTGCAGTCCGGCGCAATCGGCAGCGGTAACGGCCATCCCGGGGGTGGTGTTCTCCGGTTCGGTGGACGGCCACTTGCGAGCCTACGCTACGTCGGACGGCCACATCATTTGGGACGTAGACACCGTGCGGGAATACCCGACAGTGAATGGAGTAAAGGGCAATGGCGGCGCAATTGACGGCCCCGGGCCCGTAGTCGCAGGCGGAACGGTTTACGTAAATTCGGGCTACGCTTTCATCGGCGGCGCTCCCGGCAATGTGCTGCTGGCCTTTTCCGTGGACGGAAAATAGTAAAGTTTTTTCGCAGCAGCCGAAGAGATTGTTATGGACGCTTTACTGCGGAACGCGGGGCAGATCCTGGAGACCGCAGTGGAGGCGCAAGCCGCCGAAGGTCCGGGGAGCCATTCTTCCGAGTATCTGATCGCGGTGTTGCGCGCAGGCTCGATTCGTATGATCGCGGGTGCCGCAGGCTGGTCGCTTCCAGCGCTGGCTGCTGAGCACGGTGCATCGGCGGTGTACCGTGTGACGCGCCGCCCGCGATCAGTCGGAGTCGAAGCCTGGTCGGCCGGGCGCACCTGCGTGCTGACGCGAGAACTGCAGGGGCCACTTACCGGCGGCGCTGGTCTGGCACACCTCCTTGCGCCGCCGCTTTTTTCGCACGCTTTGGCAGCCTGATAAAAACTGGCTCTTGGCAGCTGCGCCGGCGAATGCCTGGACGCGGCAGCACGCTGTTTTCGGTCCCCTGGCCGAGATGGTGATATCCTCTTCTCTTGGCTTGGAATGCTGCCTTCGGCGGAAGCCCAGGCTATGCCAACAGGAGGAGATTTAACAGATCGCCATGAGTTCCGCAACCATGAGTTCGAAAAGCCTCGAAGCTCTGCTCGAAAGCGCCGGGAATCCGGTGGACATGCTCCGCAATTCGCAGATCGGAGCCTATGTCTACCCGGTTGTCCCCGGCGAATACACGAACTGGCGCGACGAACAGCGCGCCTGGCGGGAGAGTTGTGTTCTCTTCGACCAGTCGCACCACATGGCGAATCTTTATATCGAAGGACCTGATGCCAGCAAGATGGTGTCGCGCCTCGGATTCAACACGTTTGCCAAGTTCCCGGTCGAACGAGCCAAGCAGTTCGCCCCCTGCAGCTACGACGGCTACGTTATCGGCGACGGGATCCTGTTTCACCTCGAAGAGAACAAGGTGGTTTTCGTGGGTCGCGCGCCCGCCGTCAGTTGGATTCTGTTCCACGCGGAAACCGGCGGGTACAAAGTGACAACCACGAGAGACGACCGGTCTCCTTCCAACCCCGGGGGCAGGCCGGTGGTCCGCACTTGTTACCGTTACCAGATTCAGGGGCCAAATGCGTGGCAGCTTCTCGAAAAGTTGAATGGCGGGCCCATACCGGAAATCAAGTTCTTCAACATGGGCTACATCAACCTGGGTGGCCGCAAGGTACGCGCGCTGCGTCATGGTATGGCCGGGGCCCCGGGGCTTGAGATTTGGGGGCCTTATGAGGAGCGTGACGAGGTCCGGGCCACGATCGTTCGAGCCGGCAAGGAATTCGGCTTAACGGAAGTGGGTGCGCGGGCGTACGCCACTAACACGCTCGAATCGGGCTGGATTCCGTCGCCGCTCCCCGCGGTCTATACCGGCGAGAAGATGAAGGCGTACCGGCAGTGGTTGCCCGCCGCAAGTTACGAAGGCACCGGTTCGATCGGCGGCAGTTTCTATTCGAAAAATATTGAAGACTATTACGTGACGCCTTACGAGATGGGCTATGGACCCTTCGTGAAGTTCGATCATGACTTTATCGGCCGCGAAGCTCTGGAGAAGATTGCCGATAAGCCGCACCGCAAGAAAGTAACCCTAGCCTGGAATAGCGAGGATGTCATTAAGGTCTTCCAGTCGCTTTTTGAGCATGGCGACATTTATAAGTACATCGACCTTCCACTCTCGAATTACACTTCCGCATCCTATGATCAGCTATTGATCCGGGGAAAGCTGGCGGGTCTTTCGATGTTCGGCGGCTACAGCTACAACGAGCGGTCCATGCTTTCGCTCGGCATCGTCGAGCCCGATGTCCAGATCGGCACCGAAGTAACGCTGGTGTGGGGTGAAGAAGGGGGCGGTTCGAAGAAAACCACGGTCGAGCGGCACAAGCAGATCGAGATTCGCGCGGTCGTCAGCCCCGTGCCGTATTCCAAAGTCGTGCGGGAAACTTACGCCGCCGGCTGGCGCTCCGAGCAGCATTAACTTTGGCAGGCGACGGGATCGCCTGCCCCACCTGCCTAGCAGGAAATTGACCTCTTTGTAACGCGTTCCTAATCAGCGTTTAACCTCCGGTTGTTACGATTTGGCGGCTAAATCGTACAAACATTACCTATCGGAGGTTAGTAAAAGTGATCAGCCGTAACTGCTGTGCTGTCTTTTTTCCTCCTTCCTGCCGCATGCCATTGCGGTTGTTCCGGGTGATTCATCACGTACTGCTGGCAGTTCTCGGCGTGAATCTGTTGTGCCTTCAGGTTGCAACGTCGCAAGTCAGCCGCGGGACTGTTTCCGGGCGCTTGACCGATAGCGCCGGCGGCGTACTGCAAGGCGCGCGGGTCGAACTCGAACCCTCGGGCGCCTCCACGGTTTCCAATACGCAAGGCGAGTTTACGATCGCCGACGTTGCGCCCGGCACCTACGAGATGAAGGTAAACTTTGTAGGGTTCGCACCGTTCACGAGCCAGGTGACATTGGCCGCGGGGCAGACCGTGCGAGCCGACGCCATGCTGGAGGTTGCGTCCAAGAATGAGGAGGTTGTCGTTACTGCTCAGCGCGTACATGGCGAGGCGGATGAAGTGAATCGCACGCGGACGGCCGACAATGTTCTTCAGGTCTTGACCGCCGAAGTGATCACCAGCCTGCCGAACGCCAACATAGCCGATGCGGTCGGACGCCTCCCCAGCGTCACTCTCGAACGAGATGAGGGCGAGGGTAAGTACGTGCAGATTCGCGGCACAGAACCACGTTACAGCAACGTCACCATCGACGGAGTAAACGTGCCGTCGCCGGAAAGCGGCGTGCGGCAGATCAAGCTGGACGTAGTTGCGTCGGACCTGGTCGAGGCGGTAGAGATCAACAAGACGCTGCAGGCCAATATGGATGGCGACGGGATAGGCGGGTCGGTGAACATGCGAACGAAAACGGCCGGTGAGCAGCCTACGGTCACGCTCTATGGCTTGGGTGGATACACGCCGATTTTGGGGAACGGCCGCAGTGCCGAGCAGCTTGGCGGGACAATCGGAAAACGGTTTTTCCAAGATAAACGCCTAGGAGTATTGTTTGGCGGCACCTACGACTGGAATGGTCGCGGCATTAACGATGTGGAACCAGCTCCCACCGTGATCCAGTGCGACCCCGGCAATTGCGGTAACCCGAGCGCCAACGCACCGAATGTGGGTACTTACAATACCGAGGATGTCCGCGAATACCGATACTATCGCGAACGCTTCGGTTTTGAAGGCAGCACGGATTACCGGCTCAATAATGGCGCCAGCTTCTATATTCGGGGGCTTTTCTCTCACTTCAATAACTTCGGCGACCGCTGGGTTTTCACCCCTACCATCAATAGCTTCACCACCTCGCCATTCCAAGGCGGAGCTGACGGGAACATGTCGATGAACATAGAGACTCGCCGGCCCATCGAGCACGTCGGTAGCCTGACGGCCGGCGGACACCAGGTGTGGCCCACGTGGGTGCTCTCCTGGAACGTCGCGGCATCGCTGTCCGGCACGGAAACCCGCGGCTATTCGACAGCCACTTTTGCCAACAACGATCCGAATGCGCCGATCAACAACGTCCAGTTCGGCGTCAATCTGAATGATCGTTACCGGCCGATCATCTATCCCCAGAATGGCGTGAACATTTACGACCCATCACAGTACTTTTTGCAATCACTCGATTTTGAGAACCATTCCCAGAGCTACCAGCTCAACCTCCAGGGTGGCGCTGATTTGAGTAAGAGCTACCGGTGGAACGGCGCCTACGGAACTTTCGCATTCGGCGGAAAAGTACGGAATGCGCACAAGTACAATGAGCCGAACGACGTGCTCTATAACGCGAACGATCAGGCTTCAATTCCGGTGAATATGTTTCCGGTCTCGATGACGGACCCGACATACTATGACAAATCGTACTCATTGGGGTACAGGCCGGACTTCAATGCATTCCGAACGTTTTTCCAGGGGCACCCGAACCTGTTCTCGGTGGACGCCGCCAACACCTTTACTCGCAATGCCCGAAACCAATGGGACATTATCGAGCGCGTATCCGCCGGTTATCTGATGAACTCACTTACCTTCGGTAAATGGCGCCTGTACGGCGGTGTGCGGTTCGAAGGCACCACCGAGGATAATCGGGGCAATCTGGTGCTCAATGGCGCTATCTCGCCTCTGAAAATGAATGGCTCGTATTTCGATGCACTACCCAGCGGAGAAGTGCGGTATGCGATCAAGCCGGACACCGGCATCCGCTTCGCGTACAGCCGCGGACTCGCCCGTCCGAACTTCGGAGACCTGGCGCCCTACCTCTCGCTGGATGTTGCGGGCGGCAGGAACACGAGTTCCATTGGCAATCCGAACCTGAAGGCAACGCACGCGGACAACTTCGACGTGCTTTTCGAGCAATACCTCAAGCCCCTCGGGTTGATCCAGGCCGGCTACTATTACAAGCGGATCGGCGACCCCATCGTGCAGGTCCAAACGGACGGCGTGACATATCCGGGCATCCCCCAGACTTTCATTCAAACTCAGATGGTGAACGCCGGCAGCGCTCACGTGCAGGGCTTCGAAGCCGCCTTCCAGCAGCGCCTCTCGTATTTGCCGGGTGTGTTGTCAGGCCTCGGCATCTCGGCCAATTACGGCTACAGCGCTTCTCAGGCCAACGGTATTCCCGGACGTTCGGACAGCCCTGCTCTGCTGCGGCAGGCCCCCCATACCTGGAATATCAGTCCCACTTACGACCGCGGCCGGGTCTCGTTCCGCCTTGGGCTGTCATTCAATGCCGCCAACATCTTCTCTTACAACTACTCCGATGGCGCACCCTTGGGCATACATGGCCCCAACGGTGACGTCTATCTGTATTCCCACCTGCAGACCGACGCCCAAATGAGCGTCCGTCTGATGAAGGGCTTTACGTTCATCGCTTACGGCCTAAATATCGGCAACGAACCTTTCGGTTTCTACCAGGGCAGTACGATCTGGCCGATTCAACGCGAGTACTACGCGCCCACGATGGGCGGTGGTGTTCGCTGGACTTCGCGGACCGAGAAATAGCGGCCGAAACGGCGCAGCTTTGCGGGCGGGCTATCCCGCGTCCGATTTCTTGCGGATGCGAATATCCAGCCGCTTGATTTTCTGGTTGAGGGTTGAAAGCGGGACGTGCAGGCTCTCGGCGGCTTCCGTCTGGCTCCAGCTGTATTGCTCCAGCCGCTCCAGGATCACGCGGCGCTCGAAATCATTGCAGATCTCGAACAGCGAGGCGTCTGGCGGGAGCGCTCCGCCTTCGCCGCGGTTCAAGCGAATTCCGTTGGCTTGCAGCAGCGGGTCGGGCAGGACATCCATGGGCACGGAAGTGCCGGTTGCCAGCACCACGGCTCGCTCCACTACGTTTTCCAGCTCACGAACATTGCCGGGCCAACTATGTTCCATCAACACCTGCATGGCGTCGGGCTCGAAGCGCAGCGTGGAATGCTGGGTCACCGGGTCCAGAAACTTGTTGTTTTCGCGGCAAAAGTAATCGAAGAAGTGCTCCACCAGAGGAGGAATATCCTCCTTGCGCTCGCGCAGCGGAGGCAGCACGATATTGATCACGTTCAGGCGGTAGTACAAATCTTCGCGGAAGCGCCCTTCTTTCACTAACTGAAACAGGTCGGCGTTGGTGGCCGCCAGAATACGCACGTCCACGCGGATCGGTTCCGTGGAACCGAGCGGGGTGAACTCCTTATCCTGGAGAACGCGCAACAACTTGACCTGCGTTTCCGGGCCGATCGTGCCGATCTCGTCGAAGAAAATGGTTCCTTCGTCGGCGACCTCGAAGTATCCTTTTTTGGATTGGATGGCGCTGGTGAAGGCACCTTTGACGTGGCCGAACAGCGTCGATTCCAACAGCTCCGCGGGCAGCGATCCGCTGTTGACGGCTACGAACATGCGATCCGCGCGAGGCGAATTGGCGTGGATGGCCTTCGCCACCAGTTCCTTTCCGGTGCCCGTTTCGCCGGTGATCAGGATGGTGGAACGGCTGGAAGCGACCTGCGCCACCAGGTCGAGCATCTTTACGATGCGTTCGCTTTTGCCAATGATATTGGGGAAGCTGTAGCGCTGCTTGAGAGCCCGCTTGAGCTGCGTATTTTCGGATTCGAGCCGCCGGGACGCAATCATGCGTTCGATTTCGATCAGCAGCTTGTCATTGTCCCAGGGCTTGGAGAAGTAGTCATTGGCGCCGCGTTTGAGCGCATTTACAGCGGCTTCCACCGAGCCATAAGCCGTGATGAGGAAGATGGGAGTGCTGCGGTCGCGCTTCCGCACCTCTTCCAGCACGTCCATGCCCGAGCGGTCGGGCATCATGAGATCGAGCAGCACCAGGTCGTATCCGCGCGATTCCAGACGGTTCAGCCCCTCTGCGGCATTCTGAGCCAGATCCACGCGGTAGCCCTCGCTACCGAGGAGCATTTCCAGTCCTTCACGGATATCGGCTTCATCATCGATTACGAGGATGTAGCCTTTGCTGATGGATGTGGCCGGAGGTTGATGGGTGGTTGCAGTCATGGGAAGCGGGGAACTCGTCCGAGGGTCACGAAAATATTCAGGCGGCGGTCACGGGCTTTCTGGCCATACCCGATCGCGCAAACGGGAGTTCGATTCGAAAACGCGCGCCACCGCCCGGCCGGTTGGAAGCTTCGATGGAACCGCCGTGCTCCTGAATGATTCCGTAACTTACTGAGAGTCCCAAACCGGTGCCTTTACGCGCGGCCTTGGTGGTGAAGAAGGGATCGTAAATCCGGTTCAGATGTTCCGGCGGGATACCTATCCCTGTATCCGCCACTTCCACCTTTACGCCGGCTCCTTCCGACCAGGTCCGAACTTCCAGTGTACCGCTCCCGGACATAGCGTCGCGGGCATTCAGAAACAGGTTCAAGAAGACCTGTTGCAGCTTGCCCGCATTGCCGTGGACGGGCGCCAGGTCGGGTTCGAGGCTGGTTTTAACCTGAACGCCGGCTTTCTGAAGCTGGTGCTCCAGCAGCGTAAGGGTCTCCTGAATTACGCGGTTAAGATTCAAATCGCCGAAAGAAGTTGTGGACGTCCGGGAAAAATTGAGCAGCGAATTGACGATCTCGCTGGCGCGGAAAGTCTGCTTGGCGATTTTGTCGAGGATCAATGATTTCTGCGTGTCCTCGGCCACCTGCTTCGCCAACATCTGCGCATAGGTTGAAATTACCGCCAGCGGCGTATTCACTTCATGGGCTACGCCGGCCGCCAGCAGGCCAATACTGCTCAGCTTGTCCGCCTGCACCAGCCGCTGCTCCAGTTCGGCCCGGTCGGTCACGTCATCGAAGATGATCAGGCGGCCAATCTGCTGCTGCTCTTTCGAAACGAGCGGTGCGATGGCCAGGTTGAGAATGGTTTCCCGATGGCGGCTGCCGTTGGAACCCGCAGCCGAGCCATTCGTACCCAAGCCTGCGCCGTTCGAAAATGTCCCGTTACCGTTACCGTTCCCGTGCGAAGGTTTGAGGACAAACTTGTAAACATTGTGGATTCCGGTCTCGCCGCGCACACGGTCAAACTCTTCGACCAAGTCGGGCGGCAGCAGATCGGAAAGTTTTCTACCCACGGCGTGCTCGCGATCCACGCCCGTAAGCTGTTCCAACTGGTTGTTCCAGCTTTCCACGCGATCTTCCAGGTCGGCCGCTAAAATTCCAACGTTGATCGATTCGACGATATTTTCGCTGAATTCCTTCAGACGCTCATATTCTTCGACCTTGCGCTGCAGCGACCGATACAGCGAGGAATTCTCGATCGCGATGCCGACATAACCAGTCAGGGTGACCAGCAGTTCCAAATCGACGCTGGAAAGGTAATCGCCATCCACCGTCCGGCTGATGCCCATATAAGCGATGGTCCGCCCGCGGACGGTACATGGGAGGTAGTAAGTCAAGTCGAGATCCGCGATCGTCCGCCGTACGGTTGCCGGCCACGACCGGGCGATGGCATCGAGCTGATAGCGTGTGCGCTCGAAGAACAGATAGGGTTCCGGCAGTTTCCAATGGAGGAAACTGAGGTCCAGCTCATAACCGGGATTGGCGAGCCGCGGGTTTGGTCCCATGGCTTTCTTCAGCCGAAATTTGCTTTCAGCCGCCGCGGACGGCGATTCCTCGGCCAGGAAAAAGGCCAGGTGCTTGATGGCGAGGGTATGCAGCAGCCGTTCGCCGACCGAAGCGAGCATGGCATCGAGGTCGGTCTCGGAACTCAATTCGCGCGCAAATTCGACCAGCGTGCGCCGGTAATCGTACTGATCGCGGTAGAAAAACTTATCCAGCCGCTCCTGGATCCAGTTGCGGATCGGCTGGAACAGGAAGGCGGTTATCAGCATGACCGTGATCAGCCCGGTGTTGCCGAGGTCTTTGAAATTCTTTTGTACCAGGCTGCCAAGGGAAAAGACGATCCCGTAAAACGCGGCGAGCACGCACACGGTAGCCAGCGTGTAGGCATAGCCGCGCCGGAACAGGATATCCACGTCCATCAGCCGGTAGCGGAGAATGGCGTAGGCCAAGGTAAGGGGAATCAGCGCCAGAGACAGCACCGACATCTTCAGGTATTGGTTGGGCAGCGCGCCCATGGCATAGGGAAGCGCGTAGAGGAAGGCAAAGGGCAGAATCCCGCAGAAAGTCCCGTTACGCAGCCACTTCACTTGCTGGCGCACGATCGGGTCGTCCACCTTGTGGTATTCCAGGTTCAACACGATGCCGCCGCCCAGGTACAGTGCCGTGGAGAGCACGATCCAGATGCGGTCCAGCAGCCAGCGAAGCTCGACCAGCGGAACGCCAGATGTGAGTACGCCGGAGGTAGATGCCACGTATGTGGCGAAGACCAAGGCCGCCGGCACATAAAAGGCCGCTGCGTTTATGCGCGGACGAAGCCACTTGGGCGTTTCAGGAAACGTCAGGCAGAAGTGCAGGAAGACCGCGGGAGCGATGAGACCCGCGGCGATATTTCCGAAATAAATGATCTTATCGAAGCCGTTCAGTTGGCCCGTGTAGTGGAAGCAGAAAAAGATGAAGGAAGCCAGGCAAAGGATGTAGAAGTGTTGCGCTTTGTGGGCGCTCCCCCGCCGGAAATAGACGAAAAGGCCTATCAGCAGGTACGCCCCACCGACGGCATACTCGTAAAACCAGGCCCGCTCGAAGGGAACTTCGCCCACGATCACGTTGGCATCGATATCCACACCGTTGCGGGTGACGTAGTAGGCGGCTTTTTTCCAGGAGCCCACGTTGACCAGGATCTTGGTCACATCGACAGAGTTCTGAACAGGAACTCCATTGATGAGCTTCAGACGGTCGCCAACGCGGAGACCGGCCTTTCCTCCAGGACTGGAAACCGGGACGCGCAGCGCCTCCACGCCGCCA
>CAZKVF010000386.1:0-10145 GCA_964556085.1 uncultured Solibacteraceae bacterium
ATGAACACCAAACACAGCCGTGTTGATCATGGCGGTGCGCCATTCTTCACCGTCCGGCAGCTTGAACAAAAGTCCGAAACCACGGACTAATTCGGGCCCGTCGGCAACATAGGGATTGCCGCCTGCAAAAGAGAAGCGGCCGATGATTGGGACACGTCCAGCTTTGAAGACTACAGCCTTTGAAAGGCGCGCACCCCGGCCGTTGCTATCGAAAGAGCCGCTGACGCAAACGCCCTTCGCATGATTGAGGCGAAAACCGGAATAGATTCCGTCGACGCGCCCGAAGCCGTCGGCGAAACGTGCGGGCGTCAACGCTTCCGGATTGAACCAGCCACCCAAATACAGAAATGCTCCGGCAACGCCCAGAACAGCGATGGCGGTCCCCGCTAGTCCTCCAAACTGTTTTGCGTCCGGCAATTTTGACGCTCCGGAGGAAACGACAACAGCTACAGCGCGATTATTGCAGAGAAACGCGGCGGGCGGCTCTCGGCCCTAAGCCGATTTTGGGTTTTTCCGCGAGAGATGTGAAAGAGATTACACGGCGCGGGAAGTTGGGTAGCCAGAAGCGTCTGCACTTCGCCGGTGACAAGATCACCGGCGCTATCGGGAATCCAGGTCCAACCGCGCAGGTGGCCTGTCAATTAGGCCGTGAAAACGTGCCGCGCGAGCGATCACTTCCGCGTCGAGCCGACCATCCACGCTGGACGCAGCTGCTATACTACCGCTCGTCCGATCCATCCGGAGGTAGGGCTTGAAACCAGCTATTTTTTATCGAATCGCATCCGTCCTTCTTCTGCTTTTTGCCGCCCTTCATACGTTCGGATTTCGGCAAACCGATCCTCAATGGGGAGTCGACTCGCTGATTAGTTTGATGCGTTCGACTCACTTCAACATCTTGGGAACGAGCCGAACTTACTGGGACTTCTTTGTTGGTTTCGGGTTTTTCTTTACCATTTTTCTGGTATTCACGGCTGCATTGGCGTGGCAACTGGGCAGCCTTTCGCGTGAGACCCTGGTCGCCATGCGTGGAACCGCGTGGGCGCTTGTCATATGCTTTGCCGCTGTAACAATCGTGGGTTTCAGATACGCCTTTCTCGTCCCGATCGTCTTTTCGATCCTGATTTTAGCTTGTTTGACAGTGGCAGCATGGCTTTCGGCCAAGCCAGCTTACCCTTGATAGCGCGACCAGGGGGTCGCACGCGGACGAGGGCGTCCGCACCACCAGGAGATTACTCGCTCTTGGCCGGCACTGCGGCCACCGGGATGCCCTTCTCTTTCATCAGGGATTCCAGCAAGGCCACGGTTTTGGGGAAGGCATCGGCGCCGCCTTTTTGCCCGCCAGCGCCGCGAGCGGAGTCCAGAGGCGTGCGGCCGTTGGCGTCTTTGGCGGTCAGGTCGGCGCCATGGGCGACCAGGAACTCGATGTACTTATCGAAGCCATGTTCGGCGGCGCCGTGGAGGGCGGTCTGGTGCGGCACTGCATTCGCACTCGGCACCTGGCTGTCGCGGCGGCCTCTCTGTAGTGCGGCCGAGGCTGCGCTTTCACCAGGCGTATAGCCCCTGCCGATGCGGCGGTCCATTACGTCGTGGGCGTTTACGTCCGCCCCGGCTTTGATCAGCAGATCCATGGTGGCGAGCACGCCTTCGTCGGTACGGTTGCGTCCGCGCGTAACGCGCAGGCCGTAATCGACTCCAGCCGCAGCCATCAACGGTGTGATACCTTCCTTGCTCGGCAAATCGACGAGAGCCTTGTACTCCAAAAGCAACGCGACGAACTTCGCATCGCCGGCACGGGCCGCGCGCAGCAGCGGCGTGGCGCCTTGGGCCAGCATCTGGTCGCCGCCGCGGTCTTGCGGAACATCGCGATACGGCGGACGGCGCTTCAATTGAATGTTCGGATTCGCGCCGTGCTCGAGCATCATGCGCGCCACATCGAGGGCGGAGAGCTTGTCCGCGCTCGGGAGCACGGCCATCGCGCCGTTGCCTTTCACCGGAAGCGTGCTGACGTCGGCCGCCATGTAGACCGGAGAGCGGCCGAAGAGATCCCACTTATCGAGGTCGGCGCCGCCTTTGACCAGCACGGCGGCCGTGTCGAAATGCATGTTTTCGAGCGCGAGCAGGAGGGGCGTTTCACGGTCGGGATCTTCGGAATCGGGATCGGCGCCGGCAGTTAGCAGGTTCTCCACGCAGGCCGCGCAACCTTCTCGCGCGGCGTAGAGCAGCGGCGTGAAGCCACCCTTGTTCAAGTCCTTAGGACGAGGCTCCTGGATGATCTTACGCTCCCATTGATGGACCATGCCGTGATCGTCGAGGTTGGCCCCCATCGATGCCAGGAACTTCACCATCTCTGCCTGGCTCTGGGCCGCGGCCCACATGAGGGGCGATTGTCCGCCCCAGGTCTCCTTGGCATTGATGTCGGCGCCCGCATCCAGCAGCACCTTTGCTGCGTCGACCTTACCGCTGCGGGCAGCAGCCATCAGTGGAGTTTCGCCATCGGGAGTTTTGTAATTCGGATCGGCGCCGGCTTTGAGCAGCGAGTCAAGAATCGGCGCGGAGCCGATGACGGCGGCTTCTGTGATCGCCGACGTGCCGAACTGGTTCGACAGTTTGACGTTTGCGCCGGCCTTTACCAGCGCGCGGACCAGCTCGAGATCGCCATTGGCCGCGGCGTACATGATGGCTGTGCTGCCATCCGCGCCAGTGGCGTTCACGTTAGCGCCTTTCACGCTCGCGAGGCGGAGGGCCGCGGCGTGGTCGTTGGAAGACGCGGCGTCCAGAAGCGCGGTATCGGGCCCCACTGCGGCGGCGGACGCGAGGGAGGCGAAAGCGAAAAGGAGTGCAAAGGCCAGGACCGCTCCCTTACGGTCGCGGCTCCGACATTGGCAGGCGAAAGCGCCTGCCCCACTCTTTGAGGGCATGGCTAAACCTCCGAGAGGCCTTCGGTGCTATCGCCGAGGGACTTTACCGGGATGTCGTTGCGCTCAAGCAGGGTAAAGAGCAGGTCGCCGTGACGCGAATCCTGCGGATACTTCAGGTGCTGGCCGCCTTTGATCTTCCCGTTGGCGTGCCCCAGGATCGCGGAGGGCAGCGGATCGTTGTTGTGGCGATCGCTGTTGCTCATGTCGCTACCGAACAGAATGGTGGAATGATCGAGCACGGTGCCGTCGGCTTCTTTCGCCGCCTCGATCTTTTTGACAAACCCGGCAAACACTTCCGCGTGATATCGCTGAATCTTCACCAGCTTGTCCATCTTGTCGGGGTTGTTGCCGTGATGCGACAAGGGGTGGAACCCTTCGGCAATGCCCAGGTTTGTGTACGTCCGCATGCTGGCTTCACGGTCCATCGAGAAAGTGATCACGCGCGTAACATCGGCCTGGAATGCCAGGGCCATCAGGTCGAACATCAGCTTGAGATATTCCGTGATCTCGTTGGGCGTACCGATCGGCGCGTCCGGAATCACGAGTTCGCTCGACGACTGTTTCTCGGCCATTTGCACGCGGCGCTCGATCTCCCGCACGGAATCGAGATAATCGCTGACGATGTGCCGGTCCTGCACGCCGAGGCTAGCCTGCAGGCGGCGCGCCTGCCCCTGCACGCGATCGAGGATGCTGCCGGTTTCCACCAGGATCTGGGCGCGCTCCTGATCGGTATCGCCCTGTCCGAACAACTTCTGGAAGACGGCGCGCGGGTTACCTTCCTGCGGTAACGGCTGGGTCGGCGTGCGCCAAGCCACCTTGGCGCTGCCCTGGGCAGCCGTAAGTTCGAGCGAAGGGAGGCGCGTCTCCTGCCCGACGTGGCGCGCGGCAATCTGGTCGCAACTCACACCGGCATCCGGACCGGCCTTGCCGAAATCCCACGGCTTGACGCACGTCAACCAGCCCTGCTCGATGTAGGCGTGCGGTTCGGGCGTTTCCGCGGGCTTGTTACGCAAGCCGGAGACGATGGTCAGATGCTTGCGGACCGGCTCGAGAGGCTGCAGGATCGGCGACATGGTGTAGTTCGCGCCGGTTTGCTTCGGCGACCAGCGATCCATGATCGCGCCGTGAGGGAAGCCGATAAAGGCGAAGCGCTTGACCGTTTTCCCCGCAGCAGTTGCCGCCAAGGCGGTGCGCGCAGGGATCATGGCGTCGAGGAGCGGCAGCGCGACCGTGGCTCCGGCTCCCTGCAGAACTGTACGGCGTGAAATGTGCTTTTTGAATAAGAACATGTGGCCTCTCCTTATTTATTGGTGGCGCTCAACTTCGGTTGGGTAGCGGCGGCAAGACCGCCGGCGCTACCAGGCGAATCCGGTTGCGCCTGCCCACCAGGGACTCGACGCATTCTGAACTGGTCGCTCGCGACCACCGCTTCGACGATGGCCGAAAATTTGTAATCCTTTGCGGCCGTTTCGCGCACGATCCGGCGGATGGTAGGCATATCGTAGTATTCGCGCGTACGGCCCATCGCATAGGTCAAAAGACCATCCACGAATGTCTGCACGAACTGTTCGGGACGGCGCAGCAGCGCATTGCGGAGATCGTCGGGGCCCTTGAGTTTTGTTCCGTCGGGCAACTCGCCGGCGGAATCGATGGGCGTTCCTGCGAACCGGTCCTTGTCCCGCCACATGCCGGTGGCGTCGAAGTTTTCGAGCGCGAAGCCAAGCGGGTCCATCACCGAGTGGCAGGACGAACAGGCAGGGCTGGCGCGGTGGCGAGCCATTAACTGGCGGACAGTGAGCGCCTTGGTCGTGCCGATGTCCTTGTCGTCGAGCGTCGGAACATTAGGCGGCGGTGTGGCAGGCGGAACGCCCTCAATGTTGGCCAGGATAAATTTCCCGCGCAATACGGGCGACGTGCGGTTGGGATAAGCGGCTGCCATCAGTATGGCGCCCTTGCCTAGCAGGCCCCAACGCACGGAGTCTTTCAACTCGACCCGGCGGAACTCATCGCCCTTCACGTCGGTAATGCCGTAGTGCAGCGCGACGCGCTCATTCAAGTAGGTATGGCTGGCGCGCAGCAGGTCAACCACGTTGCGGTCTTCGCGAAAGATGCTGTCGGCGAACAGCGTGAGCTCGGTGCGGAAATCCGCGCGCGGGTCCATGCGGCCGGAGGCATTGGGGAAGACGTCGTTATCCGGAATGACGTCGTCGAGCCTCTTCATATCGAGCCACTGGAACAGGAAATTGCTCGCCAGCGTTTTGGATCGCGGATCAGCGAGCATACGATGGACCTGCTTACCGAGCGTCACTGGATCGCTTAGCTTGTTCCTGCCGGCGACATTCAGCAGTTCGTCATCCGGAATCGAGTTCCACAGGAAGAACGAAAGTTTGGAAGCGAGTTCCAGATCGGTGATGGCATACTTCTCGCCCGGCTTCAGCCCGGCGGGGACGCGCTCGCCGCGATACAGGAAAAAGGGGCTGGCCAGCATGCCCGTGATCCCGGCTTGGATGCCGGACTCGAATCCCCCTTGTTTGAAACCATCAGCGTAATACTGCATTAGTTCCGAAATGTCGTCGTTCGTCACCGGCCGGCGGTATGCGCGCTTTGTCAGCGCCGACAGAATCTCCTTCGCGCAACCCTCGGGCGTCTTGCTCTTTTCTTTCTCCGGGTCGCAGGTGAGGATTCGTTTGCGGCTCGGAGTATCGCTGAGACCCGCCACATCGAATGGGCCCAGAAGCTGGAACTGACTCACGCGGTACGAGCGATCCTGCCCGCCGCCGGGCGCAAATATCTGCAGCTGGTCATCGGATTCGGCGAAACTCTTGCGCCGGAATGTGACCGCGATCTTGTGCGGTCCGGCAGTGGCCTGGAATTTGATGTTCTTCAGGCGCGCATTGACGCGGTCGAGCGCGCCGCTCTGCACCTGGTCGTACAGCTTCGAGTCCTCTTCGCCGCCGATGACCGTCTGGTAGACGATTTTATTATCGAGGGTTACAACCAGCGGATTTTCGTACTCCATGCCGTTGCCCCAGATATGGGTGGCCATGTCGGCGATGTTGATGCGGTACTCACCATCGGCCGGGAGATCCACGTTCGCAAGAATGCCGCCCCGTGTTCCCAGCGGCATCCCGGGAACGTGCGTGAGCTGATTGCCGGCACCGGCCTTGAAGGTCCAACCCTGCGGCCGCGAATCGCGCTTGCCGAGCGCTTTGATGGCGACGTTGCGGGCGGCAATCACATATTGCTCGATAAAGGTAGGCGAAACCTGCAGGGCCGAAGCGATGTTGTCATAGCCCTGCGCGGTATCATCCGGCGGCAACAGCTCGGCGCCATTGACATCCACCAGAAGCAGGTCACGGACGGCGTTTTCGTACTCTTCGCGGTTTAAGCGATGCAGCACGACCTGGTCCGTGATGTGCGCCTGGCTGGGAATCTTGTCGAGCGAATCTTCGAGCCACGCGACCAGCGAGTCGGCCGCCTTGCCGTCCGGCTGCTTTGCGCCGGGAGGCGGCATCACACGGCCGCGCAGTTTCCGGACGGCCTTCTCGAAGAGTTCGGGGTTTTTGGCGACACTCTCGGCGGTCATGCCTTCGAAAGTGGTACCGCCGACCTTGGCCTTATCGTTGTGGCAGCCCAGGCAGTATTGCTTGATGGTGGCCAATTGGGCGGCGGCGGGATCCTGTGCCTGAGAAACGGGGGCGAGGCCGGCCAGGGCAGCAAGGGCGACTCCCGTGAATAGGCGACCGCTCCCTGACGAAGATGGCAGGCGACAAGATCGCCTGCCCCACCCGGAAATTGGCAGGCGGAAGCGCCTGCCGCACCTTGAGTTTGAGATCGTTCGAGGCATTCGCTTCCTATGCGTCCGGCGAAAGATAGGCCCACTGGCTCTCGAAAGCCCGCCGAATGAATGCGTCCGAGTTGCCCATCTTGGCTTCAAATTCCTTGGCCGGCTTGGCCTCGACGGCTTCCGAAGGGCCGCGTCCTTTATTCAGCATTTGATTCAGCCGGTCGTAGATCGTGCTGTACATTTCGGCTTGGGCGGCGATGTCGGCTAAGCTGAGCACGGGGCCCTGGGCGGGAACAATCTTCGTATCGCGGTTAGCGATGCTCTGGAGGCGTTGCAAGCCGCCGACAATGCCGCCAATCCAGCCGCCCGTCCACCAATCGATTACAGGCCAGCCTTCTCCATAGGCAGCATCGCCCACCGCCAGGACGTTCTGCTGCGGTAAGAAGACGTAGAGGTCGCCATCCGTGTGCGCCGCGTCGGGGATGTATCCGTACCGGATTCCGGAATCGAGGGCGCCTTTATCGTAGAACGTTTTGTTGGGCTGGGCGACCTTTGGCAATTTCTTGAATTTCTGGCCGTTGTAGGGCCATGTGATGTTCTGTTGCAGCCAAAGGCGCGTGTTTTCCTGAGCGATCATCGTGGCGCCCGCCGTACCCAGGGCCTCATTGGAGCCGGTCTGCTCAGGATGCCAGTGCGTGTTGAATAAGGTGCGCACGGGACCACCCTTGGGCAGCGCTGCCACAGCTTGCGCCAACGCCGCCGCGTTCTGCGCGAGGCCGCCATCGACCATCAGTACGCCTTCCGCGCCCGTGTGCACAATCACGTTGCAGCCGGCGCCGCCCAGCAGATAAAGGTCTTCGCCTAATGGCGCGGCCGTTATCTTCGGGCTTTGGGCAAAAACATACGGGGCGGCCAGACCCGCCGCTGTCGTCTTTAAAAACCCCCTCCGCGTTGAAACGAACATAGTTAGGGCTGACCTAGTATACTCCCGCGGGGCTTCGCGAACATCCCTCGCTAGGGCTAGATTTGGAACGTGAGGCCACGCGCGCGGCTATAAGCGCACCTAGGGGGAAACTATACCTGCAGCGTGAACGACTCGCCGAGGTAGACACGCTTCACATCAGGGTCGCGCGCCAGCGCATCGGGCCGGCCATCACGGAAGATGCGGCCGTTTTCGATGATATAGGCGCGGTCTGTCACCATCAGGGTTGCGCCCACATTGTGATCGGTCACAAGGATTCCGATCCCGGCCTGCTTCAAATCGAAAACGATCCGCTGCAGTTCCAGAACCTGAATGGGATCGATTCCCGAGAAGGGCTCATCGAGCAGGAGAAAACTGGGGTCAATCACCAGCGAGCGGGCAATTTCCACTCGGCGGCGCTCGCCGCCGGAGAGCATGTAGCCGCGGCTGTGCCGCACTGTCTCGAGGCCGAGCTGGCTGATCAGCCGATCCCTGGTTTCGCGCCGCTGGTGGCCGCGCATGTCCAGTGTTTCGAGCACGGCCATGAGGTTCTCTTCCACCGTCATCTTGCGGAAGACTGAGGGCTCTTGTGGGAGGTAGCTGATCCCGCGCTGCGCCCGCCGGTACATTGGCAGCCGCGTGATATCCTGGCCGTCGATAAGGATTCGTCCGGCATCCGGGCTGATCAAGCCGACCACCATATAAAAGGTTGTGGTCTTGCCCGCTCCATTGGGACCCAGCAGGCCTACCACTTCGCCCTGCTCCAAATGCACGCTAACGGAGTTGACTACTCTCCGCCCACGGTACGATTTGGAGATTTCCTGGGTCTCGAGAAGCTTCATGGGGCGTAAGGGCGGCGAATCCGGGTCACGGTTTGCGCCGGATCCGGCTCTTCACTGGCTGATCCGGCGACCCGATTACCTGCAGCCTATCATCGTTGGCAAAGTAGGTCAATTCAACGCCTCGTGTGCTTCCTTTCTGGTTGCCATTGAGGCTGTCGACGAATTCGGGTTCACCGCCGCGCAGCACAACTTTCTGATTCTCAGTGTAATACTCGCAATGTTCCGCCTTGCCGGTTCGCCTGCGATCGGCAGCGGTCTGGACGATCTCAACGGCCCCGTCCGCGAAGGCCTTCACCAGGCGGGAATCGGCGCCTTCCTCAGCCAGGAAAGCGCGCAGTTCCCGCGACTTCACTTGCATACCCGTGCGGTTCAACACGGCGCCGCCTGTGTAGACAGCCAGCCTGTCCGTGTCGGTGTAAACCAGGTGCGGCGCGCGTACCAAGGTTTGCACCGGGGTCTTGGCTGCCGGGGCACCGCCCGAGCCTTCCGCCGCGTCGCTCTCCTTCGGCTTTTCCCAGAGATTGGTGACCACCGCGCCATCGGCGATCAAAGTTTGCTTCTCGCGGTCTACATCCACCATGCTGGCCTGTATCCGATCGGCGCCCTGCCAGAGACTCACGTTGCCTTCGAAATGGACGTGCCGGTTCCGATTTGTCGAAACCATGCGGCGTGCCTGGGATTCCACGGGCTCATCGCCCGAAAGCATGCCAGAGCTGGTCTGGCCTTTGTCCGGGAGCCGGATGGAATTTACATTGCCCTCGGCCGTGAAATCGCCGCTTCGCTGGTCCATGCGGATGTGATCCGCAGCGGTCGATCCGGTGTTATCCGAGACCCGAGCCGTTCCCTCCAGGACCATGATGTTTTCCTTGGAGTCCAACGTCGCGGTGGCGGCACGCGCGCGGCGCACGCCTTCGTCGTATGTGAACTCACCTCGCTGTTCCAAAGCGGCCATTTGGTTCGATCCGGGTTCAAATTTTGCCAGCAGCTCGCGGCTAGCCGTGTGAGTGACGGCGCGGTCGCGCCGCCGCTCGTCCTCGTTGGGATCGGTCTCGGTCTTCGCGTCCTTCGCGCGAAAAGTGTCGATGCGGTTTTGCGGGCCGTAGGCGATCAGCATGTCCTTGCCGGTAAGCGTCCGGTGGTGCTGCACGGGCAAGTTGGGAATAAATTCCAGTACTCCTGACGCCGGCACGCGCACGCTCTCCACGTTCCTGCCCCCTGGCTGCATCTTTAATTCAATGGACTCGCCGCGAAGAACGTGGGTTTCGCCGGGCTGCTTCCCTGAGCCCGGCGGGCCCGGCAGAGGAGTCTCTTTCATGGTGCTCTTGCCAGACGTGTTCACATGCGAGAGCGTGCTCTCCCCATTACTCACCTGGAAATTCATTTCCACACGGGCCGCAGTGATGGCGGTCTCGGCTGTCTCGGCTGTAGAAACCAGTTGCGCATTGCCGTCGCCTTCGACTTTGTCAATTTCGCCGTCGTCATTGAAGTCCATCCAGATGCGGTCGGCGGCGTAGCGCAGCTTTCGGCTGGGATAATTATCAGTGCCGCTCGCGCGATTCGTTTCGATGCTGCGAATGGCCTTATTTTCCAAATGAATCACCGACTCATAGCCTTCCACCACCGTGTTCTCGCGCGTC